>NZ_JBIAHR010000013.1:47988-152303 GCF_042870695.1 Streptomyces sp. NPDC006384
CCGCGGCCCCGCGCCCCCCCCCCCCCCCCCCCGCCCCCCCCGCCGGGGGCGGGGCGGCCCCGGCGTGGTGCCGGGGCCGCCCGGGCTTACGGGGTGCGGCGGGCCGGTGCGGAGTGCGAGGGGGGACTGGCGGGCGCCGGTTGCTGCGGGGCGGGTCGGGCCGCGCGCGCCTGGAGGCGGTGCACGGCCTGCTGGTAGAGGGCCTCGTCGAAGACTTCGGGGTCGCAGTTGACCGTGTATCCGGCCAGGAGCAGGGCGGGGATGGCGCGGTTCGCCAGGTGTTTCTGCTCCTCGGCACCGAGGTGGTCGGGCACGGTGTGCCAGATGTAGAGCGGCTCGCCTGTGGGGTATTCGTGGCGTTCGAGGCCGAGCTGTTCCAGCAGGTCGTGGAGGCCGGCGGGGGCGCCGGTGGGGGTGTCGGCGTGGATGGTGGTCGTCAGGGCCTTGATGTAGATCTCGACGTCTGTGCCGTACTCGTCGGCCAGATTGGCCATACGTTTCTTCTCCGGGGTCAGCGGCGGCGGGAAACCGGGGGCTGTGCACGGCCCGCTGCCGGTGTCGGGGCCGGTGCGGTCGCTGGCGGCTGCGCCGGGCGGGCGGCGTGGTTGCGGGCGCGCAGGATGACGCGGGCGGCTTCGCTCAGGGAGTTGGCCGTGCTACCGAGCCGTGCGATGGGCTCGGGTTCGTCGCCGAGCGCGGCGCCGTGGAGATCGCTGGCGGAGATCCAGGCGCGGACGATCACTTCTCTGGTCAGGGGCAGCAGCCCGTGCACGGGGGCCGCGACCTCGGTCAGGACCTCGGCCACCTCGCTGCTGGTCTCGGCGGCCGAGGCCCGCTCGGCGAGTTGGGTGAGGTAGCGCAGGGCTGCGTCACGGTCGCCGTCGGGGGTGGCCAGCATGTTCAGGGCGGGGTCGAGGTGGACGCTGTGGCCGGCGGCGAGCAGGGCGTGCGAGGCGGTGGTCGCCTTCAGGCGCTGCTGCTCGATGGGCAGGCCGTGCGGAAGACGGTGGTAGTCCCCGCGGGGTCCGGGAGAGGTGAGGAAGCCGCCGGTCCGCTGAAGGATGTCTGCTGCCTGCTCGGTGCCGCCGATGGCCACGACCAGTCCGGTACGGGGGTCCTTGGTGATGGTGACGTACTCCAGGACCCAGAAGTCGGGCTCCGTCTGGTTCATCGCGTCCTGGCGGTGGGTGTGCGGGTGCCGGTGGGGGCCGGCGGCATGGAGGCCGGGGCAGAGGTGGGCGCGTGGCGTCCGGCGGGGTGCTGGAGGGCGGTGCCGATGCCGAGCGCGTCGAGCTGCGGGCCGATCTCGCGCAGGGCGCGGGCCTGGGCCTGGGTGTCGTCGCCACTCAGGCGGTAGATGCCGCTGCGCGGGTCCTGGATGAAGCCGTGGGCGGCGAGGATGGTGCCGGCCCGGTCGTCGGCGGGGGCGGTGGCGACGCTGCCGTCCGGCTGCCAGGTCAGGACGACCCGGTCCGGCTGGGAGGGCTGGATGCCGTCCAGGGCGTTGTGCCTCACCTGGGCGAGCGCACGGTCGTAGCGGACGAGCAGATCATTTGCGACCTGCTCGGCGCCGAGGAACGGGTCGTCGGTCAGGGCGATGCCGTTGGGCTCGGGGACGCCGCGGTACGCCTCGTCCGGCAGGGCGTGCGGGGCGACGGCGGCGAGGAGGAAGCCGTCGCGTTCGTCGTGCCGGTCGATCAGGACGAGCTGGGCGCCGTCGGGGCGGCTGAGGACGGCTGCCTGCTGCAGGGGGTGTCCGGCCAGGGAGGCGGCGACCAGGTTCAGGTCCCAGATGCGGTCGGTGAGTTCGGCGAGGTCGTCCTTGTCGTCGCCCGTCAGGTGGGTGCTGGTCCAGGTGTCGGGGAGTTCGCCGGCGAGGACGTCGGCGTAAGAGGCAAGGCGCTCGGAGTTGACGTGGTCGTGCATGGTGTCCTTGGGCAGTTGAAGGGGCTCAGCGGCGCAGGCGGGTGGCACCGACGGGTGGCGGTGCCGGGGCCGGCAGGGCACGCGGCGGGGGCGGGCAGGCGCACACCGCGGAGCGTTCGGTCTCGTGGTCGGGAACCTGCTCTGAGCAGGCGCGGCGGCCGGGGTGAGGGGCGTGCCGGTCGGCCAGCCGTCCGCGGGTGTGCGCGAGGTCGGAGCGGATGACGCGGACGTATGCGTCGGCGAGGTAGCGCAGGCGCCCGGCGGTGTACGGATCGCTCGCGTCGCCGAGGCCGTCGAAGAACTCCGCCAGTGCGCCGAGGGTTTCCTCGAACCCGGCGAGGATGCCGTCGTGGGGCGCGGTGAGTTCGGTGAGGATGTCGGCTGCCTCGGTGGTGTCGGTGGCCTCGCGGAGGCGTTCGGCGAGGTGGGAGACCGAGGCGCCGAGCGTGGGATAGGCCGCGGGGCGGGCTTCGGTGTCGAAGGGCTCGTCGCAGTCGACGTGGTACCCGACGGCCCGCAGGCGCCCTACGGCATCGGTGGCGAGACGGGACTCCTCGTCCTCGGTCAGGCCGGCGGGGGCGCGGTGGTAGTTCTCGTGGAGGCGGACGACAGCGACGAATCCCGCGCGCTGGAGGATGCTGTGTGCCTCAGCGTCGCCCCCGCGGGCGAGGAGTTCGCCGGAGTGCGGGTCACGGCGGATGTCCAGGAAGCGGCCGGTGGTGCGGGGCAAAGAGACGTTTCTCCTACGGAGATCGGTGGGTGGTGCGCCGGGCCGCGGCCGGTGCGGCGGCGGTCCGGGGCTGGGCCAGATGGGCCGCAGTGGCGTCCAGGTCCTGCTGAATCGCATGGAGGCGGCGGGCGATCAGCTCCAGACGGTGTGCCGTGTCCGTGCCGGCAACCCCCGGTTGGCGGGCGATCCGGTAAGCGGTGTGCTCGACCAGTCCGCGGACCGTGGCCAGCGGGCCGGCCTGTTCGTCGGCGAGCTGCGTGAGGACGCCGGCGAGCTGCGCCGATGCGGTCGGGACCGTACGGGCAGCGGACCACTGCGTGGTGCCGGTGCGGACGGGGATCAGGTTCAGGTCCTGCTCTATGCGGCGCGCTTCATCCGCAAGCCGTCGCAGGATGTCGGCGGGAGGGATGCGCCAGGTACCGTCGAGGTGGATCAGGTTGGCGATCAGATCCAGACGTCCGGGCTGGCCCTGGACAGCGATCCACCGCCAGCCGTGCTCTGCGGCGCCAGGTACCTCGATACCAGCGGCCCGTGCGAACCGGTGGGCGGTTTCGGACCACTCGGGGCCGGTCAGCTCCCGGTCGTCCGGATGGAGCCGGACGTCGAGATGGAGGATCGCGTGCCGGTCATCGTCCGGGCTGGCAGCGAACGGATGCTCCAGGTACGGATCTTCGAGGTGCTCGGCCCACTCAACGGACGTCCAGGTCCTCTGCTCGTCGTCCGGGGTGTAGTAGTCCAGGCCCGGCCAGTGGGCGACCACGGTGTACTCCGTCAGACCCTCGTTCGGGGAAAGGGGCCGCCCGAGCGCCTCGGCCAGCGGCTCGCGCGGCGAGTGGGCCCTTGCATGCAGGCGGGGGATCACGACGGCACCCCACTCGACGCGCGGGTGGGTGACCGGTGCTGATAAAGGTCGCGGGCTGCACAGAGCAGCGAGCGCTCGCGCACCAGGTCGGCGTGAACCGAAATGTCTCCTGGCGGAAGACAGTCGATCGCCCTGTCGATGGCGCTCAGCCCCTCGTCGTACCGGCCCAGCCGGCGCAGGGCACCCGCCGTGCGGAAGAGGACGATCGGATCGGTGCCGGTGGCGAGGGCGGGCCGCAAGCTGAGGGCCAGGAGACGCTCCGCACCCTCGTCCAGGTCCTGGCCGAGCCACAGCCCGTGCAGCAGGACGTGCAGGGTCTTGGGGTGCTCCTCGGCCATGGCGAGGACCTCGTCCATGACCATCAGGCCCTCGGGGCGGGACTGGCCCAGCAGCGCGAAGGCATACAGGGCGCGGGTGTAGCAGTCCAGCGGCTGACGCGCGGTCTGCGCGAGCTGTTCGACGAGGCGCTGGAGGGTGGGGCAGCGGAAGTCGAACCGCAGGGCGCTCAGGTACAGATGCGCCAAGGTGCGGGTGGTGATCGGATCGCGGTTCGTTGCGAGGACATCCTCGGGGGACAGCAGGCCCAGGACGCTGCGGCCGGTTGACCGTGCCGCCCAGGCGGCGTCCGCGCACACCTCGGATGAGGTCTTCCAGTCGGCCCGGATGCCGTGGAGGTCTTCGGCCAGGTGCAGCGGCCAGGAAGGATCGTCCGCAGTTGCGGTGGCTCGGGCCCTGGCCTTGTGGAGCGCAGCGGCACGGTCGGGGCGGTTCGTGGGGGGAGTCACCGGCCGCCCCTGGTGTCTGCGGTGTGCACGAGCTGGCCCAGGGCGGTGGTGGTGTACCAGCCGCAGTCGATCAGCTCGTCGCGGCCGGCGAACCGCGTAAGGAGGGCGTCTTCCATGGCCCGCAGGTAGATCAGGCAGTCCGGGCAGCGGCGCGAGAGGTGCACGAGGTAGCGGGGGTGAGCGGTGACGTAGGACTGGGCACCCCCGGTGGGGTCACGCAGTCGCCATCCGTCCTCGTCGGTGGGGGTGTGCCAGGAGGGGGCGACGATGCGCATGGAGTCTCCCCACAGTTCTCCGCCGGCCACCCCCTTGAGGACGACGACGGTGTCCCCGGCCTGAAAGTGGGCGTGAGTGATATCTCGGGTGGGAGTGAGCGGGTCGGGGGTGAGGGCGGTGACGGGGGTGGGCTGATGGTCCCAGGACGGAGGGAGCACGCGGTTCCTTCCACGCGATGGCTGTCGGGGTGGGAGCATCAATAGTCCGGAGGAACGCCGGTTTGGCTAACCGGCGTTTCCCGGCTATGTTGCTCCGCCGTCAGCGGAACGGGTTCTCCGTCCCGCGGTCCGTCTCGGTGGCTGCGTCGAGGAGTTCGAGCAGGTCAGTGCCTTCGGAGTCGCGCTGGTCGATCCACCATCCGGCACGGGTTATGGAGCGGGCCTTTTCCTCCAGCTCCGCCCAGTCCGCCTCGTCCCAACTGCCCTCGATGACCAGGGCGGTGTGCGCGGCCATCATCAGCTGATGGCGGGAGCGCTCACCCCAGTCCAGGGCCTTGGCCGGGCCCTCCAGTTGCGGCATGTCGAACTGCTTGGCCCAGGTGGCGGCTGCCTCCTGCTCCTCGGCGCGCTTCTCCGCGAGCCACTTTTCCTTGGACGCGGAGTCGGCGTCGCGCGTCGCCTTCCAGCAGTCGGTGCAGTCCTTCGACGCGAGCCAACGGGCGAAGCCGGCCCGCTTGTCGGCGGGGCGGTTGGACAGGTCGTGATCTACCCGGTGGGAGCAGGCGTGCTCCACGGTCCAGTGCGTACTCACCCCCGGGGTACTCCGTTTGATGGGCGTTACGTTCGAGGTCGGGCTGCTGGTCTGGGGCTTCAAATCGAGTGCCTTTCGTTGACGGTTGGGGTTGCACGAGTCATGCGGCGGACGGGGGTGGTCTGGAGTGCTTGGCGGTGGTCTCGGGGACGCTTCCGCCTTCTGCCGCGTCGTCTCAGCGGGTCCTGCGGATGGCGTCTGTGGCCGCCTTGGCGATGGCGGCGGGAGCGCTGGAGGGCTGGGGCAGGTGCAGCAAGGTGGTCCCCGGCAAGTGGCGGGATTCCGCGGTGAGGGTGAGCTGGAGTACGGCGCAGCCGGCGGTCGTGAGCTGCTTGACGCGGGTGACGGCTTGAGCGGTTTCGTCGCTGCCGTAGTGGGCGTCGGTGACGATCACGAGGAGGCGGCCGGCGCCGGGCCGGCTGAGTTCGAGGCCGTGGTCGAGTGCGTCGATGGCGTTGGCGAGGTTGTGGTGGCCGCCGGTGGCATCGAACGTCGTCACGCGCTCTGGTGCTCGGTGGGTGGGGCGGGTCAGTGCGGTCAGGTGCCTGTCGTAGGCGATGGTGGCGGTACGGGAGTCGGGGTCGGTCAGGGCTGCTGCGCGTGCCACGATCCAGGCAGCGGAGGCGACGGGCTTGCAGGCGGCACGCATGGAGCCGGAGACGTCGACGGCGATCCCCACACGCAGTGGTGGGGTGGGGGAGTTCCGGCGGCGGGTGTGGGTGAACGGTTCCGCTGTGGGGACCGACCCGGCCGCGCGCTGAGCGTCGCGGGCGAGGGCCGCGCGCATGTTGAGGCGGCCGGGCGGGGTGGGGCTGGTGGTCCGCTCCTCGGTCCGCTCGCGGTAGGCGGCGGCACGCAGGGCGCGGCTCAGGCGCGCGGCGGCACTCTGCTCGGCGGCGGTGGGCCTGCGGGTGCCGGTGACCGGGTTGCCGGAGGGTGCCGGTGTGCCGTCGGGGTGGACGGTGGTGCTACGGGCGTTGAAGACCGACTTGGCGGTGGCGGCGGCTTTGCGTCGCTGGCGGGCCCGCTGGGCGCGGTCCTGAGCCTGCGCCTTGGAGCGCGACGCCATGGCGTTGGCCGCTGCGTCCTGTGCCGCGAGGTCGGCCGCGTCGGTGGCTGCCGCGTGGTCCATGACGACCTTCACGGCGCCGGACAGCAGATCGGAGAGGCCCTCCGGCACGGGCAGGGCGGGGGCCGCGGCGTCCAGAGCGTCGCACCACTGTTGACCGTGCGCGAGCATGGTCGTGGCGTCGTGGTCGGCGCACTGGTGAGCTGCGGTCCAGATGCGGGTGAGGGTGGCCAGCAGGTCTTGGCCCAGAACCTTTTCGCACAGATCGGCGACGGCCCGGGTCTCGCCGGCGTCCAGGATGCCGACGTCACGGCGGCCAAGGATCAGGGCCGCCGCGGCGGCGGCCTGTCCGATGCCCTGGAGGGTGGGGTGGGCGATGTCGGGCATGACCAGGGTTCGGGCACTGGTGCGCAGGTACGTGCGGTCCGTGGGCCGCGTGATCAGGTGCGCGCCTTCGACGCGGCTCTCCTCCAGCAGGAGCGCGGCCTCGACGACACGGGGGTCGGCTCCGGCAGGCTGTGTCCACACGGAGTGGGCGGCGTGCGCGGCCTCGTGGACGAACACTCCCCAGGCGGCGGGATACCGCTCCTCGTCGCCCACGATCCGCGGATGGATCTCGTGGGGCTGGAGGGGTGCGAACAGGCGGGCGTCGAACTCGACCTCGCCCAGCGTGGGGAAGTAGGCGGCCGGTGCGCCGCTGCGCGTGCCGGGGCGGCAGGTGACGAGGAGGTCCTGGCGGCCGGAGAGGGCGACCAGCCGGTCGCCGAGTTCGGCTCCCACGCGCAGCCACGCGGCCGGGGAGGAGCGGGGTTGGGCGGGCGGGGCGCCGTCGTCGTCCCAGCGCGCGAGGTCGGCGTCGTCTTCCGGCGTGGACTGGATGTGGTGGTGGGCGCTCATCGCGGGCGGCCCCGGTGTGCGGAGCCGGTGCTGCCCGGAGGCTGCCGGGCGGCTGAGGCGGGGAGCTGCTTGCCGAGGGTGAGAGGTGCGATCTTCTTGATGCCGACAGCCTTCGTGACGGCGTCGGCGACGGCGTCGCGATCCTCCACAGGAGCGATGCCGACGAGGTTCGCGAGCGCGGCTTTGGTGCCGAGGACGGCCTCGGTCTTCTGGTAGCTGAGCAGTTCTCGCAGTTGGGGGGCCCAGCCCAGCTCGCCGAGTTCGACCTGCTGGGCGAGGTGTCGGGCGACCCGGACCACCCGGGCATCGATCCTCAAGGCCAGGGCGAGGTCGTAGTCCGTGCCGATCTGGATCTGCACGCTGAACCGGCTCGCGAGCGCCTCCGTCAACACCGCCCCGTGGACGCCGGGATTGTGGCCCGCCACCACGTAGAAGCCCGGCTCAGCCTTGATGGTCTCGCCCTTGTGGGCCTTGACCTGGATCTGCCTGCGCCCGTCCATCGCGGGATACAGCGCCGCCAGGACCTTCGGTGAGATCAAGGTGGCATCGTCGATCAGCAGGGCGCGGCCCTCGGTCATTGCGGTGACCAGCGGACCGTACTGGAAGACGTAGGCTCCCGCGTCGTCCTGTGTGTACTCGCCGATCAAGTCGCCGACCGTGGTGTCGCCGTCACCGGCGACGGTGAGCAGGTCCGGGAACGCCGCCTCGACCAGACTCGTCTTGCCGGTGCCCGGAGGGCCGTAGAGCAGTACCGGCACGTCGGCGTCGCGCAAGCGGTTCAACGCCTCGACGTCGGGCAGATCGGCCAGCTCGCGGGGGTGGTAGAGCTGGCCCCCCGCGCGGCGGATCGGGCCGGTCTGCCTGGGCGCGGCTGCTGCGGTGTAGGTCGTACGGGCTGTGGCTGCCTGGGCGCGGGGAGAGTGGGTGCCCGGTGGGCTGATCACAGCCCTCTGCGCGGCTTCGGCGGTTTTCGCGTTCGCGCGGAACTGCGGTTGTCCGGTTCCGCTTTGGTCGGCCTCGCCGCGTCGCACCAGGGTGAGGGCGGCGTTGCGGACGGCGCCGTGGGAGTGGCCCAGCTGCCTGGCCATGTCCCCTATGGTGAGCTTGTCCGCCGGCCGGTCGGCCAGCAGTCGGGCCACCTTGGCCCGTAGTTCGCCGCCCTTGGTGCGCGCTGGTCTGGTAGGCCCGGGTGTGGTCAAAACGAGAACCCTTCAACAGGTGTGGGTGGGGGCGGGGTGGGCGATGCGCTAAAGAGGCCGGCCGCTCTCGGAGGAGATCACGGGCTGTGCCGACATCGGCGACCGGGCCAACCGGGGCGTACCGTGGGCGCTCACCGGCCGGCCGAGTGCTCGGTCCAGGTGCACGGGACGGCCGGCGACGAGCAGCTGGCTGGTTGCCGGGCAGCCCCGTGCGCCTGCTCCGTACCGGGTTCCGTCGCTCGGCAGGCGCAGCCGGGCGTTTCTTCGAAGCCGTCCTGGAGCAGGATCCGCCGGGCGGCGGCGTTGTAGCCGGTGGTGGTGATCTCGCCGGTGATGGTGTGTCGGATCGGAATGAACGGCTCTGCTGGTGCTTCGGGCAAAGCGGATGTCCTATCGGTGGCGGGCGGTCGTGCTGGCGCGGGGCGGCGGCGCGGGCGGTGTGGTGTCCACGGCCGGGCGCGGGCGGGTGCGCGGCACGGGGGTGCGGTGCGGGGGCAGGACGGCGACGGTCGCACCGAGGTCCTCGGCTGCCTCTTCGACTTCGCGGGTGAGGAACTCGATCTGCCGGCCCAGCGCTGAGAGGCGGGCGGCGATCTGGCGGCCCTGCGCGGTTTCCAGGGCGCTGGCGAACTGGCTGGTCGTCTCCAGAAGTTCTTGCAGGCGGACCATCGGGCCGGCGGCGTAGCCGCGCTGGACAGCTCCCAGGAGAGCATTCGAGGCGTCACCGGCACTGTGGCCTTCGACGACGTCGCGGATGAGGTCCTGCAGGGACAGCTCCGGTGCCGGTGTCGGGCGGTTGAACTGGGAGATGTCCGAGCGCAGCACGCCGGGCGGGACCGGAGCGGGCAGGGCCTTGCCCGCCTCGTACTCGTGGGCGAAGTGCCCGATCACCTGCCAGCCCGGCACGCCCGGGTCGCCGCGCAGCGCGACCACGGTGGAGTCGTCGTCCTCGACCAGGTAAGCGAGGGTGATCGGCTGTCCGTCGGCGGCATACCACGACTCGGTCAGCTCCAGCGCACCACGTATCTGTGCGGCCCGGGCCCTGTCGGTCCACAGCTGCCGTTCCTCGTCGGTCAGCGGAGCCTGGTGGTGCCGGCCGTCGCGCTGGTCGGCGAGGTTGCTGGCGATCGGGCTGTGGTCCGCCCAGGCAGTGAGGTGCGGCCACAGAGCCGCGTGCTGAGCACGTTCGGCTGGAGAGCCGGGCGCGGCCGGCCGGTCGAGGGCCCGGCGGATCTCGGCGGCGGACGATGCCAGGCCGTCCAGGACGGCCCGCCACCCGGTCAGGTGCCGGGCGGGCGGCAAATCGTCGAGCGCGAGTCGGGCGGCATCGAGGAGAGCCTCGGCGTGCGGGGCGAGGTGGGTGGCGTACGCCTCCACCGCCGCCTTGTCACGGTGGGCTCGTGCGGCTGCGGCGGCGTCTGCGTGGACGGTGCGGCCGTGGCGGTCGCGTGTCATGTCGAGGGCGGCATCGGTCTCGCAGTCGATGACGGCCATCCGCCGCCGGAAGTCGCCTGCCTTGCTGGCCAGTTCGGACGCCGTCGGCAAAGGACTGTCGGGGGCCGGGCTGTTCGTGGGTGTCATCGAGACCGCCCGTCGGCTGCGGCCGTCAGGTGGACGGTGGGAGCGTAGGTGGGCTTCGGCGGGATCGGCCGGGCCGACGGAGGGGAGGTGGTGGGCGGGGTGGAGCGCTGCGTCGTTCGGCCGGCGGCGGCCTGGGCGAGCCTGCTGCGGCGCTCCTGGAGCCCGTGGGGCCGGACAGGGCGCGGCGGACCGGCGGAGAGGGCCGGATTGAGGCGGATGTCGGCCTGCACGGTGTAACCGTGGCGGCGCAGGTCGTGGACGGCCTGGCGGGTGCGGCGGACTCCGTCGCGCTCGGGCTCGCTGAGGCGGTACAGCCCGGGTTCACCGGGAACGGGCTCGAACTGCTCGCGCTCCAGGAACCAGTGGGCGAGGTGCTGGGGAATCGAGGAAGTGAAGGAGGCGACGAAGCCGTGTTCCTTGTGGTCGCCGAAGGAGAAGTGGGTGCCGGGTTGCAAGGGGGCGAAAGTCTCCAGACTTGTCGGGGGGAACGGTCAGTGGCTGCGGTACGCCGGCCGGGCCGCAGCGAGGGGGCGGGCCGGGGCTGTGACGGGGAGGGCCGGGCGGCGGTGGGGTGCGCTCAGGCGGGCCTGGCGCAAGAACGCGTCGCCGTCGGTGAGCCACGTCTCGATCGCCGGCCACGCGCGTGCTCGGCGCTCCTGCTCCGGTACGGCATCACCGTGGATCTCGTCGAGCAGGGCTTCGGCATCGCTCACGGCGTCGGCCAGACGGGCGAGGGCTGTAGCGTCGTCGGGCCACGGGCTGTTCGCGGGCCGGCACCGGTCGAGCAGCGTCGGGGCGTGGTCGACGACGGTCAGGAAACGGCGCCAGGCGTGGTCGAGGAACAGCTCCGTCGAGGCGCCGAGGGCGGCGGCGCTCAGCGGGGTGGCGTCGCTGTAGCGGCCGGAGGCGTTCAGGGTCTGCCAGGTGTCGTGCTCGGAGCGGATGTCTGCGAGCACGGCGGCGATGGCCGCCGTCTGGCGGGCATGGACGGCCTGCTCGTAGGCGGGGAGGTACCGGTCGGTGAGGGCCTGGGCAGCCCGTCCGGGGAACGGTGGCAGGACGATGCTGCGCGGGGCGTGGGGATCGCCGTAGCCTCCTTCGAGCCCTTCCGGTGAGAAGGCGCCTACCAAGTAGTCGAGTTGCCGGCCGGGCCGCTCGATGAACAACAACGTGGTTCCCTGCGCCGCGTCGGTGAGGACCGCGGCGTAAGGGACCCGCTCGCTTCGGACGGCGCGACCGAGTTCGCCGCCGTCCCAGATCCACGGGACCAGGTCTTCCTGCCAGGCCGGGTGCGCATAGACCTCGACCGAGGCGTGCCACTGGCCGGGCAGCAGGCGTGCGAGATCACGGGCGGCGTCGCCGATGTACCGCCGGCTGCTCGTGTGCACGCTGGCGCGGTGCTGCTTCGCGCAGGTGACCAGATCGACCACGGTGGTCTGGGTGCCGTCCGCGGGCAGGTGCCAGACGCCGTCGTCGTCCCGCTGGAAGCCGCTCTCGGTGAGGGCTGTGTGCGCCCGCGGGTACTGCTCGCCGGCGGCGATGGCGACGATTCCGGACTCCCGGCTGTGCGACAGGATGATTTGGGCCTCAGCCACGGTCCAGGTCCTCGCCGCCGCGCAGGCTGCGGCCGTAGGCCCAGGCGTGTTCCCGGGCCGCCGTCTCCAGCTGGTCGTATCCGTTTTGGGCCGTCATCTGCCCGGGGTGCTTGCGGTAGCGGTACACAGGGACCGGCAGCAGGATTCCGGGTGCGAGCGTGGTGACGCCGAGGGCCGCGCAGTAGTCCTCGCCCTGGACGAGGCCGCCCATCGGCGCTGCGCGCACGAGGTCGGTGCGGGCGAGGATCGTGGTCGGCCCGATGGGGATCGTGTCCGTCGGCGTCTTCCAATAGGTCCACACGTCGCCGGCCTCGTGCCGGCCGGGCGGGGTCGGGCAGCGCCACAGACGGGTCGAGCCATCGGGGTGCTGGTCCTCGCTCCAGCCCGCGCACCAGCCGACTCCGGTGGATTCCAGGATGTCCAGCCGTACGGACATGGCGTCATCGGTGAACTGGTCGTCATCATCGGCCCAGTTGACGTAGGGGGTGCGCACGTGAGTGAGGGCCAGATTCCTGGCGCAGGCGGCGCCGACCGGCCGGGGCAGCGTCAGTGTGCGGATGCGGGAGTCCTGCGCGAGCGCGGTCGGCAGGCGCTCTGGTGTGGTGCCGTCGAGCGCGATCACGGCCTCCCACGGCACGGACTGCCGGGTGAGGCTGGCGTGCATGGCGGTCAGGTAGTCGAGGCGGTCGTCGCGCAGGCGGGTGGCGATGACGACCGTAATCAGGGGAGCGGGCAGGGAAGTCTCCGGCAATGAGGGGCGGTGCGGGTCAGCGGCGGGCAGCCGTGCGGGGCCCGGTCGGCGCTGCACCGGCAGCGGGCCGCGGTGGGCGCGCGGTGCGCGAGGTGGTGGGCGTCCGGCGTGTGGTGATGGCGGGCCAGTGCGCCGGGTGGTCGCTGAAGGGGGTGTTGGGGTCGGTGTCCCAGGCCACGAGGGGGCCCGTGCCTGTGTGAGCCATGCTGATCACTTCGATGCCCTGCGGATGCAGGATGTAGCCCCACGGCATGCCCAGGTCGCTGGCGGTGGTGTCGGTGACCGTCATACGCACCGGGGGCGAGCCGTCCGGAGTGATCAGGTGATCGAGGGTCCGGCTGGGCCAGTGTTCGCCGCCGGTCAGCGTGGCCACGAGCGTGGGCGGGGCGTCGTCGAGGAGATCGGTGCCGAGTTCGTCCCAGCCGACGGCGATGTCGTCGATGAGGTGCTGGGCCATGGCCTCGACGTCGCGTCCGAACTTGTACTGGTAGGCGGCCAGGAGGAGCGGGAGGTGGTTGCTGGGCACGCCGTCGAGCTGGACGTGGATGCCGCTGTACCCCGTGCCGGCGGTGGGGCGGGCGATGAAGGAGTGTGTGGACAGGGAGTTCTCCGGAGCGAGCAGGGGGCGGGGGATGTCCTCGGTGCCGTCGAAGTGGCGGGCGGGTGCGGCTACGCGCGGTGTGACCAGGAGGGGACCGGGGGGCCGGAGGCGTCGGTGCGGGCGCAGGTGTAGCCGATCAGGCGGGAGGGCTCGGCCTTCGCGGGGACGGTGGCGGCGTCGTTGCACACGAACGTGTACCGGATGGACATGCGGGGCACGTCGTGGAGCCAGGCCCGGTCTTCCTTGCCGGGGTTGATCTGCAGGCCGGAGTGCGCGACGGCGTCGGTCTGGGTGTGCGTGTGGGAGAAGAGGACCAGCGCGCCGCCGTCTTCCGTCTTGAGGGCGTAGGCGTCCGTGAAGCGGTTGTCGGCTCCGTCGAAGACGCTGGTGCCCTGGTCGCCGAAGCGTGTTGCGGCATCGCTGTTGACCTTGACCTGCCGCTTGCTGGCCTTGGTCGGCGCGAATACCTTGCTTCCGGTGTTCGTGCCTCCGGTGGTGAAGTTGTCCAGCACGGCAGTACGCAGCAGGTCGGCGTCGGCGGCCAGCTGCTTGTTGTCGTTGGCGGCCACGGCCGTCGCGTATCCCTCGCGGTCCAGGGCGACGTCGGGCAGCTTCTGGCTGTCGAGGTCGACGACGGACACCATCTCCCAACGCTTGTGCTGGGGCTGTTCGGCGAACACGGCCAGGCGAGAGGGGGCCTTGCCCTTCTCGCTGGAGAGGGCGGCAGCGAACCAGCGGTCCTGTCCGTCGGCCATGCGGGGGATGTACAGCTTGGCGCTGGCGAGGTCGTAGGACCAGCGCTCGTACGGCTCGCGGTCCTTGGCGGGGAGTCCTTCGGTCTCGGTGTAGTCCGAGACGGACATCGCGTACAGGGGTCCGTCCTCGACGGTGTCGAGGAGGCGCCGGTCGCGGTCCGCGTTGGCCTCGTTGTTGATCTTGGAATAGCGGGTGATGACGTCGCGGGCCTGAGCAGCGCTGAGAGCGGGCGCGGGCTTCGGGGCGGTGCTGGCGCTGGGCGTCTGCCGGGCCTGGGCTGGGCCGTCTTCGTCGGAGCAGCCAGTGAGGGCCAGGGTGAGGCAGGCGGCGCCGATGATCAGCGGCAGAGTACGGCGGGCGGTGCGGATGGAGGCTCCAAGGGTTCGCAAGGGGAAGAAGTCAGGGCGTGCGTCTGGTCGGTGGGGCGGCTTTCGGCGATGCCGGCGGGAGGACCCGTGGCGGGAGGGGTGACGGCTGGGCTGGGGGAACGTGTGAGTTTTCGTGGGGCAAGGCGGGGTGCGGTAGCAGCCTGAGCTGGGCGAGGCGGTGGTCGATCGCCTCGATCAGGGGTTGGGTGCTGCCGCCGTGGCGGGCTTCGGGCCGTTGGGGAGCACTGGGGTCGTTGGAGGGCGCCGAGTCGTAGATGACCTCGAACAGCGTCGGGTCGTCGGGGTGCTCGCGAGTGGCGATCCAGCCCTCCGGGTCTCCGGGCGGTCGCTCGGAGGGCGGGTCGTGCGGCGGACTGATGACCAGGTAGCTGTCGTCGGGGAGCGAGACGCGCACGTTGTAGGTGCTGAGGCCGAATTCGATGTCGCACTGCAGCCCGCGTGCCCGAAGCGGCGTGATGACGTGTGCGTGGCGACGCCACAGCTCCTGCCACCACGGCGTGTGCACGTTGCGGTGGTCGGGCAGCGGTGCGAGCGGTACCTGGCCGGGTTCTGGAGTGGTCGTTTCGTCAGCGGCCATGGTTCCTCCTGCGGCGGGGGCGGGGGCCGGGTCATAGGCGGCGCGCAGCCTGTTCAGACCGGCTTCGTCGGCGAGAGCGAGGGCGGACAGCGCCCGGCTGGCCGCTGTCATCAGCAGGTGCGAAGGCGATCCCTTGGCCGCGTCGCGGTTCTCCTGCTTCCACCGTGCTGCGGCGACGAGGTAGTCACTCAGGGCGCGCAGTGCGGGTTCGGCGGCGTCCAGGACGTGGTCGGTGACCGCGTCGATCTCCGCCGGGGTCCGGGCTGCGGCGAGGGCGTCCAGGTACGGGGTGAGGTCGGGCGCTGGCCAGGGCTGGTCGGGTAGGGGGTACGCGGCGCGGAAGGGCTGTGCGTCGCGTTGTGCCCACCGCTTCAAGTCGCCGCGGGTGGCGAGGTTGTACCGGGCGGCTTGGATCTGGTCGGCGTCGCGGCCGACGTTGTCGTAGAGCTCGAAGTCTGGGTCGCGGGGGATGATGCAGGAGTCCTTCGGGGCTGGTGCGGGCTGCGGGTCGTTGCGGGCGGACTGCACCGGGGTGGCGATCTGTTGCACGAGCAGCTCACGGCTCTGGTGCGGTCAGCGGTGGAGACCGCCAGGCCGGGACGGCGGTGGTTCCGGCGGTCCCTCCCGGCGGGTCAGAGGCGCAAGGAAGCGCTGGACGCCGAGGTGGTCGTCGAGTTCCTTGGCTGCGTCGCGGAGGGATTCCGAGGCACGCCGCAGAAAGGCTCGCGCTGAGGCGTGGTCGATGACCATGCGATTCGTGAGGTAGTGCCGGTCGGTGGGGTTGGTGGTCCGGGGCAGGGACAGGGCGGCCTCTGCGGTCTCGGTGAAGTGCGGGGCTGCGTGGCTGGAGATGGTCGCGGCCGTGGCGAGTTGCTTCAGGACGGTCCGGCCGGTCCGGGTGGTGTGGTGAGGGCTCCGGGCGAAGGCGTCGGCCAGGCGGAGGACCTCGCGTGAGAGGTCCTGCGCATCGGTGGCGTGCTGGAGCAGCGCGGTGTAGGACGGCGCGGCCGGAACGTGCCCGTTCTCGTCGAGCAGCTCCCACCGCTGGGCGGCGTCGTGCAGTTTGTCCTTCATGGCGTTGAGTGCGCCGATAAGGTGGAGCGCGTCGTCGCGCGGTATCAGGTCGCGTTGGAAATCGGGCTTCACGGGCCTTTTGCTCCTCAGTGCATACGGGCGTCGGTATCGAAGAGCGCCAATTCGTGGCTGTGCAGGAGGTGCTGCACGATGAAGCTCCGACCTGCGACTTTCCACAATCCGCGCCCTCGGTTGAGGTGGGCGATGGCGTCCATCTCGACGGAGGTCAGGCCGAGCAGGGAGGCTGCGGCGTGGAGCTGGTCGGTCTCCTGGCGGTAGATGATCCGGGTGGAGCAGTCCGCCAGGAGACCCTCGGCCAGGGCGCGGCCCTGTGATCCGGCGTCGCCAGCGGTGAGCAGGTCGGACAGCCGATGGATCACCATGAGGTTGGCGATGCCGAGGCCGCGGGAGAGCTTCCACTGGGCCTGCATGCGCTGGAGGAGGCCGACGTGCCGCATCAGGCGCCATGCCTCGTCGTACACGATCCAGCGCCGGCCGCCGCCGGGGTCGGACAGGGCGGATTCCATCCAGGCGCTCGCGCAGGTCATCGCGAGGACGAGGGCGGTGTCGTCCCCGGAGCCGCCGAGGCGGGACAGGTCGATGGTGAGCATCGGCGCATTCGGATCGAAGGCGACGGTGGAGGGGGCGTCGAACATGCCGGCCAGGTCGCCGTGGACCAGGCGCCGCATGGCGTGGGCCAGGTCGCGGGCTGCGTCGCCGAGTTGGCCCGACATCATCCCGGCGGACTCATCGAGGTCGGTCGGGTTGTTGAGGGTGGCGGCGATGTCGCCGAGAAGCGGGGTGCGGTGTGTGTCGGCGGCGCGGGTGACGACGGCGTCGAGGGCTACGTCCAGGGCGGTGTGCTCCATGGGCATCAGGTCCCGGCCCAGGACGGTCCGGGCCAGGGAGCCGAGCAGGAGCAGGCGCCGCTTGCGGATCTCGCCCACCCAGTCGGCCTCGGCCACGCTGTCCGGGCGCGGGGCTGCGTCCAGGGGGTTCAGGCGTCCGGGCAGTCCGGGACCGAGGGCGACGGACCGGCCGCCGAGGGCTTCCGCGACCGGCGTCCACTCGCCCTTCGGGTCGCACGGGACGTAGACGCGGTACCCGAAGGCGACCGACCGCAGCGCGAAGGACTTGGCCAGCGCGCTCTTGCCCTGGCCGATCACGCCGGCGAGCAGCAGGTTCGGGTTGGTGAACCCTTCGACCTTGCCGTACAGAGCGAACGGATCGAAGACGAATGACGCCTCGGCGTGGACGTCGCGTCCGATGTAGATGCCCTCGGCGCCGAGTCCGCCTTCGGCGAGGAAGGGATAGGCGCCGGCCGCGACGGCGGTGGTCATGCGGTGGGCGGGAAGTTTTAGCCGGTTCCCGCGAGCGGAGGCGGGCCCGGGACGTCCGCTCGGTGGGTAGAGCGGGGCGGGCATCTGCTGCTCGGGGCGGGTGCTTTCGCTCTGGTGGGCGCTGGCTTCCGCGCGGGCTTTTGCGGCGGCCTCGGCGAGCTGGCGGCGGGCGGCCTTGCGGCTGGCGCGGTCGGTGCCGTGGGGGGTGAACAGCGGGCTGGCGGACGCGCGGCGGGCGCGGCGGGCGGGCCGGTGGCTCATCGGGGGCCCCTCGATTCTGCGGGTGGTGCTCATCGCACGCAGGCCGTGGCGTGCGGGCGGAGGTCGGTGGGGGTGGTCTTGCGGCGGACGACGTGTCCGGCGGCGAGGTGGCGCTGGCAGATCGTCAGCACGGGCAGGCCCTCGGGAAGCCGCTCTGGATGGCAGGCGCTTGTCTCGGCGTCGGCCTGGGGTGTGCCGGGCAGCAGGTGGAAGGCGGCGTGGACTTCGGTGGTGGCCTGCCAGAGCCTGGTGTGGGCGGTGGCCAGGTGACGTCCGGCGGCCGGGTGCGGGGGCCGGGTGTGGTCGGCGAGCCGGTCCAGAAGCTGGAGCAGAGCGGTGAGGTGGGCGTGCAGTACATCGAGGTGCAGACGGTCCACGGGCCTGGGCGGGTCTGCGTCCGAGGGCGTGAGGGCGCGTGTGTGGTGGCGGATGCCGGCGCTCGCGGCGCGGAGGTAGGGGTGCGCGTCGTCGGGGCGCGGGGGAGAGGTCAAAGGTAGTGGTCCTTCCTGCCGGTCGGCAGGGTGGTGAAGGGGCGTCCCGTCGCGGGTGATCCGGAGTGCAGTGGGTCAGGGCGTGCACGGGCGCTGCTGGTTCACAGGGCGGTGCGGGCGAGCGGAAGCGCGGAGAGGGCGAAGGCGTCCGGCTGCTGGTAGTTGAGCCTGCGAAGATCGACGCCGGAGGTGACGGCGTGGGTCTCGATCTGTGCGCAGGCGGCGTCCAGGAGGGCGTCGGTCTCGGCGGTGACGGTGACCAGGCCGGTCAGGGCCACGTCCGCGTGCCCGGCGATGAGCTGGCGTTCGCGGGTCTTGACGTCGGCGTACTCGACGGAATCCTCTTCGGAGTCGACCTGCCCGCGGCGGGCGCGCTCGTTGGCGTCGGCGATGATCGCGGCCTTCTTGCGCTGGACGTCCCGCAGTGCGGACTCGAGCCCCTGCGGCACGTAGACAAGGGACAGGGTGCGGCGCACGCCGGCCGTGAACATGATCCCGTGCAGGAACCCTGCCCCCATCTCGGTGCGCGGCCAGTTCTCCACCCAGTACGTCGCGTGCCGCGCGCTGTCGGTGGCGAGGCGGTCGTACTCCTCGAACTGCACGACGGGACCGGCGGCTGCGGGGTCGGCCTCAGCGCGGCCGGTCTCGGACCACTGCTGGAGCGCGGCGAGCGCCTTGGGGTCGTAGGCAGTGCGGATGACGGCGGCGATCTCCCGCGCGCTCAGCCATCCGGTGACCATCAGGCCGGCGTTGCGGGCGGCCTGGGCGATGGAGGCGGTGGTCTGCTCCATGACGGTGAATGCCCCGGGCAGCCCTCCGCCGGCCTGGTTGATCAGGCGCCGGGCGGCCTTGAGGTCGAGGGAGATGGCGAGGTAGGTCTCGTGCGGAGCGGCGGCCGGGCCGGCCGAGGCGACCAGTTCGGAGTAGATCTGTCCGGCGACGGGGGTCTGGGGCTGCCCGTTCTGGGTCCAGTGGCGGGTGAGCGTGTCACCGCTGTCGGGCACGGTGCGCTCCAGGACCTGCACGGTGGCGACGTGCCCGGTGCGGGCGATACCTGCCAGCGCGCGCCCCCAGCTGCTCACGTTGTGGTTCTGGGTGGCTGGGTCGAGGAGGGCGAAGGCACGGCTGGTGACGCGGGCGATGGCGGTCAGGGTCTGCTGGTGCGGGTCGTGGACGGCGGCGGCTCCGTTGGCGGAATCGCCGGGGGTGACGACTTTGAGGGAAGCGGCGGTGCCGGGCAGATGGAGGAGGCCGTCCTGCCGGGGCCTGGTGACAGGTCGGGCGAGCCAGAGGGTCTGGCCGGTGCGGCGGCGGTGCGCGTACCGGGTGACGATCGGTGCCCAGTCGATGAGGGAGCGGCCGTGGCGGCGGATGGCGACGAGTGCGCCGGATGCCGCCCACAGCGGTGCCAGGGCAACGGCGCCGAGTAGCCCGGTGGAGATCACCGTCAGCAGCAGCAGGGCCAGTGTGCAGGAGACGAGAACGAGTTGGGGCAGGGAGAGGCCGAGGAGGATGCCGCGGCGGCTCCGGTGGGGGAACTTCACCGTGACCGGAGCAACAAAGAGGTCAGTCATGGGGGCGGGTCCTGGAGGCGCGGGTGGAGGCCGGGGGCGGGAGGTGGTGTGCACGTCCCGCCCCCGGGCGTCGGGCAGGGATCAGAGGCCGGTCGGAGGCGGCGGCGGTGCCGACCCGCTCGACGCGGCGTCCTGTGAGCCGGAGGACGGGGGTGCGCCCTGCGGAGGCGGTGTCGTTGTCGGCGGAGTGGTCTGCCATCCGCCGCCCTGGCCGGACGCGGCATGCGCGCCGGATCCGCCGGGTCCAGGGCTGCCTCCCACCTGGCCGCTGGTGTCGTCGGACACGCTGGTCGGCGCGGGCTGGACGGCTTTCTCCAGGCCGGACTTGACGGCATCGCCGCCGGGCGAGCCTCCCGTACCACCGCCCTGCGAACCGTCCTTGCCTTCGCCGCCGGTCGGGTCGGTGGCGATGTCGCCGGGGAATCCGCCGCCGTCGGGGCCTTGCGGTGCGGCACTCCCCATGGCGGCAGCGCCACCTGCTCCGGCTGCGGCGCCACCGGTTCCGGCGGTGGCTGCGGCTGCGGCGGCCTTGCGGGCGGCCTTCTCGGCGTGGGCCTTGGCGATCTGGGCCCCGGCGCCACCGGCACGGTGGATGGACTCGCCGTCGGTGCCGTCGGCCGCCCAGTGCACGAATTTGAAGACGGCGTACGGGCACAGCAGCACCAGGACCATGATCACGATGCCGGACATGACGTCGGCGAGCGCGGCGATGCCGTCATTGGCTTCGGTCTTGCCCATGGCGGCGATACCGAGGACGAAGATGACGGTCATCAGGAGCTTGGAGACGACGAGGGTGGCGGTGGCTTCGATCCAGCCCTTGCGCCAGCGCCGGGCGACTTCCCAGCCGCCGCCGGCGGAGGCGAAGACCGCGAGGGTGACCATGACGAGGATGCCGACCTTGCGGACCATCATCACGCACCAGTAGAGGAAGGCGCCGATGGCGGCGCCGAGTCCGGTGACGACCGGGACGAGCCAGCCGAGACCGGACAGCGCCCCGATTTGGCTGACCTTCACCACGCGGCGCACGGCCGATTCGATGTTCAGGTGTGCGGCTTTGAACAGGCCGTCGCTGACGGCGTCCACGACCTCGATGGCGACTGTGGTCAGGGCGATGGCGCAGAAGGCGAACAGGACTCCGGACGCGGTGCCCGTGAATGCTTGGGTAAGGGCTTGCCCGTCGCGTCTGATGGCGGCCCGGACCAGTTGCGCGCAGAAGGTGGCGACCAGCAGGACCAGGCCCAGCGGCAACAGCATTTCGTAGTTGTCGCGGAACCACCCGGCGTTCAGATCGACCTTGGTGGTGGTGTTGACGGCTTCGGCGGCCAGGTCGGCTGCGGCGGCTGCCAGTTCACCGGCGGACTTCGCCATCCAGTCACCGATGGCCTTGCCCGGGTCCGAGGCGAAGTCCACCGCGTCGCCGACGGCGCACAGTTTGTCCGCCAGGGGGAAATCACAGAAACCCACGAGGAGTTACTCCTTCTTTCGTGTCTCAGACGCGGGTCACTGCGTGACGCTCGGTGCGATGGCGGCCAGGGTGCAGTCGTGGTTCGGGCGGCACTGGACGGCCAGGGTCACGGCGCGTTCCTCGGCTCCGCCGCCGCCCTTCTTCCAGCTGAGGGTCTGCTTGCCGTTGACGGTGACGACGTAGATGTACGCCTCGGTGATCGCGGACGGATCCTCGGCCAGGGCCTGTTTGAACGCGCCGGGGTAGTGGCCTTCGGTGATGTGGGCGGTGGCGTGCTGGTCCTGGTCGGCCATCCGTGACCACAGCACGGGGTCGGGGACCTGGCCTGCGACCGAGGTCCAGTCGGCGTACTTGGTCTCGGTGGTCATCCAGGCGCGCATGCCGGCGAGTTGCTGGTCGCGGCTGGTGTCGCGGGTGTCGTAGGACCAGAGCATCTGGGCCGCTGCCTTGGCGTAGGCGACCGGCTCGGCGATCTGCGGCGGCTTGGGCACCGACCCGGACCCGGAGGAAGGCTTGGGAGCAGCCTCGGAGTGGGACGGGCCGCCCGTGGGAGCCGGTGGCGCGGCATCGGGAGTCTGCTGGCTGTTGCCACCGCCGGTCAGCAGGGCAACGACCCCGGCGAGGGCAAGTAGAACGGCGACAACGGTGGCGCCGATCGCGATGCGCTGGTTCGTCGACCAGCCCGAGCCGTACGAGGACAGCGAAGAGGAGGGGAAGCGTTTCCGCATCAGTGGACCTGCGATCCCAGGCCGGAGAAGAAGGCCACGATGCCGTTCGCGGCACCCAGACCGAGGGCGGCGCCGGCGGCGACGACGGCGCCCTTCTTCCCGTTGGCCTCGGCCTGGTGTCCACCGGTGTGGTGGCCCCAGGCCCATACGCCTAGCGAGACGGCGAGGGCGCCGACGACGGCGATGATCCCGAACATGTTGATGCTGTTGACCACGTTCTTCAGCACGGCGAGGCCAGGCAGCCCGCCGCCTTTGGGCGTGATTCCTGGGTCGTAGGCGAGCTGGATGACGCGGTCTGCGAGAGGGACGGACATAGGTGGTGCGAGGCTCCTTGCATACGCGGGCCCGGCGAGGCCCAACGGGAAGGTGAAAGCGGAGGGAGAGGCGAGCGAAGGGCACGGAAGTGGCCGCGTCAGCCCGGCCCGCCCGGGCTGACACCGGGCGGGGCGGCGTCAGAGGACGCGGCGGACGGCGAGAATGTCCCAGTCCTTGATCGGGGTGATCCGCACCGGCTTGGTGGTGCGTGGCGCCTCAATCACGAGGCCCTCGCCCATGTACATGCCGACGTGCTCAGGCCGTGCGGCGGTACCGCGGCTGAAGATCAGGTCGCCGGGCTTGAGGTGAGCGGGCGAGACAGCCTTGCCTTCGTTGACCTGCGTGTATGTGGTGCGGGTGAGCGTGATGCCAGCATGGGCGTACGCCTGCTGCATCAGGCTGGAGCAGTCGCAGCGGCCCATGGGGTCGGGGCCGTGTGCGTTGGTGCAGGATCCGCCCCACTGGTAGAGCGTGCCGAGCTGGTGCATCGCCCACTCGATGGCCTTACGGGCCTTCGGGTCGGCGTCCTTGGGGATCGAGTAGCCCTTGGGGACGCTCCCTTCGGGGATGCGGCCGAAGCCGGAACCGTCCTGGCCCGGCGCGCAGCCGGTCGTACTGGTCGACGGCTTCTCGTCCTTGTCATCCGTGGCATCCCCGGCGCCAGGGAAGGTCTTGACGATGGCGGCCTGCAACGCGGTGGCCAGGTTCTCCCACTGCGCGTACGCGTCCGGCAGGCCGGATTTCTGCACGGCTTGCGCGGCCTGGGTGACGGTCATCTGCTGCCAGCCGTCCACCTTGAGCAGGTGCTTGTAGAACTGCTCGCTCGCGTAGGTTGGGTCGCGGATCTGCTGGGCGCGGCCCCACCCCTGGGACGGACGCTGCTGGAAGAGACCGAGGGAGTCGCGGTCCCCGTAGCCCAGGTTGCGCAGCCGGCTCTCCTGCATCGCCGTGGCGAGCGCGATGATCTGTCCCTTCTTGGGAACGTCGAGCGAGAGGCCGGCGGCCACGATCGTCGCCGCGTTGGGGACCTGCTCGGCGGGCAGGTCCAGGCCCTCAATGTCAACGTCCCTGCCGGACGCGCCGTCGAGAATCTTGGTGACCTGCTCGGCGACCTTGTCGCTGTCGATGTCGGTCAGGCAGTTGCTGAAGGAGCTGCTGCTCTGTACGGCTTCGGCGGAGGAGGCGAGCATCATGCCGGCGCCGGCGAGCAGGATCGGGGAGAGGAAGACGACGCCGATGCCGGCGGCGAGTGCCTTCAACCCGAGCGGACCGCTCGCCGGTCAGCGGGTTCGGGCATGGATGGGTGGTCAGACGTCATGAACGAGTCCTTCGGGATGTGGTGTCCGGCGTGCCGCGTTCGCGAGGCGTGGTGGAAGGGCGCGGCAGCCGGGGTGGGCGATCGGAGGCGGGCCGGTGCGGGGGAGTTGCCGCTCGCTCCGCGCGGCCGGCTGTGAGCTAGGTGTGCCGGGGCAGGGGTATCTCCATGAGGTGTGGCGAGGATGTAGCCAGCGGCGGTGTGCGCCGGGCGGTTCAAAAACAGTAGGTGCGGATCGGCGGTTGACCAAAAAGCTCGGCGTGAGGTGCCGAAAACCGGTACATCGGTAAGGGTTTCTTGGTCGTCGGCGGATTCGCCTCTACAGTTTTTTGACTCCCCCTCGCCCTCCTCGGTCTGCGGCCACGGGCTTCTGCATGCCCGGTTCCGGCCCGCGAGGACGCTTGTGCGAGGCGGTGTTTCCCTCCGCGATTTCCGCACCCGAATAGGGGTTCCTCTTTGCCTTTTTCCCTGCACCAGGGCGACGCTCTGGCCGTTCTCTCCGGCCTACCGGACGGCTGCGTCGACTCCGTCATCACCGACCCGCCGTACAACAGCGGCGGCCGGACCGCGAAGGAGCGCACCACCCGCTCCGCGAAGCAGAAGTACACCTCCGCCGATTCCAAGAACGACCTTGCCGACTTCACCGGCGAGAACATGGACCAGCGCTCCTATGGCTTCTGGCTGACGCAGATCATGACCGAATCGCACCGGCTGACGAAGACCGGCGGGACCGCGCTGCTGTTCACCGACTGGCGCCAGCTCCCCACGACGACGGACGCGATCCAGGCGGCCGGGTGGCTGTGGCGGGGTGTGCTGGCCTGGCACAAGCCGCAGGCCAGGCCCCAGAAGGGCCGGTTCACCCAGAACTGCGAATTCATCGTCTGGGCGTCCAAGGGGCCGATCGACGGCTCCCGGAACCCGGTCTACCTACCGGGTATGTACTCGGCTTCGCAGCCCTCGGGGTCCAAGCGCCAGCACATCACGCAGAAGCCGGTCGAGGTGATGCGCGAGCTGGTCAAGATCAGCCCCGAAGGCGGCACGGTCCTCGACTTCTGCGCCGGCTCCGGCTCCACGGGCGTCGCCGCCCTGCTGGAAGGCCGGGACTTCATCGGCGTGGAGAAGACCGAGCACTACGCGGCGATCGCGGCCGACCGGCTCACCGAGACGATCCGCGCCACCCTCACCAAGGACGACGTGGTCCTCGCCACCTGAGCCGCGTCCTCTCCTGCCGCCAACGCAACCGGCTCCCTGCTGAGCCGCCGGCGGAGCACCGCCGGAGCGGACGTGCAATTTCACTGCCCGGTCCGTGCAAGGACGCCTTCGCCTTTCTCCCAACCCGTGTCTCGTAGGAGGCTGAACTTTCAATGTCCGAATCCGCAAGGCCGTCTGACGATGGGGAGCTGGAGCCGGTTCGTATTCCGGATCCGCAGTTGGAGGGAATCGAGGCGAGCGTGCGGCGGCTCATGGAGCAGTCGGCGCAACAGGCTCAGCAGCTCGACCACCTCGCATCCGCGCCGGCGCCGAGCGGGTCACCGTTCGCCGCGTTCGGTATGCCGGGACTCGGCGGGCCTCCGGCCGCCGTTCCGCCGGAGCCTCGCCCGATCCTGGAACTCGACGGGGAGGAACGGGAAGACGAACTCGACGCCCTCTCGGACTGGGTCGACGACTTCTTCCTCCCGGTCTACGGAGCGGAGGTCACCACCGCGGCACCTTGGTGCCTGCAGTGGCAGGAGCACGACGACGTCGTGGCCTGGCTCCACGCCCTGTGGCTCGCCTACCAGCAGCACAAGGACCCCGAAGCCGGGCTCTCCGGCCTGTTCGTGTGGCACCGCGACTTCCTCACCCACGCCGTCGCCACGATTCGCGCGCCGGGCGGACCGCTGTCGGCCTGCATGACCTCCCCCGACCGGCCCGCTCACCGTCTCCTGCCCGGCCCGCCGCCGTCCGTGCGCACCGAGACCGCGGCCACGGCGGATGGCGCCGGCACTGCCGAGCCGGGCGAGCCGACGCCATGACCGCGGGAGCGGGACAGCCCGCCTTCGGACTGAGCTTCGACCCTCGCGCGCTGACCGATCTCCTTCAGGCCCCCAGCGATATCCGCGACCTCACCCTCGCCTACCTGCAGGAAGTCGTGAACGCCCAGCGCTTCGGACAGCGCCTCGACGGCGACCTGGAGGGATTCCGGAAGCTGTTCGTGGACCGCCGCAAGGACTGGCGCGTCGTCTACGGCGTCCGCCCGGCGCCCGCGGAATCCGCCCACCCCAAGGAGATCCACGTCGTCGCGGTACGGCCGCGTGCGGGCAACGACGTCTACGACGAGGTCGGCCGCCGCCTGGGGATGACCCGCCGGCCGCTGAGCGCTCGGACGCACGCGGCCCGCTCGCGTTCCCCGCAGCTGACCACCCGTCCTCCCAAGCCCCGGCCTGGTCCGCCGCCTGCCGCACTGCCGGGCCTGCCCCGCCCCGCACCCAACCCCGCGCACCATCCCACCCGCTGAACGCACGGAGCGCCGCCCATGCCCCCTCAACCCGCGCCGACACCCACCCGGCGTGCGGTCACGCAGCTCGACCACCGCCTCGAAGCGGTCACCGGCCACGACATCGACACCCTGTGGACCTACCGCGACCGCGGCGCCCTCGACGACCCGCACGCCCAGCTGGTCGACCGGCACCGCACGCTGGCCAGCGCCCAGATCGGCGTCACCTTCTACCTCAAGCTGCTCAACCGTCTCACGAGCGGTGAGTTCCCTGTCGACGGTGCCCTCTTCGTACGCATCGACCGCACCGTGGACCAGCTGGAGGAAGCCGCCAACGCGCGCGACGCCGCCGCCCAAGAGGTGCTCGCCGCCCTGGAGCCCATCGAGGCCGCCGCCGCAGCATCGACGCCCGACGAAGGACGACTCTCGACCGACGACCGGGCGGCACTGCTCGCCATCGCCGGCGGTGCCAAGCTCCACGAACACCTGCTGACAGGCCGACTGTCCGTGACCGCCTCCTCCGGCACCCGCATCCCCTATCCCCAGATGCAGCAGCTGGAACGCGCCGGCCTCACCGTCCGGGACACCAGCCACCCTGTGCACGCCGGCCAGCCCGTCTCCCTCACCGACGCCGGGCGAGCCGCACTGCTGGACGCCCGCCGGACTCCTGCAACGCATGCGCCGACGAGCCCGGCTCGCCCCGGTGCCCCGCCGTCCACTCCAGCGAAGCGGCGCTGAACTGCACCGATCCACCGAAAGGCTCTTGTTGTCCCCCACCGAACCGGCGCCGGCCCGGAAGACCATCCCCCACGTCGACTTCGAGCTGGACGACCTCGACTCCGACGAGGAGAGGTACCTCGACTTCTACCGCAAGGTCGCTGTCCACGAGGACATGCTCGTCCCCCTCGCCGAACACCACGACGGCCCGAACAGCTACTACTTGCTGTTCGACCGAACCGCCACCTGGGGACGCCCCGGCATGCCCCAGGTGCTCGCCGTGCATCTGCAACGGGACCACGAGAAGCGCATGTTCAGCTTCGAGCACGCTCAGCTGCCGCTGCCCGCGATGGCGCAGTCCTGGCTCATCCACCGCGGCTGCCCGCCCGAAGCCATCGGCCTCCACCCCGAACTGGGCCCGCCACCGGCGGACGAGGCCACGCGAGCACTAGAGCGACGCCTCGTCGGCGACGGCGACCACTACGCCATGGGCTACTCCTACACCAGCGACGACCCGGACGACATGGTCATCGTCGTGGTACTGCGTGCACAGGACGAGCAAGTCCCCAGCCCGTTCCGCGTGGTGGTCGAGGAGGTCGATACCGAGACGTGGACGCACACCCTGCGGGAGGGCGGCTTCGACACGGCCGGAGAGGCCCTGCAGTGGTGCGACGACCGCCTCACCGGCAAGGCCGGGCCGCTCCCGCCGGTCCGCCCGGCAGTCACCCCCAGCCGCCCGGCAGGTGTAGCGAAGGCCCCTGCCCCGCATCCGCCCGGCCGCTCTCGCTGAGCGCTGTTCCAGTCGCGGGCGGCGCAACATAGCCGACGATCGCCGGTTAGCCAAACCGCCGATTCTCCGGACTCTTATACAGCCGCCGGGGACAACTCCCGCGGCCACTTCCCCGCATTCCCTGCGCCTTCACGGAGGTTTCTTCCGCATGCGCTCCACCCGAATCGCCATATCCGCGGCGATGCTCGGCACGCTCGCGCTGCCGGCGCTGTCCGCCACTCCCGCCAGCGCCGCGACCGAACCCACCGCAGCAACCGCCACCCCTGCCGTTAGCTGCCACAACCTGCCGCCGCTCCCGTACACGGTGCACACCAACGCCGTGACCATCCGGTCCAAGGCCAGCTCGAAGTCCACCGCGCTCGGCGTGCTCTACAAGAGCCACAAGTTCAGCGTGTCCAAGAAGAGCGGCAACTGGCTCTACATCACGGACAAGACGACCGGCGTCAAGGGCTGGGTCTCCGGCACCTACGTCTACCGCGACGTCCGCATGTGTCTGGACTGACTGGATCCAGCACGTCCCGCCCAGCGGCGGGGGCATCGAGTACAGCCGCCCCTCACATTCCGCAGGCACCGGCCTTTCCAGAACAGGAGATCCCTTTTGACCGACGGCATATCCGAGGAGTCTGCGGATGTCGTGGGCGTGCTCACCGAACGGATCGAGGCCCGCTTCGGCATGGGCATGGACCAGTTGAAGGCCGCGGTCGCCGCCGCTCCGACCGCGAACCCCGACGCCACCGACGTCGTCAAGTGGCACGGCCTTCTCGTCGA
The DNA here is from genome assembly GCF_042870695.1 of Streptomyces sp. NPDC006384. Classification (NCBI taxonomy): domain Bacteria; kingdom Bacillati; phylum Actinomycetota; class Actinomycetes; order Kitasatosporales; family Streptomycetaceae; genus Streptomyces; species Streptomyces sp. NPDC006384. The sequence continues at coordinate 76,047 of NZ_JBIAHR010000013.1, forward strand.
GGCCCAGTCCGTGCTGGAGCGCGCAGAGGACGACCTCCTCGCCGCCCTTGAGACCCAGCCCAGCGAGGTCGACGACCCGACGATGGGCCTCGCCCATCGGGTGAACGCCGCCGTCACCACCCGCGACGGCCGGGCCATGGTCGTGCGGTGGCTCCTCGACCCGGACGCCCCGGGAAAGAAGGACCTCGCCGCAGAGCGCCTGGCCCGCATCCGGCCCCGAAGCGGCCCGGCAGTGCAGACCAGCGCTCCCCATCGTCCCGCAGGGACACCCGCGCCGGCGTCGGCGTGGCGGCCGGCAAGGTTCGCCCGATGAGCCGGGACAAGGCCAGCACCATGGACACCGACCTGCAGAAGGTCTTCGGGAACCCGGTACCCGAGCTGTACGAGGCTGCTGCCGGCCACGATGCCTCACCCGAGCTAGCCCGTGCCCTGGAGCTGCGCTCGTTCCTGGCGCTCACCGAGGAGCAGGTCGCCCGCGTCCGCGACCGCGTCCATGCCGACATGGACCCCGAGCGGGACATGGGCGAACTGTCGGCGGACAAGCTCCGCTTCGACGCGCAGTGGCTGGAAGCAGCACTGGAGGCCCGCGACGGCTACCGCGCAGCCCTCGGCGAGCTGCTGCGCACCATGCCCCCGCCTGCAAAGCAAACCCGGCCCGCTCGCACGGCACAGCTCAAGGCCACCGCCACCCTGCCCCCGTCTGCCGCCCCGGCACCCCAGCGTGCCGGGGCGGCCCGGGCCCGCCGACCGTGAAAGCCCCCGATTGCCCCACCTCACGTCCACCGACATAGCCGACCGGATCGAGGACCTGTACGGCGCACCGCTCGCCGACCTCGAAGCCCATGCACAGGACCAGCCCCCCGGCATGCTGTCCGCCCTGCTCGGCATGCACGGCGCCCTCGCCCTGGCCGAGCGCAGCATCGACTTCCACCGCGACCAGCTGGCCCGGCTCGTCCACCCCGAGCGGCAGATCGGCCTGCACGAGGTGTCCCACCTCCTCGACGGCACCCGCCGGCTCGCCGAAGCCGTCGCCGTCCGCGAGGCCCAGGCCACATCGGTCGCAGCCGTCCTGCAGAGCCTGGCCCGCGTCCCGGCCCCGACGTCTGCCTCTCCGACTCCCGCGCCGCCTGCTCCGGCCGCGCCCCTTATGGCGCAGAGCGCGGCGCACAGCCGCTGACCCGACCCCCAGGCGATTCCCCCTTCTTTCACCCAGGAGTTCCTCCCTTGGCCATCACCGCTCTGCCCCCCGATGCCGACGCCGACATCGCCCGGGTCACCGAGGCCCTCGCCATGATCACCCCGCGCTGGAACGTGAGGATCCTGCTGGCCCTCTCCGGCCCGCCGCTGCGCTACAGCGAGTTGGCGGCCAAGGTGTCCTGGCTGCAGAACGGCCAGCTCCACCCCAAGTTGAAGTCGTTGTGCGACGCCGGTCTCGTCGAGCGCACCGAACACACCGCACGGCACGTCACCTACGGCCACACCGAGCGAGCCACTGCCCTGCTGCCGATCCTGCCGATGATCGTCACCTGGGCCGAAGAGCACCTGGAGAAGGCGGAGCGCCCGCTGGCCGCGATCGAGCAGATCGAGGACAGCCTCACCCTGCTCACCCGGCGCCATGCTGCCGCCATCCTGTGGGTGCTCAAGTCGCGTAAGGAGGTCAGTGGCCGGGTTCTGGCCCGGATCGTGATGCCCAGCAGCGACTGGACCAACATCTATCCGCCGTTGCGCCTGCTCGTTGCCGACGGTCTGGCCGATACCGAGGGAAACGGCCGGCCCTACCGGCTGTCCGCCGCCGGCGACGCCCTGGGCCCCGTCCTCGGCACGCTGTCCGCCTGGTCCGCCGGGCAACCCCTCGACCAGGCAGCCAGCCACCCCGTCTGGGGGCAGCCGCAGGCCAAGAGCGCGCCGAGGCCGTGGGTCAGCAGCCCGTCACGGCCGGCGCCCGTGGCGCTTCCACCTGCTCGGGCGGTTGGGTCGTCCCCGGTGTGGCACCACCGCGACCTCTTCTCGCACGCTGCCACCGGCCGCCCGACGGCAGCCATCCCGGCGGGAGGCCCGCGCCGATGAGCACTTCCTTCCCCCCTGCCGAAGCGCGCCAGGTCATCGACCTGCTGGCCTCACGCTCCTTGATCCGTCTGATCACCGAGATCGACGACAACGGCGCCATACCGCCGCGACGGCTCGCCGGCACCCTGCCCGACCTTTCCGCGCACCAACTGCGCAGTGCATCCGACACGGCCCGTGCCCACGGCCTCGTCCGGGTCGCGTCCGGCGCCGGTCTGGAACTCACGGACTCCGGGATGGAACTGGCCGACTTGTACGACGCGCTAGCCCGGTGGGCGCGGCGTCACTCGGCCCCCGCCGCCGTCTGCGAGTTCAGCAGCCGCATCCAGCACGTTCTCGGCCTGCTGGCACCCTCACTCACCCCCGGGAACGCCGACCGCCCCGCACCCCTGCCCGACGCGCACCCGATCAGCGCGGAGGCTGAGGCGGACCTAGCGCGCGTCCGCACGCACCTGATCCAGTGGCTGGCCGGCAACCCCCAGGTGACCAGGGCCGAGCCCGAGCGGGCCGCGTGAGCGCAGCGGTCACACCCCGGCACGCACGCCACACGGCAGGGCTGATGAGCAGCATTTACCTGCCGCGCACGGCGGACGCGTTGGCATTCGCGATGTCCACCTACGGCATCCCGTTGCTCGTTCTGGCCACGACTGGATCCGCCGTACTGACAGGGGCCGCCTTCGCCCTGGAGTGGATCCCGCGCCTGGCAGCGTTCGGGTGGGCCGGGCCGATCGTCGACCGACGCGGCGCCTCGGTGGTCTTCCACCTCGCCTCCCTGGGACGGGCGCTGGCTCTCGCCGCCGGCGCTGTCCTGCTGTACCTCTACCCGTCCGGTGCTGCGGCGAGCGTGACGGTGATGGTGCTGGCGGCGGCGACCGGTGTGCTCACTGAGTTCAGCTACATCGCCGTCGAGACTGCAGGTGCCGCCGCCGGCCGCCGAGCGGGACCTCGGGCTCACCGTGTCCAGGCTGCCCTGCTCGGCATCGACCAGACGGCGACCTTGGCCGGACCGGCGCTCGCCGGCGTGCTGCTGCTCGCCGGGCCGCCGTCGATGCTCGCGGTGGTCACCGTGCTCTCGCTGCTTGCCGCGCTGCTCGCCCTGCGCACACCGCCCTCACCCGTGGCCCCGGCCCGCGCGCCGAAGGGACGGCCCGGCGCCGGGCTCGTCACCGGGTGGCGCACCATCCGCGCGCTCCCCGCGCTCGGCTGGTTGGTGGCCGGGCTGACCCTGTCCAACCTGTCTATCGGCCTTCTCCAGGCAGCCGGTCCGGTGATCGTCGTCCAGCACTTCGGGCAGTCCACCACGGCCGTCGGCCTGGTGTGGTCCGCCGCAGCGGCGGCCACTTTGGTGGCCGTCACCGTCTGTCGGTTCGCGTTGGACCGCCTGGGCCTGTGGCCGGTGGGAGTCGCCTGCTCCGTCATCGCTTCGCTCGCCTGTCTCGCAGCCGCCCTGGCCCCCGACTACCTGTCCTACCTGGTCATGGTCGCAGTCCTGATGGCAGCCGATGGCGGCTTGGCGGTCGTCCTGCGCACCCTGCGCTCCCGCCTGATCCCCCCGGAGGCATTCGGCAGCACCCTGTCGGCCACCATCCTCATCCTCCTGCTGCCCTTCCCCCTCGCCGGCGTGCTCACCGCGCTCACCCCGCCCGACGCGCTGGGCCACGTCATCACCGCCTGTGCCGCCCTGCAAACCCTCGGCCTGTTCTGCGCCTTCGCCCGCCTGCGCACCGACCCTGCCCTGCGCGCCTGACCCGGCTGTCCCGCCCGTGGAGGACCCCTATGACCATCGCCGCCCTCGGGTCGCACCGAGCGACCGGCCGCACCATCACCGAGCAGTTCCACGCCTTCGACGCCCGCAACCCGCACGTGTACCGATCCCTCGAACGCATGGCCGCCCGCCGCCTGGCCGCCGGCGCCACCCGGATCAGCCTCAAGGACCTCTTCGAAGACCTGCGACGTCAACTCCCGTACGGCGTCGCCGGGCTGAACAACAACTTCACCGCTCTCTACGCCCGTCGCCTCATCGACGACCACCCCCACTGGTCCCACGCGTTCGAGCTGCGCCGGCGCCGCGCCGCCTGAGACACCCCCTTTTCCCTGCCCTGCCGTCCCTTGATACGGAGAATTCCCTCTTGCCCGCTCGCCCTGTTGTACTTGTCGTCGCTCCCGGAGATGAGAACTACCGCGGCTACTGCCTTGAGCAGGTCGCCGACGCCTACAGAGTCGTGCTGCTCACCGGCACCGAACCCTCGTGGGAGAAGCCACACATCACCGATCACGCCGTCGTGGACCTCAGCGATCCTGCCGCGCTGTTGGCGGGGGGCCGGGCCCTGGCCGCACGCCACGACCTCGCCGGTGTCATGACCTGGGACGAGTGGAGTGTGGTCCCGACCGCCCGACTCGCCCGCCAGCTCGGCTTGTCCACCACCTCGCCCGAAGTGATGCAGGGGTGCCGCAACAAGGCCACCGCTCGGTCGCTGTTCGCCCGCCACGGCGTGCCCTCGGCCGCTTCGGTGAGCGTGCGTACCCGGCAGGAGGCCGAAGCCGCCGCCGACCGGATCGGCTATCCCGTAGTGCTGAAGCCTGCCTCACACGCGGGTGCCATCGGCGTGCTCCGCGTCGATGACCGCGACCAGCTCACGGCCGCCTACCGGGCGGCCGAACGGACGGCCGGTCAGGGCACCGAGAGCACCAGCGTCCTCGTCGAGGAGTTCCTCGACGGGCCGGAGATCTCCGTGGAGTGTGTCACCTACCGCGGCGCCACCACGGTGGTGGCGGTCAACCGCAAGACCATCAGCCCTCCGCCGCACTTCGAGCAGCTGGCCCACAGTGTGGACGCCGACGACCCGCTCCGGGAGACCGTCGCGCCGGCCGCCCGGGCGGCGATCAACGCCCTCGGCATCACCGACGGCGTCAGCCACATAGAGATGCGCCTCGTCGACGGCAGGCCCCGCCTCATCGAGGTCAACGCTCGCCTGGCCGGAGACATGATCGGCCACCTCGTGCGTCTCGCCACCGGCATCGACCTGGTCCGTGCCGCCGCCGACATCGCCTGCGACCGCACCCCCGACCTCACGCCCACCAGGTCCTCGGCCGCCGCCATCCGGCTCCTCTATCCGGACACCTCCGGCACCCTCACCCACCTCACCTACGACGGGCCCCGCCCGACGTGGCTGGACCGGGTGCACTACCAGTGCCGCCCCGGTGACCAGCTCCTCCTCCCCGCCGACGGAGGAAACCTGTACACCGGCCGGATCGGCTACCTCATCACCACTGCCACCACCGGCCAGCAGGCGCGTGCACGCGCCGACCAGGCTGCTCGTGCCGTCACCGCGGTCCTCGACCGGACCTCCGGCCCCCGTAGCGCTGCGGCGTGAGCGCGGTGTCTGCGGCTGACCGGCATAGCCGGGCATTGCTGACCGGCTATTTCCTCGGCCTGGGGGCCATCATGGCGGTGTGGGGCGCCCGGATGCCCGCCGTGCAGCAGGCTGCCCACCTCGGCACCGCAGGGCTGGCCCTGGTCCTGCTGGCCGCCGCCGTCGGCATGGTCGCTGGACTGCAGCTCGGAGGCCGCTACGCCCGCCCGGCGCGGCTACCAGCCCAGCTCACCAGTGGGTCCATCGCCCTGGCCGGGTGCCTCGTCCTCGTGGGACAAGGCGAGAGTCTGTCCGCGTTGCTGCTGGCGGCTCTCGCGTTCGGTCTCGCGCACGGCGTCCTCGATGTGGCCGCCAACACTGCGGCCGTCCGCTGCCAGAACGCCTTCGGCCGGCCCATCATGTCTGGTCTTCACGCCGCCTACTCCCTCGGCGCCCTCGCCGGCGCCGCCCTGGCCGCCCTCACCGCCCAGGCCCCGCACAGCACACTCTTCACCGCAACAGGCGCCCTCCTGGCCGGGGCCGCTGTCGCAGCGGTGCCGGTCACCCGAAGCCTGAGCGGCGCAGAGCGACCCGCAATGCGCGCTGGCGCCGGGAAGCTGCCCCTGCTTTCGTCGCCGGGGAAGCTCTGGCTTCTGGCCGCCCTGGCCGCTGCGAGCCTGCTGGGCGAGGGAGCCGCCGCTGACTGGGCCGCCGTGCACCTGCACACCCTGGGCGCCCCGACGGCCGCGAGCGCCACCGCGTTCGCGCTGTACAGCGCGGCCATGGCGGCCGGACGGCTGACCGGTGACCGGCTCACCGCTGCCTTCGGCGCCCCGACAGTCGTACGGGCCGGAGCCCTTCTCGCCACGGCCGGACTCACCATCGGCGTCATCGGGAACAGCACCCCACTGGCGCTGACGGGCTGGGCGGTCTTCGGACTCGGCCTGTCCACCACCGTCCCCTCGCTCATCACCGCGGCCGGCGCCGGAGGCGCCAAGGCCGTGGCCACGGTCACCGCCACCGGCTATCTCGGCCTCCTCGCCGGCCCGGCCCTCATCGGAGCCCTGGCCAGCGCCACCACCCTGCCCACGGCCCTGCTGCTGCCCGCCCTCCTCGCAGCCGCCGTCGCCGTCCTCGCCCACCGCGCCCTGGAGAACACCACCCCTTGACGCCCACCACTGCCCACGCGGGCCTGGACGCCGTCATTCTCGACTACAACGGCGTCATCGGCCTGCAACCCACCACCGACCAGTGGCTCCGCCTGGCCCGCACCGCCCTGTGGCCCGAGGACGGCCTCCCCGCCTTCCAGAACGCCTTCTGGAACGCCCGCACCGCCTACGACGCAGGCCACCTCAGCGACCTCGCGTACTGGGCCACGGTCCTCGGCCACCACCCCGGTGCCCGCAGGCTGCGTGGACTCCGCGACGCCGATACCGACATGTGGACGTCCATCGACGATCACGTCATCGATGTTCTCCACCAGGCCCACGAGTCCGGGCTGCCGCTGGTCTTGCTGTCGAACGCACCCCGCCACCTCAGCGATGTCCTCGACCGCCGCCCGTGGCGCCGCCTGATGAGCCACGCCTTCTACTCGGCCCGGCTCCAGGTCTGCAAACCCGACCCGGCCGCCTACCAGCACGCGATGAACGCCACCGGCGCCGCAGACCCCGACCGCGTCCTCTTCGTGGACGACCGAGACGACAACTGCCATGCAGCCCGCCACCTGGGCCTGCGCACCCTGCACTACACCGGCCACCCCACCGACCTCGCAGCCGCCCTGCAGCCCCCGAACTGACCCGCTTCCTCCTCCCCCCCCAGGATTCAGTGCCCCACGACGACCACGACACCATCGACGGCGACGTCTACGTCTCCCCACGCCACCTGGCCCGCTCCACCGCGGTCAGCGACCCCGGCCTCGACCCGCTGCGCGACCTCGGCTGGGATCTGCACCACGACCACCTCGGCAACGCCTACCTCACGGCCCTCGACGGCAAGGTCCGCCTCGGCTACCTCCCCGAAGGCGACGACGACGGCCTGTGGCGCATCAACGCCTACAAGGACGCCTTCGGCCCACCGGCCTGGGGCGTCTGCTTCAACGACAGCGCGCCCACGGAGTTCGTCACTGCCTTCACCACCGCCCTCGCCGAGGCGTACCGGCAGGGCCCAGACCGCTACCTTGCCCGCCCGCTTGCCGGAAGCACCGACCGTGACCCGTTCCAGGCCGTTGACCCGCTCATCAATCGAGGCTGGTGCTTCGACCGCCCGGATCTAAGGACCTTCGCCATCACCGCACCCGACGGGCTCGCCACGCTGGAATACACCACCGGCGACCTCGACCCGGCGATCGAGCTGGAAACCCGCGACGCGCGCTGGCACCTGTGGGCCGGCACCTCCTCAGCTCGGCCCTACTGGTACGCCACGGCCAGCACCGACACCCCCGCAGCCCTTCTGCGAGCTGTGACCGAGGCCGTGGCCGACCCCGCACCCCTGCCTCGATGGCGGGACGACACTTCCAGCTACGTCAAGGACCACGCCCAGACTTCCCCGATCCACCCGCCCTCTCCGCCGACGCCCACCCCGCTCGACGTCCGGCGGGCCGCAGCGTCCCGCCGCCCGGCCGCGCTTCCCGCGGCCAGCGTTCCGCGCTGGAGCACCACCAGCCGACATGCCCTGCCCGGCCAACGCCGCTGACTCCACTCAACTCCGACCGGAGACGCTCGTGTTCCTGCAGGCTCCCGAGTTCTTCACCGAGCTGTGCCTTCCTTTCCACGAGCACGCCGTCGTGGGCAACACCTACTACGCCGCCCCCGTGCCGGGCACGCCGCTGCGTTTGCGGATTGACTTCACCCGCACCATCCACGCGGACACCTACGGCGGGCTGCGTGTCGCAGTCGTCCAACCGGAACGCGGGGAGATCGACGCGGTGGCACTCAGCTTCGTGGACCACGGAACCTTCCACCGCCGCGACGAAGCCACCAACACCCCTCCGAACACCAAGCAGTACGGCACCTTCGGCACCTACCACCGCCCCGGCCGCCCCCCGTGGGACGGAGCCGTCACCACCGGGCTGCGCGACGCCATCGAGCAGTACACGGCCGTCTGGTTCCCCGGCGCCTGGGCTGCCTCCGCGCCCAAGCGTGCGGCCGGCCCCACGCCGCGCAGCACTCCAGCTCCGCCGACCGTCCCCGCCGGGGCCCGCACCCGCTGAGCCTCGTCCCGATCCCCGCGCCACCTACTCAGCAGGAGCATCTCCTCGTGTTGCCCGACCCACCACGCGACCCCTTCAACAATCTCGACCCTGCCCAGACCGTGAGAGTTCTCCCGCGTCACCTCGCCGGTCCCGGCCAGGCAGACCTGGAGACGATCTGGGCCTTCCCCTTCGACGACGGATGGCACCTTCACCAGGGACTCGAAGGGATGGTGTTCGCCATCAGCCCCTGCGCCCGGCTGTGGACCCGCTTCGCTCCCAAGCCCGAGGAGCGAGGCGCAGACACGTGGACCATCGGCATGGACCGTGCCCCCTTCGGCCCGCGGGCCTGGGAGATCACCTTCGACGCCACCACCCCCGCCGAACTCCTGCGCGACGTCCACACCGAACTGCTCGACCTGTACCTCGAAGACCGCCACAGCGACAAGAACCACCTGGTCGAGGATCCGACGGCCCCGCACGAGGTGTACACGCCGCTCCTCACCCACGGCTGGAGCCACAGCGTCAAAACGGACGGTACGCAGACCTTTCTGCCACCAGAGGGCCTTGGCGGTGTGCGTCACCGGTACGCCACCACTGGGTCCGACGGTCCGGCCTGGCGGGCGTGGGGCGGATACCCGAGCGAGCCGCACTGGCAGGCCCAGTTCTCTGCCGGCGCGCCCACCACCCTCGCCGCGGCTTTCACCGCCTCGCTGATCTCCACCGAACCGCTGCACCGGGCCGTGAAGCAGATCCCCTTCCACACCCGTCGTCACCTCTACGTCGCACCGGCTGCAACCCCGCAGCCGCCCAGCCATCTGCCGCCCGCTCTGCCGTCCGCACCCCACCCCGCCGGCCGCGCCCGCTGACCTCCCCCGACCGATCAAGGAGTCCCCTTCCTCGTGCACGCACATCTCGTCCGATCCGCCGCCGCCATCGCCGTCGCCGCGGCCGGCACCCTCACCTGGGCACCGGCCGCGAGTGCCGAGCCCACCGAACCGACCCCCTCAGCCTCCGCCGCTGCCGAGACTCCGGCTGCGGACGCGGGCAGCGTCGAGATCACCACCAGGGACACAGCCGGAGACGCCCTGCCCGGCGCCCCCGGCGCCGTGTTCCTGCTGCTCGACTCCGCCGGCCAGGAAGCCGGACACGGGAAGACCGACGCACAGGGAAAGCTGACCTTCTCCGACCTCGCGCCCGGCGTCTACCGGCTCAAGGAGACGGCCTCCGGCAGCCCGCTCCACGAGGTCGTCGCCGACCAGGACGTCATCGTCACCCCCGGCGCGACCACCCGGCTGACGATCACCGATCCCTTCAAGGCCGCCAAGGTCCTCCTGCAGGCCAAGGACGACAAGACCGGCAAGCTCCTGTCCGGCGCGACCGTGAACATCGGCACCGGCACCTCGACGCTGCTCACCCTGACCACGGGAGCTAAGGGCACAGCCTCCGGAGAGCTGCCCATGTCGAGCCGGAAGGCCCAGTTCTGGGTCAAAGAGATCAAAGCCCCTGCCGGCTACGACCTGTACAAGCCCACCAAGACGTTCACCGCTGCTCCCGGCGACCCGGTGACCGTGACCGTCACCAACGCCAAGACCACCACGACCCCGAAGCCTGAACCCTCGGGTAAGCCCACGCACACGCCCACCGACACACCCTCCTCCAGCCCAGGCAAGCCGAACAGCGGTACGGACAGGGCCACGCCGTCCGTAACGGATAGCGACACACCGGAAACCGACACTTCCGCCATCGCAGCCACCCCGGTCGGCGACTCCACACCGAAGACGCCGACGGGCTCCCTCGCCCACACCGGTGCTGACGCCACGCCGTGGCTGATCGGCGGCGCGGCCGTTCTGATCGCGGCCGGTGGAGGCGCCCTCACCGTGGCACGCCGCAGTCGCACCGACAGCCACACAGAAGACAACACCGGGAGCTGACCGCACCCACCCTTCTTCACTACACGGAGCCCCCGCAGCCCCAGCTGGACACGCTGTTCGCGACCGCCAACAGCGTCCTCCTGGATGTGGGGGCCTCGGTGTTTGTGAACCGCCCCTCTATAATCGAACGTGTGAGCGATACTCCGTCCCGTCTGGAACTGCTGCAGTTCACGCGCCGCGTGGTCGAGCAGCAGGCGCGGGCGAGCCTTCGGCAGCTAGACCGGTGGATCGCCGATTCTCTGGGGCTTCGAGCTGTTGCCGCGGCAGAGATCTCACGTTGATGCAGCTCAGCGCCAGTGTCTGTGACTCTATCCAGCGCAACAGGTGTGGTGCTATCGCCGGATCGGGTGAGTTCAGCGAGTCTCCCGAGGGCCGTGGTTGAGTGCTCGGGTCAGTTCTCGGTTCGCGGCTCGTGACGCGTCGAGCTCATCGGTTCGCTCACCCAACTCGCCCTGCACATCGGCGAGTTGTTGTTCCAGTCTCGTGATCTGTCGTTGCAGTTGATCGACGTCAACGGGGGCGCCGAGTCCGGAGTCAGCCCAGGCTGATTGCCCCATTGACTCGGAGAGCCGTTTCTCCAACTGTCGGACCCGTGTCTGCAGGCGGGTGTTCCGCTCAAGAGCATTGGCCAGGTCCGCTTGGAGCGAGGCCCTGCTCACGGCGGCTTGGCGGCCTTCCGACGGCGGGGCCGCAGCGGCGGCATGGACGCGTTCGAGCAGGTCTCGGTGGCGATAGAGGAACGTGCGGTCCACTCGCGCCGTGCGGGCGAGCGAAGCGACGGTGATTGCCTCGTCGGCCCGCAGGGCGGCGTCGAGGGCCTTGAGGACGCGTTCGCGGCGCCGGGCCGAGTCGGCTCGGCGCCCCTCGATCATGCTGGTCATACGGTTCGCTCCGGGCGGATGTCGGGCAGGGGCTGGCGGATGCGGGGCATTCCGAGTGAGACGACTTGGCGGCTGCGGCGGACGAGGGTGACGGCCTCCTGGATCTTCAGGCGGTCGTCGTCGGTGAGGTCATCGAGGTCTTCCTTGAGACGGCGGACCAGGCGGCGGACTCGGGTGATCTCCTCGTCGGAGGGCATCGCCTCATCCCTCGCCCAACCGTCGGCGTGGGCGAAGGCGGCCAGGCGTTCGCGGTTCCGCAGCAGGTCGGCGAGGTATGCCTCCAGGTCGGGCAGGTAGGAGATGTCCGTGCGGAAGTGGCCGCAGCCGACGCAGCGGAAACGGACTGGGCAGTCATGGCCGCCGGCTGCGACGTTCGACGGTTCGGTGCAGACGCCGTAGGGGACGGCGACCTCGCCGATGGCCCGACGCGCGTGCTCGGAGTCGAGCAGGGCCTTGGCTGTGCGCCAGACGCGTTTGCCGTGCCGGTCGAATTGCATCGTCGTGACGCGGTCGACGGCTTCGCGCCGTCGCTCCTGACCGATCCGGTAGTAACGCTGCGTAGTGCCGAGCTCGGCGATGGTCCATCAGGACCTTGAGGACATCGACCGGGGTTCCGGCATCGGCATGCCGCTGGGCATAGGTGTGCCGGTAGGCGTAGAGAACAACTTTCGACTTGTCGAAAGGCAGCATCTTCGTCACCCGCTCGCCGTGGATCTCGACCATGGTGGGGACGAGGATCTCGGGAAGGGAAGTCACCCAGGCTCGGTGCTGGTCCCCGATCGTGTTGTGCGCCATCGGTTTGGTGCCATGCGGATTGGTCACCACGGAAGGCAGCAGCCGGAGGTCTTTGCTGGGAGTATGAGGGAATCGAGCCCTGGTTCGCTGCTGCTGCGTCACGATGAGGGCGGCTGTGTTTTCGGAGATGGGAAGGCGCCGCCCGTTTCTGAGTGCCTTGTGATTGTCATAGATCAGAACAGGCTGTCCATCGCCATCTTTGTCAAGGCAGTCCCAAGGTAGCTTGGCGATCTCGCCCGGGCGCCGACCGGTATCGATCAGCAGCTCAATCGCTGTGCGGTTCTGCGTGTCTGCAATCATGTCTAGGTGGGCGCAGATTTGACGCATCACCTCAAGCGGAAGATCCCGGCCAGCCTCAGTGTCCTCTGGGTCATCCGGAATATCTCCTTCGCGAAGACAGAAGTCGTCCGCCAGCCCGTGGAGGATCTGGCCCCGCTGCGTGAGACCCAGGGTCCGCATACGGCTAAGCAATCGACGGCAGGCACGGGCATCTTCGCAGTGGCGGGACGCTGCGATCTCCCCCCTCTCCCGGAGGTACCGCAGTCGATTGAGGAAGAGAGTGATGTCCTCCCTGGTGAGAAGACGCAGATCCGCACCGCTGTCAGACCGGTTGAGCCGCAAACTCTCGGAGAGACGGGCCACAGCATTGATCTGTCGCTGGACCGTTCCTGTGGCGGTCGGGCCCCGACGACGTGGAACGTCATCCAGAGCCCATGCCTTCGTTGCCTCGCGCAACCACGGTTGGGTGATCGCCTCGAAGTGCAAGCGGCCCTTCAGGCCAAAGACCGACCCGATCCAAGTGTCCTTTTTCCGTTCCGTTTCTGCCGATAGCCAGGCATGCGTGACGTGTTTGAGGAAGGTCGTGGCCCACCTTCTTGAGCTGCCCGAGAGATCGCCGCTATCCAACTGGCCGAGCGAGTCAAGTTGCTGTCGACGAACCGCGTCGCAGAGTGGCCGCAGCTGATAGTCATGCAGTTTCACCCCCGCAGCCAGGCATTCCTGCATCGCATAGAGGAACTCGGAAACGACATGGTCGGACAGGCCGCGCAGGTTGATGACGCCCTGTTCGGGGACGGCTGGTTCGGTCCGCCGCCAGGCATCTTCGTCCACGGGGCGCCGTTTGCGCCATCGATGCTCGTGCGCGCGGCAGTAAGGGGGAGCCTCTCGGGCCCGGTCACGAAGGCATGCCTCGACCAGGCAAGGGCCAAACGCCCGCAGAGGCTGAGCCTGCGGGCTTCGGATGAACTCTTCCAGTGACAGACGAGAGCGATTGCACTGAAGACGATGCACATAGCACAAGCGCCCGGGGGCCGTCTCCCAAGGTCGAGCGCACTTGGGGACATGGCAGTTGGAGACCCCGATTCCTCGCCATCGCCGTCCGACTGTAGCCACGAACACCTCGAACGTCAGCCCGCTTTTTTCCCACCTCCTCCCACACCCACCGCACAGCCCGTGATACTTGGCGTGTTGCAGTCGCTGCTTGCAGTCGGATAGTAGACAGGTCGTGGCACCGACAAGCGGGTGGTCAATGGGGAAGACGACAATCCTGACTGCGGGATCCCAGCCCACCATGGTCAGGAATTCCGGGGTCACTTTCTCCATCAGATCCCGGGCGGATTGCCCACGGTCCACCGGAGAGTGGGAAGCACTGAAAGCCTTCACTTCCTCACCCCGTCGATCACAGTCCGTGAAGAAGGAACCCGCTCAACGGCTGCACGCAAGCGGGACGGTTTGGGGTGCAGGTAGGGCCGGGCTGAATTCGGGTGCTTCTGTCCCAAGAGAGCCTGTACCTCATCGAGAGTGCCACCAGCGTCACTGACGTTGCTGGCCATGGCATGTCGACACATGTGCGGAGCGATATTCCGCCCGAGTCCAGCCCTCTTCGCCAGCGACTCGACGAGCTCGCCGATCGCGTCTGGGGTGACGGGCGAGCCATAGGGCGGGCGGAAGAGATTGACCAGGATGAAGTCGCTGCCGCCGGCGCCGAGCAGCCCGTGCCGTTCAAGCATGTATTGGTCGAATGCCTGCACCACCAGGAAGTCCACGGGCAGGGCGTGCGACTTCCGGGATTTCGACCATGCATTGTTGACGTTCTGGCGCCGGACGACATGAAGGTGGGCGCCCTCAATGTCGCAGCCCAGCGACCGGGAGTCCATCAGCAGGTGGGCATCCGTCCGCCGCAGGCCCGCTGCCTGGCCTCGACGGAGGCCCACTCGGGCCAGTAGCAGGACAATCAGGCGGTCCCGGGCTGATCGGCAGGCCAGAAACATGGCCACGATCTCCTCGTCGCTGGCCCGGTCGACATCGGTCTCCGGCTCCTGGAGCCGATGGCGGGCCCGCAGCCGGTAGCGCAGACTGCTGTCCTCACCACGGGCCTCGGACGGCAGGTCGTTCGTGTCGCCGAGCTCGTAGATCTGTTCAAGGATCCAACCCGGGACGCTCTTGTTCACCACCCCGTGGGCGAGGAATCCGCGGACCGCAGTGAGTACCTTGTTGATGCGTCCATCGGTGCGGACCGGCTTCGAGCCGGGGCCCGGCACGACGACGCGGCGCTCGCCGCCGTTCCCGGGCGTCCACCGCAGCCAGAGCATGAACAGTCCCATATCCTGGGCCGCAGTCCCCCAGTCACGCTTGGTGAGCAAGCACCAGGTCAAAAACAGGCAGATGCTCTCCGCGTACGCCTTCGTCGTTGTCTCCGCGCGACCGCGGCCCAGCCGAAGTTCCCGCAGGAACCGATCCGCCTCGTCGACCGACACCAGGTCGTCGTCCACCACAGTCCAGTACCGGGTGCCTGAAGGCATCCGCACAGGGAAAGCACGCATCCGTACCTCTTCTCCACGAGCCAATCGCAACGATCCGCCGCAGAGCCACACCCCCCGAGAACCGTCGTAGCAGGCCCAACGAGGGGGCTGACCACGACGTCACACCACGGTTCCCGAACCCCCAGAGAACGCGGACGAGGAGCGTCGCGAGGCCGAGCGACGGCAGGCCGAGGAGCGGCGACTGCCGCCCCCGGAGTGGCTGATCGAGCGGGGCCTTGACCGGAGCAGCCTGGTGGCGGTGCACACGGGGGACTGCTGGGACCCGGGTAAGCGCCAGATGCCGGCGACGCGGGAGCAGGCACGCGACGCGATACGTCAGCAGGTTCCGGCGTGCTCGAAGTGTCGGCCGGACACGCGGCTGGGCCTGCTGGAGTAGTCCGGCGCGCGGGCGGTCCGGGCGGCGTTTGAGGGTGGCGGGGTGGAGTTCCCTGTCGACGTCGCCCTGGCCGAGCTGGTGCCGCAACTGCCGACCGGGCCGCGCTGGTGGTATGAAGTGAAGCTCGACGGTCACCGGACAGTTTTGTGGCGGCTGGCTGAGACGGTTCGACTTCAAGCGCGGTCGGGTCGGGACGTGACGACGCCCTGGATGGATCTTGCCGTGGCGGGGATGGCCCTGCCGCCTGGTGTCGTCCTGGACGGCGAGGCAGTCGTCGTGGTTGACGGGCAGGTGTCGTTCGAGGCCGCTCAGGCTCGGGCGGCTTCCTCGCCTGCACGGTCGCGGGAGCTGGCGGCGCGGCACCCTGCGCTGCTCATCGTGTGGGACGTTTTGTCGTTGCCCACCGGGGACGTGAGGGGGCGTCCGTATGAGGAGCGGCGCGCCTTGATGCTGGACATGGTGGCCGGGCTGCCGGAGGGGTCGCCAATCCAGGCAGTGTCGGCGACGGAAGACGTGGAGGTCGCCCGGGTCTGGTACGAGACGCTGACCGGCTCCGGTGTGGAGGGGGTGGTGGCGAAGTCGGGGCGGTCGCCGTACCGGGCGGGTCGGTCGTCGTCGTGGAAGAAGGTCAGACACGCGGAGACGATCGACGCGGAGGTGGTGGGGTTCACGGGGGCGGCGGGTCGGCCGCGGGCGCTGGCAGTGCGGTTGCCTGACGGCCGTGTTGCATTGTCTCAGCGGCTCGGGGCGCAGCTGGCCGCGCAGGTCGCGGCGGCGCTGGTCGATGTTGCCCCGGCCGCGCGAGGTCGGGCGGCCGGAGGCGAGTCGTTCACGGCGGCGGAGCCCGGACTACTCGTCGAGGTGCTGGCGGGGACGACGAGGCATGCCGTGGTCACCGTGACGCGCGTGCGGTGAGCTGCCGCGAACCAATCGGGAGGAATAGCTGGCCTTCAGCTCGGCGAAGGACCGCGGGTCCCAGCGCACGAACTCCTCGCTTCGGCGTGGGTGTGGGCACGCCACCTCTGAGCTGGGCCTCCGTTATCCACGAACGCGCGGACACCTCGTTACGCTGCGGCCGTGACCGAGCCCTCCCCGCTGCCAGGCGACCCCTCCGAGCTACACCTGCGCATCTCCTACGACGACGGACTCTGGGACACTCCCCAGGCGGACACGCTGGAGTGCTGGAACGTGGCCGTCCTGCACCGCCGACGCGCTCATGGTGAACATCACGAGCCGGTCAGCTCCAGCGGGTGTACGACTGCTGATTGCTCCTCGTGCACAGTCGAGGACGTAGTCGTCGGCTCCATGACGTTCTACCGGGTGCACCTCGACCGGGGCCGCAACGCCTACTGGGCCATGGAGGAGGAGTCGGAGGAACTGTACGAGACCGCGCAGGTCCTCCTTGATCCCGAGACGGGTTCTTTCACCGACGAAGTCAGCGAACAGTTGGAGTACGTCGGCTCAGCGCTGCTCGTCATGAATCGCGTGACGCTGGATCCGCCATGGCGCGGGCACGGCCTGGCGGCCGTGCTTGCCTGCGAGGTGATCACCCGGCTCATGGCCGGCTGCCGGGCCGTAGCCTGTTCGCCCGGCATCACCGATCTCAGCAGCCATCGGCTGACGGCCAGAGCCGAGTGGGACCGCGTGAACGCCAAAATCGCCCAGGGGTGGGAGAGCCTGGGTTTCCGTCCCTACCGGGACAATGTCTATCTTCTGTCTCCCGCCTCGCAGGATCTTGAGGAGCAGCGCGGTGCAATGCGCAGGCGTCTTGCCGAGCTCCGTGGCTCCTGGCGGGCTAGCGCTTCATGACCAGCCCGCCAGCGCGTGAGGCGAGCTGCCTGCTAACCCGGCGCCCTTCTCGGTCCGCAGGCAGTAGTGGATTCGCCTGCCGCAGAAATGCGGCAACTGGCGGGGGCGTCTACAGCCAGCTGCGGATATGGACCTTTGACGGCGTCGGGGCGACGTCGAGAGAAAGGAGGAAGCCAGCCGCTCTCCGGCGCTCCGATCCGCTGACTGGGGGTACCGATGATGCTTGTGGAGCGACCCAGAACTTCTGTTACCCGATGCCCGGAATGTCCGCCTAGGCTCGTCTGTGGAACGTGATCAAGACGATCGCCGACAAGGACGTGAGGGAGTGCGGAGCATGACTGAGAACACGCTGCGGGACAAGGTCGCCGTCGTCGGCGGTGGCGAGAAGAACCTGGGCGGGCTGCTCAGCAGGACGTTCGCGGAGGCCGGGGCGAAGGTGGTCGTGCACTACCACAGCTCTGAGAGCGACGCCGAGCAGACGGTCAAGGCGATCCAGGAGGCCGGAGGGCAGGCCGTCGCCGTCCAGGGCGACCTGACGAAGGTCGCCGACGTGCGGCGGCTCTTCGACACGGCCGTGGACACCTACGGCGGCGCCGACATCGCGGTCAACACCACCGGGATGGTGCTGCGCAAGCCGATCCTGGAGACCACCGAGGAAGAGTACGACCGCATGTTCGGCATCAACGCCAAGGCGGCGTACTTCTTCATCCAGGAAGCCGGTCGCCGACTGAACGGCCACGGCAAGATCATCAGTATCGGCACGTCGCTGCTGGCCGCCTTCACCGACGGCTACTCCACCTACGCCGGCGGCAAGGCGCCGCTGGAGCACTTCACCCGGGCGGCGGCCAAGGAGTTCGCGGACCGCGGGATCTCCGTGAACATGGTGGCCCCGGGACCGATGGACACACCGTTCTTCTACGGTCAGGAAACTCCGGAGCGGGTGGAGTTCCACAAGTCGCAGGCGATGGGCAACCAGCTCACCCAGATCGAGGACATCGTCCCGATCATCAGGTTCCTGGCCACCGAAGGCTGGTGGTTCACCGGTCAGACGATGTTCCCCAACGGCGGCTACACCACCCGCTGACCTCGTACCCCTCCCGACGCGGGCGACCCGTCCGGCCCCGGGCACGGCCGGGACACCCGCGTCGGCGCCTCGCGCGAAACACCAGGAGGTCGTGATGACCGCACATCCGAGTGACCCCGCGGTGGCCGCCTTCGTCGCAGCCGTCAACGCCGGCGACAAGGACGCCTTCTTCGCCGCGCTGACCGACGACGCCACCATGTCCGACGACGGCACCGACCGTGACCTCGTCGCGTGGGCGGAGCGTGAGATCTTCTCCTCGAACGGCCGCATGGACGTCGAGGACGTCTCCGCCGACGGCCGGACCCTGACAGCCACGTATACCAACGCCACCTGGGGCAGTATGCGCACGCGGTGGGCCTTCACCGTCACCAACGGCCGCATCAGCCGCTTCGAGACCGGCCAAGGCTGACGCGGTCTTCCTCTGCCATTGGGGGGTACGGGGCTCCCACGGGAACACCCGCCCGGGAGCACGGATTGCTCAGCGGCCCAGCTCGTGGCCAGGGGGGCGTGCCATGCCGGCCCAGCTCGCGGCCGGCGGGCGGGCTATCAGGCGGTACCGGGGGATGCGTGCAGTACGTCGTCTATGCCACCCACGCCGCCGATTCGCGCGCGACAGAAACCGGTCAATGACGACGGCCGAATGCGGAAGGAAGACGTGATGAGCGGCCAGGCTGACGTCGCCCCGACGGGACTGCTGCGGCGGGTGATGCGCGGGCGGGATCCTAGGGAGGAGCACCGCGCGGCTACGCCGCTGGAGCTGTTGTTCGACCTGACCTTCGTGGTCGCCGTCTCCCAGGCAGCGGCCCAGCTTCATCACGCCCTCGCCGAAGACCATGTCGGCTCCGGGCTGGCCGCCTATGCGGCAGTGTTCTTCGCGATCTGGTGGGCGTGGATGAACTTCACCTGGTTCGCCTCCGCCTACGACACCGACGATGTGCCCTACCGGCTGCTGACGCTCCTGCAGATGGCCGGCGTGCTCGTACTGGCATCAGGTGTGCCCGCCGTGTTCGAGGACGGTGACTTCACACTCGTCGTGATCGGCTACGTGGTGATGCGGCTCGCGATGGTCACTCAGTGGCTGCGCGCCGCCATCGAGCACCCCGAGGGCCGCAGCGGCGCACTGCACTACGCCGCCGGTATCACCGCGGTGCAGATCTGCTGGATCGCCCGCCTGTGGACACCCGACGCCTGGGCCTGGACCACCTTCCTAATCCTGGTCGCAGCCGAGCTGGCCGTACCGGCATGGGCCGAATACCGGGGCCACCCCACCAGCTGGCACCCCGGTCACATCGCCGAGCGCTACAGCCTCTTCACCATCATCGTCCTGGGCGAGGTGATCCTCGGCTCACTCGCCGCCGTCCGCTCCGCCGTGGCCGACCACGGCCTGTCCACCCCCGTTCTCCTGATCGCGATCGGCGGCCTGCTGCTCGTCTTCGCCCTGTGGTGGATCTACTTCACCGGAAACGAAGCGCGACTGACCACGCTGCGCACCGCCTTGGTCTGGGGGTACGGCCACTACGTGGTCTTCGCCGCGCTGGCTGCGATCGGCGCGGGCCTGGAAGCGGCGCTGGACGCCGCCGAACACCACGGACACCTCTCCACCCGGGGTGCCGGACTGTCGGTCGCCGTCCCCGTGGCGATTGCGCTCCTGATGCTGGGGGCACTGCACCGGGCCACCCGTACCGGAGCGGTGGGACACGCCCTGCTGGTCCTCGCCGGTGCACTCGTGGTCCTGGCTCTGGGCTTCAGCGCACCCGCCCTGGGAATCGGCGGCGCCATCCTGGGCATGGGCCTGGCGGTGGCCGCCACGCTGACAGCCAACCTCTTCACTGTCCGCCATCGATCCGAGAGGCGTTGAGGTGCGCCTGGACCTGAACAAACTCGACCACCTGATCGCCGTCGCCGAGGAAGGCAGCCTCACCCGCGCAGCCGCCCGGCTCCACCTGTCCCAGCAGGCCCTGTCCACCTCCATCCGGGCCCTCGAACGCGAAGTCGGAGTCCCGCTGCTGGAGCGCAGCAGCGCGGGCGTCACCACGCTGCCCGCCGGAGCGGCCCTGATCGAGGACGCCCGTGTCCTCAACGGCATGGCCCGCGCAGCCCTGCGCCGCGCCCGGCACATCGGACGCGGCGAGACCCAGGCCCTGCGTATCGGCTACACCCCCGCCGTCACCGGCGACGAACTCGTCACCCTGCTCGCACCGGTGACCGAAGCCCACCCCGACATCACCCCCGAGATCCACCAGCGCTACCCCTCCGAGCTGACCGCCGCCCTCCTCGCCGGCGACCTCGACATCGGACTGTGCCGCGCAATGACGCCCACGCACGGTCTGACCCGCACCACCCTCGGCCACCATCGCCTGCACATCGCCGTCGCCTGCGACCACCCCCTGGCCGCCCGCACATCCGTGACCCTGCCCGAACTCGCCCATGAGACCTTCCTGGTCTGGGGCACCCCCGGCCGCTCCGGCTACACCGACCTCCTCATCGACCACTGCCGCAACGCCGGCTTCGAACCGAACAGCGAACGCACCGCCCGCCAAGGCACACCCCCCATCACAGCAGTCATCGGCACCCGCAACATCGCCTTCGTCACCACACCACCGGGCCCCGCAGCGGGCGGCAAAGCGCACGTCCTCACCCTCGAACCCCCCATCCACGCGCCACTCCACGCGCTCTACCTCCCGCACACCACATGCCCCAGCCGCACCACCTTCCTCACCCACGTGAGGATCTAATCTGGCTCTATCGGTGCGCCTGGACCCACTCGTAGGCCCGCCGGGACCGGTGGCGGGAGGGCCAAGTCGGCGAGCTGAGTTCACGCCCGCGGGGTGGCGCGATCTGCTCCACCCGGAAACCTGGCCCTCTTCGCGAAGTAATCAGACCATTGTCTTGCGCCACGGCGCGGCGGGGTCCGAGAGCGTGTCGAGGATCAGCTCGCACCAGGTCACGGCAGCATTGACCGTCAGGCGGGCATGACGCACTCCAAGCCCAGACGGTGCGCTCGCCTGACCGTGACCGCTGCCGAAGCCCTGGTTGCGCAGTTCGGCGACGCCGACTGCGATGTTCACCGAGCCCGAAAGGATTCTCTTCACGGCCTTGCTGCCGTCCGGCCCATCAGGAGCCGAGCCAGCGTCGAGCTTCAGCGACTTCTGGACCGTGCTGATCAGGGCCGGGAGCGCGGCGTTCCGGTCGACCTCGATGTTCAGCTCCCCAAGGGCGGTCTTCGCCGTTGCCTCGATGAGCTGCTTGGCCGCGCCGATGGCCCCATGGGGATCGGTGGTCAGGTCCCTCCGAATGCGCTCCAACTCGATCGTGATGCCGGAGGCGTCGCTCAGGGTGCTGAGGTCGCGGACCAGCACTGGCGGGTTGGACCAGGAGATCCTCCCCTCCTTATCGAGAGTGAAGCCGTCCCGCTCCAAGCGGACCCTGATGTCGTCAAGCCACTTAGGAGTTCCCTGATCGTCCGGGTTCCGGTACGCGCGGATGAAGTCCTCGAAGACCAGGAGTACACGTCGAACCTGGTTCGGATCCGACCAGTCCACACCCTCCGCGTAGAGCATGAATTCAGTCCGCCGCTGGCCTGAATCCTGGTACTTCAGCTCATCTGGCGGGATGGGCGCGAACCCGTGGTCCTCCCACAGTTCGGCGACAATCCGGACGGTCAGGTCCGTGGCCAGAGAGCGGAAGGCGTTGCGGGTCGCCGGGCTCACCAGCTCCCGCCGTGCGGTGACGGTCATGGTCTGAAGATAGGAGCAGACCCTGACACCGTCACTGTCTTTTCCCAAGGTGATGTCTGATCCATGCCGAGCCTGTCTAGCCAACCAGTCTGTGGTTGTGGCTGATTTAACCGTTGGTCGTGAGATTCGGCCACGGAATCTGAGATGCCACACTGTCGACGGACGGCAGTTCGCCGGGGGCAGACAGGAATGTTCTGGGAAAGACTGGCCAACGGGCGCGAGGGCATGTCAACGTAGACGACCTTGCAAGAAACCCCAGGTCAGAGAGGTGATTGCTCGTGACCGTAGCCCCTGCGGGCCCCGGTTTCTCCACCACTGTCGAGGCCCTGCGACTGCGGGAGTGGCAGCTCGGCCCCGGTCAGCCGACTCTGGTCCTGGACCAGTTCTCGGCCGAGGACTTCCACCTGATCGTTGATGATCGCGCGGACGTGCACGTCAGCTCCAAGGACGGCCGGTTCTACCTCGGTTGGTTTCCGCACGGCCGACCCGGCACGGACGGCGAGGGGTGGAAGATCGCTGTCACCGGCACCGCTCAAGTCCGCGGCTACCACATGTCGTTCGACACCGAGACGCCGGCCGACATCGTCGCCGCCACCGTGGCGAGGGTGCTGCAGACCTCACGCCGCCTCTGACAGCGCGGCCACCGATACATAGCGCCCGTCCTATAAGCGCTGGCGGTGCCGTAGGCCGGCCCGGCTCCACCGCCCCCGTTTCCCTCGAACCCCAGGAGGCTGTCCGTGACGTCCCCGGAGATGACCGTCGGCGATCTCATCGATCTGTTGTCCGGCTGCGACCGGAGCGCTCCGGTCCGCCAGGCCATGAACCCGTTCTTCCCGATGGCGCACCGCTTGGCGCAGGTCCTGCAGTCGGTCGACGAGACCGGCCAGACCGTCGTCTACCTCGCCGAAGGGCAGGACGAGGACGCACAGCTCGGCCACCTTCCGCCGGAGGTCGCCATCGCCCTGACGTGGCAGGGCCCCGTCCAGGCGCCCCCGCGCCGCCCTCGCCGCCGTGCCGGCGGCAACTAGACACGCACCGAGCCCTTGGAGGCGCCCCTGTACCCCGACCTTCCGCCCGACCCGTCCGCCCCGCGCGGCGGCCAGCCCGCGTTCTGGGTCGGCCCCCGGCACCTAGCCGGTGACGACGGACGCCTCTACGACGTCGTCGCCGACGCACTCGCCGGCCTGGGCTGGACGAGCCTGACGATCGTCCGCGGACGGCACGAGCCGGACGAGGAACCGGAGGACCGCCAGGTCCTGCGCAGCACCGTCCTGCACATCAGCCCCGACGCCTTGCGTTGGGCCCAGTGGGGGCTGGCGGACGAGCCGTTCCACCTGGGCGGGCTGCCGGTCGCCTGGCAGATCTCCGCTCGCGCCGAGGCGAGCAGCCCGCTCGCCCAGTGGTCGGCCTACTTCACCCGTGACGTCCCCGGCGAGGCGGTGGTCGACTTCCTCGTCGCGCTCGACGCAAGCAACCAGCCTGCCTCGGCGCTCGCCGGACCCGAGCTGGTCCTTGACGCTGTCGCCGCCCACGGCTGGTTCCGCGACATCGACCAGCCCGAGGCGGCGGCGATGGACCCGACGTTCACCTCGCACATCAGCCTGGGGGAGGTGCCGCCCCTCATCCAGGACGGCGACCTACGGGCCCTGTCCGCCGGGGACGACGAGACGAGGCCGGCCGGATGGCAGGCGTGGGCCGAGCCCGTACTCGGCGCCCCGCTTCTGTGGGTGGCCTCGTTCGCCGCCAGTGTCCCGCACGATCTCGTCGCCGCCTTCGCCGCCTCCCTCAGCTCGACCGCACCGGTCCTGCGGCGGGTCCTGCCCGAGGCCACCCAGGAGCGCCTCCTGCGCGCGCCGGCCATTTAACGTCCCGCGCACCCCTCTCGACGATCGCAGTCCGGCATCCTCCCAGTTGGGGGTGCCGGACTTTCTTGTTTCACGGGCGAAGTGGCCGGTCGGGTCGTTAGTGCTTAGCCCATAACGCACTGCTGCCCCCGACCGCGACGGTCGGAGGCAGCAGCGTGACGTGCACGCAGGTCAGCTCGTTGCCGTGGCCTTGGCGAGGGCCTTGTCGAGGTGGCGGTCGACGAGGGCCGGGGAGCCGGAGAGGACCAGCAGCAGGTTGCCGTCGCGGATCGCGGTCTGCTTGACCACGGTGCTCCGGCCCCCGGCGATGTACGTCAGAAGCAGGCTCCACTGCTCATCACCGCCGACGCTGGGCGCGGGCAGCTTCTGCGAGGTCACGTCGACCTGGGTGCCACCGGCGACGACCTGATAGGCCGGGCAGCCTGTCATGGCATCGAAGATCCGGCCGGTGCCGTCGGAGAGCTTCTTCACGCTGTCGCTGTACAGCTCCTCGGAGATCTCCGAGGAGCTGTAGCCGTAGGTGAAGTCCGCCTTCGCCTTGTGCGGGAAGGCGAGTGTGCCGCCAGTCGCCGCGTCACCGCCCAGCTCGCTCAGGGCCGGGCAGCCGAGGACGGTGACGTCATCGTGCTGGGCCGGACGCTCCGGCTGGGGAAGGTAGCCGCTGCCGAGGTCGCGCGGGTCGAGCAGGCGGGACTCGAGCGCGGCCGAGGAGAGCGCGGCCGGCTCCTGGGCGACCTCGGTCGGCTTTCCCGTACGGGAGGAGGCGGTCCGGTGCTTGGACCCGGGGGTGTCGGTGGAGCAGGCGGGCACGGCGAGGAGGGCGGCGGTGATGTCGAGTGCGGTGGTGGCGACGCGAACGCGCATGACGGAACTGACCCCTTGGTGCTAGGCGACGGGTGGTCAGTGCGGGCCCGCGGGCCCGGTGGGGTCGTAGGAGTGGTGGTCAGTGCCCGAGGTGGCGCAGGCAGTCCTCGAACGTGGCGTGCGTCGAGTCCGCCGGCCCGGAGTGCCGGTTGTACCAGGCGGTGTCGATGCGCGTCTCCAGCTGCTGGTGTCCGGCCCGGCAGCGCAGCCAGATCTCACCGCGGGTGGAGAGGATGAGCCAGTCCCGGTACGCGCCGCACTCGGCGCAGGTGGCCATCTCGCCGTCGAGGACCAGGGGCTGCTTCCACGGCATCATCTTGCCCTCGACCTGGTCGTGGCTCGGCACCCGCAGCTCCGGCGGGAGGAAGTCGTCCACGATGGCGGTCGGCTCGGCGGGCTGCGGCTCGGGCGCCGGCACTCCGATGCCGGGCGGGACCTGTCCCTGCATCTGCGCGTGCAGCTCGGCGAACCGTTTCTGAGCTTCGCTCGGCCCCTTGGCCCTGCGGCGTATTCGGTGAAACACCCTGGCGTCCTCCTCTACCTCGGCACCTCGTCCTGCGCGTCTTCATGATCGTGCCCCACGCCGTCGGCGGTTTCAATTCACAACGTCCACAGTCCCTTCGGCCAGGTCAGCACGGGTGTGGCCTCTCGGCTGCCCGGGTGACGAGGAGGCCACGACGCATGTCTCGGTACGGCACAGCGGCGATCCGGGGAGCCTGCGTGCCGTCTGGTGTACTTATCGGGCCTGACGCGGTGACTCCTCTCCGCTGCGCCGCCTGCCGGGCGTGGAGGGCCTGGTCGTCGCCCTGCGCGTCGCGGACCGGTTCGCTGCGGTGCTGGTCTCGGGAAGCTGGGAGGCATCGGCGGGCAGGTCGGCTGTCCGTCGCATCCGCCATACGAGCACGTCGCTGATGGAGTCCGCGGTGCCCAGTTCGCGCCGAGCGGCAACGTCGGGCAGGAGGGCGGCCGGGTTGTGGCCGGCGGCTTCGGCTTCCGTGATGGTCGCGGCCAGGGCGTACCAGCCGGGTTCGGCGAGGATCTGCTCGGCCAGTTCCGGGAGCGCCTCGCGCAGCAGCGCGGTCTGCCGCTGGAGCATCGGCCGGCTCAGACGTCGGCCGCGCTGGTATAGCACACCGAGCGGCTGGGCCGAGGCGGCCTGGTAAGCGGTGCGCAGGTGTTCGGCGGCTCGGGTGGCGGCCTCGGCCTGCTGGGCGTGGCCCTTCCGGGCGTGCCAGTGCGCGGTGGCGGTGATCAGGAAGAACAGCATGTCGATCGCCATCGCCGTGGTGGCTCCGTCCTCACCGCGGCCGAGGGCCGGGCCGCCCTGGACGAGGTCGCGGGCGGCCTGTCGCAGGGCTCGATCGTGCCCGCGTACGGCGCGGACGTGAGAGCGCGAGGCCCGTTCGAAGGCCGTTGCGGCGTCGTGCAGTTCGCGGCGGGTGTGAGCGGCGGACGTCTTCGCGAGGGCGTCCAGGACCTCGCCGACCGCGGCGATGTGGGCGGCGGCGACCCCGTCCTCGCCGTGGTCGCCGACGAGCACGGCCTGCCACACGGCCGATGCCGTGCCGCGGCGCGCGGAGGCCGGACTGCCCGGCCCCGTACGAATCGCTTCGTCCCGCCGGGCCGCAGGGACATCCTGCGCATCACCGGACCACCGCTCGCGGATGCGAGGCAAGGACAGGTCGGGAGCGAGGCGCGCGCCGGGGTAGAACACCGGTTCGCCGTCCTTGTTCAGGTCGTCGGGCAGGGCGACCTTGTATCCGAGCAGGTCACCGGAGGGCGCGGCGCGCTTGCGGATCAGCAGGCCGGCGGCGGCGAGGCGGTCGAAGAACTCCTCGTCGCTTCTCGCGCCGGCCACCGCACGCCGCACGGATTCCCGCAGTTCCTCGCGGGCGGTGCGCTCGCGGCCCTGGCGCTGGGCCTTGTGGCGCTCGGCGCTGGTCGGTCGTTGCGCTGCGGTCCCGTCCCCGGTGCTGAGCTGCTTGAGCCCGTACTCGGTTTCGATCAGGCGGGCTTCGGCCTGGGATCGCTTGGCGTCGTTGTTGAGTCGGGGGCGCCGGCCGTCTTCGCGGACGAGCGTGGCGATGATGTGGATGTGGTCGTCGGCGTGGCGCACGGCTGCCCAGCGGCATCCCGCCTCGTCGGCGGCCGGAGCGATGCCGGTCGCGGCGACCATGCGTCGGGCGATCTCCCCCCATTGCTCGTCGGAGAGAACCGGGTCGTCGGGTGCGGCCCGGACGGATAGGTGCCAGACGTGCTTGGCCGGGCGGCGCGACTCCGCGAGCGTCTGGACGGGCTGGTCCAGGAGCTGCTGCAACTGTCTCTTCGTAGCTTGAGGATCGCGACCGGGGTCGGGAGCGAAGCTGTCCCATGCCGCCACGAGATGCGGATCGACGTGCTCCTCATGAGTCCCTTTGCCGTAGAGGTAGATGAGCAGGCCAAACGTGTTCGAGCCACGCTTGTGGACGCGAGGGATCAACCGGTTCGCCTTTCGGTGTCGAGGTAGTGCTGGATGAAGGCGTCCACGCGCTGGGTGGCGCGCTGGACGGCGCCGAGTACGGCTTCGGCGTAGGGGACGTCGGCACCGGAGTTGGCGGCCTTAGCTACCTGGTTGACGTTGTTGCCGATGTGGCCGAGGTGCCGGCGCACAGCGAAGAGCTCGTTGTGGACTTCTCGTTGGGCGGCGATTTCCGCCGCCGTACGGTCGAGATCGTGGGCGGCTTTGAGAGCGGCGTGGGCGAGGAAACTGGCGACGCTCATGTGGCACACGGCGGCTGCACGAGCTAGGAGTTGGTACTCGTCGTCGTTCATGCGGCAGCTGGGCTGGCGCATGCGCTTGTTCTCGTCGCGCAGGCGCTCACGCTGTTGCACATGCGGCTTTGAAGGGGCGGTGTGCGTGCAGTGCGCACTGTGGCAGGCGTGCTGGTCCTGCCCCTCGGGATGCGAGCCGCCCTCGGTCGCATCCTCACGGATCGGCGCCCCCCGGTGCCGTTCCGCTCCCGCCACTCCAGGGGCGGGGAACGCAAGAGCATTGCTCCCCTCGGGAGCAATGCTCTTGCGATAACTTGCTCGCCCCGAGACCGAGTTGGAGCCGCGATCAGGTTCCGGGGTGGTGCCGTTCTTGGGTGCGTTCGTCATCGGGATTCGGGCCTCGTAGAGCGGGTGCGTTGCTGGATGGTTGCGGCCAGCGCGAGAACTTCGGCTGGGCTGGCAAGGACGCGAACCGGTCTGTTGGGACGGTCCTGGACGAGCCACTGCCCGGTCGGCGTGAGGACGACGGCGTGGAGGAGTTGCCGGCGGACCAAGACGTCCGCCCAGGCACCGGCCTCGGCGGTGGTGGGCCCGGAAAAGCGAGGGGGACGAGGAATCATGGCGTACCTCCTAAGCGGGGCGGTGGCCCGGCGTGGAGCTGGGCCACCTTTACGGATACGGGCCTTGTGCTGGGATTTGCCGGTTCAGCCGCATTCGGGGCAGCGTCCGACGTGGCTGTTGAGCGCGCGGGCCATCCGCTGTTTCGCCGAGGCTGCCTGCTTCGCGCTGGACTTCGCCGCCGGCCTGCCCGCATGCCGCTCGGAGTGAGCGAGCATGAATCCGATCTCGCGCTCGTACTCGGCGCGGACCGTCTTGAACTGGTGGCAGGTCTTCATCGGGCGGTGCTCCTCGTCGTCGTGATGTCCCCGTTCCGCAGCTCCTGGAGGACCAGGCCGAGTCGGTCGTTACCGACACCCGTCAGGCCCTGGCGGCGGATGATTTCGCGCAGCTGCACTCGGGTGATCGCGCCGTTGCCGTCCCGTTCGAGCAGAGCCGGCACATGGGGACGCACCTCACGGACAAGCTGGCGCTCGGATTCACCCAGCTCGCGTGCCTGGCGCTCCGTCTGCGAGCGGGACCGTGCACGCTTGTCCTTGTTCTTCGTCCGGGAGGTCCTGGTCGGCTTCCGGCGAAGCGGGACCTTGTGTCCTCGGTCCTGGGTGGTTTCGGTCCCGGACTGTGGGGCGGTCGGTCCTCGGTCCTGGGTGGTTTCGGTCCCGGACTGTGGGGCGGTCGGTCCTCGGTCCTCGGTGGTCTCGGTCCCCGACTTCGTGATGCCCGGTCCCCGATGAGAACCCGGGTCCTGAGCTGCCACTTCTCGCGTGCTGTGGTCGGTCCTCATGGCCGCTGCGTCCCGCGCTGCGGCTCCCGGTCCGGCGAGCACGGTCCCTGGGACCGCACCGTCTTCAGAGGGCTTGGTTCCCGCGAACGTTCCCGTTGCGTCGCCCTTGGTCCTTGCGTCGACCTCGGCTTCCGGGTTCTCGGGGACGGGGCCCCGAGGAGCCCTCGCTCCTCGGTCCGGGACCGGCTCGTCGGAACCGTCGGGACTGGGGACGGGGACCGGCACATCCGATGTCGGCTGTACGGGGACCGTGGCCGCCGATGCGCTGCTGTGCGCCGGGGACCAGGGAGAAGGGAGCGGGACCGTGGCGAGCGCCAGCGCGTGTCGCCGAGCGGCGAGCTGGTCGAGCAGCTGCGCCCGCTGGAGAGGGTCGGTGCCGACCGAAGCCCTGCCGACCGCCTTCGACAGGCGTCGCGTCAGCCGCCGGCCGCGACGGCTCTGCTGCTGCTCGGGTGTGCGCTCGGCGAGGCGGGCGGCGAGGGTGACCGCACGGGCGGTGGCCCGGTCCCGGGTGATCTGCGCTGCGTCACGGTCCCGCGCGGCAATGCCCAGGCGGGACAGCAGCCGCTCGCGTGCCTCCCGGCCCAGGACGGCGAGCAGTCCGTTCGAGGCTGCACCCGGGGTGCGCAGGCGCAGTTCGATGCCCATGGCCAGGTGCCACAGCATCGCCGCCATGACCGGTCCGACGAAGGCGCGGACCGTGCCTCCGACGGGGCCGCTCTCGGCGTAGGCGGGGATCACCTGCACCGTGGTGATCACCCAGACCAGCGTGCCCGGCAGGCCAGGAGCGCCCTGGACGGCGAGGTTCTGCCGTGCCATCAGCGCGGTGGCGAACAGGGCGAGTTCGGCGGCGGCGAACATGCCGGCGCGCTCGGCGGTGCCGGCCATGTCGAGGTAGTCGGCCGCGAAGCGCCAGCTGGTGTCGGCGCTGTAGGCGGTGCAGCCCAGGGCGGCGACGGCGGCGACCTTGACCGCCGGGCCGCCGAGACGTTTCCGCGGGCGGGTTCCCCGGCGCCGGATCGCCCAGGCGGTCAGCACGAGCGCGAGGGCGGCGGGCACGACGGCGGCGAGGAGGAGAGGGAGGTCCGAAGTAGCACCGAAGGCGAGGACAGGGTGGGTCATGCTGCCTTTCCGAGAGGGGCGTGCGCCGAGGTCGACGCCGCCGGGCGGCCTGTCGGCTGCTGAGTGCCGGGAGCTGCGGGCGCGGGGGTGCCCTTGGCCTTGGAGGTCTTCTTCCGCTTCTTCCTGGAGCGGGGCACGCCGTAATTGCGGTCCCGGTCGAAGACCTTGTTGGCCGCTTGCCGGAGCAGGTCACGGGCGTGCTTGTGGCTGATCTGCAGGGCGGCAGCGAGCCGGTCGGGCTGCCAGCCCCGGACGTAGGCGTGGTCGATGACCACCTGCCGCTCGGCTTCCGTCAGGTGCACGTCGCGTCCCTGGAAGAAGGCGGTCACACGCCGGTAGTCCAGGCGCCGGTGCAGGTTGTCGTGCAGCGGGCGCCGCTCGGCTTCAGTGAGCCCGCCCCAGACGCCCTCCTTGAGGACGTTCTCCAGAGCGAAGTCCAGGCACGCGCGGCGTACAGGGCACCAGCCGCACAGCTCCTTCGCCTCCGCGATCTCCTCGTGATCCCGGGGCCCGGGGAAGAACACGGCGTCGGCGTCCTCGACGTCCATGCCGTGGCACGCTCCGCGGACGTGCCAGCTGGTGTCTGCGATGCCGCGCAAGCCGGTGGCCGGCGCGTCGTGGGTGGTGATGCGGCGCAAGGCGAGTCTCCGATGTGCTGCCACACCGGCCGGCTAACGCAGTGCCTGGCGGGTGCGGCGTCGGGCGCCGGCTGCGGCGCGTGGGCGTGCGCCGCATCCGGTGCGGGACGGTGAGGTTGCGGCGGTGCAGCAGACGGGATGCACGCGCCGGAGGCTCCGGTCAGGCCAGGGCGGGCTGCTGGGCCTGCTCGGCGTGCTGGGCCTGCTGGGCGGCGAGATCCACACGGCCGGGGTGCGGGGTGGCGCGCGGCGTGATGGCGCGTACCCCGTCGTTGGGGCCGATCCGGCGGCGCCGGCACGGCTCGCCGACCGGGGCCAGACACCACTCGCATCGCACGCTCAGGGCATCGGGCAGCCCCTGCGCGACGGCGGCTTCGCGTGCTGCCCGGGCGGGCCGGAACGGTGCGAGAGCGGCGCGGGCGGCGGGCGGTATGCAGGAGCCGATCTGGTCCAGCCGAGCCTGCAGCCTCGGGTTGATCCCCTCCTGGCTGCTGGTGATGGCCGGGGCATACGCGGGCTGCGCTATGCCGGCGGCGACGGCACGGCGGGTGCCGACCAGCTCTGCGGTCCAGGCGGCCTGGTCGTCCGGGTCCGCGGACGGTGTGGGGTCCCAGTGGAGGGCCAGGCGGTTGCGCCGGTAGCTCTCCCAGGGGCGGACCACGTCGGCGGGTTGGATCTGGTACGGCGAGGTGCGGTAGTGCTGGCGGGCGGCGATGCGGGCGTCCCAGCCGTGCGGGGTGGCCATCGGCACGTCGCCGAGCAGCTCGTGCCACTGGGCGAGCTGGTCGCGGGCCTCGCCCTCGTCGGTGCGGATGCTGCGGGGGTCGAGTCGGCCGATGTAGGCCAGCAGGGCGGCGATTTCGCGGCGGTCCACGGTCAGCCCTCCGTTCCGGTCGGCTCGTCCAGGGCGGCGAGAAGGGCGGCGGTGTGCTTCTCGGCCCGCGTCATGCCACCGGGCGCGGCGGTGTTCTGGCCGGGCACGGCGTAGAGGTTCGGGCGGTTGGGGGCGTGTTCCCGGGTGATCCAGGCTCGCCAGTCGGCAGCCCAGGCTTCCGCCGGCCTCGGGGCGTGGGCCGCCCGGTGGGCACGCCACTTCGCGTCGGCGGCCTGCAGGCCATGCTCGCCGAGGCGGTCGAGGTGTCCCTGCCGGCGGGCCCAGGTGTGGGTGGCGGGGTCGACCTGCCACTCGGCAGCCGGGAGGACGGCAGCACCACCACTGCTGTACCTCCGGTTCAAATTAGGTTCACTACGGTTCTGTGTGCCGGTGGCCGGTACATCGCTGTGCCGGTGGCCGGTACGCCGCTGTGCCGGTTTCCGCCTGGGCCTGCCGGTTTCCGGTACTGCCGGTTTCCGGACCCTGGCGGGGGATTCCGGCACCTCACGCGGGCGGATTCCGTACCGCCGCAGGGCCGACAGCCGGAGCTTGGCAGGGCCAGCGGGCTCGTCCGGCACTGCCGTCTCGCCCGTTTCCTCCCGCTGCTCTCGCAGCGCCTGTGCGACTGCTTCGGCGGCGAGCGGCAGGCGGTAGACCGTGCTGCGCTGCGGGCCCACCAGGTCGTCGAGCTGTTCCAGCTCGCCGGCCAGGACGAGGCGTTCGATGGCTTCGCGCACCGTGGAGACCGAGGCGTGCGTGCGCTTGGCCAGGCTGGACAGGGAGGCCCAGGAGATGCACTGGTCGTCGGCCACCCGGTCGGCGATCGACAGCAGGACCAGACGCGCGGCCCCTCGGCTGGAGCTGTGCTCCCACACCCACTCGCGAGCTTCGCTGCTCATCGGCCGCTCCCGGCAAGCGGGCGGGCGGGGCGGCCCGCGGGGGCCTGGATGGTGCGGTCCGGCTCGGGGCGCTGAGGCGCCGAGGCGGAGCTAGCTGCCGCGCAGGCCGGACGGTAGGGCCTTTTGCGCAGGGCGGAGCGCATGCAAGAATCTCCTTTGGTGTTGCCACGCTGAGACGCCCCGTGGAAGGGATCAGCGTGGTGATGGTGGCGATCTCCGCCCTTGCCGGGGCGGTACAGCCGTTAAGCGTCCGGCGTCCGGGAGTTGCCGCTCTCGGGCGCCGTCGCTGTGTTCTGGGGCCTATGAGGCCCGGAGGTTGTGCACGTCATTGCTCCTGTGCTCGTCCGTGCGGGCGGTCTGCCCGGCGGGGGACGACGAACATACGCACGGCTCCGCGTCAAGGTCCAGAGTTGGTTCTTAAACCCTGTAGAAGTCGCGTGAGCTGCTGCGACGGGGGTGGAGCGAGCATGGGCGAGTCCTAGCGCGTACGTAGGTCACGACGGCCGGGCAAGGAGCGCTTACCGCACCCCGCCGGCGTCACATCACTTCAGTGAAGCTGTGTTCGAAAACCTACGCCAGAGTGATCCCAGTCTGTCAACACTGAAGTGAAGCCTCTCAGCCTTTGGTCCTGGGAACTACACTGCAGTACAGTCCGGAGTCGGCGTCTAGATGAGAGGAGTCGGTGATGGTGGAGTCCAGCGGGCCGGCGGAGGCGCCCGGCGGCGCGGCCGACGCTCGGCGCTCATTCGCCGACAAGCTCAACCACCTGTTCCAGACCGTGACGAACCCGGAGACCGGCAAGCGTTACACCAATGCCGAGGTCGCCCGGGCGATCTCCGTGTCCGAGAGTGCGATCTCGCAGCTGCGGACCGGTGCGAAGCCCAACCCCACCTACACGACGGTGGAACGACTGGCCGGCCACTTCCACGTCAAAGAGCAGTACTTCTTCTCGGACTACGACGCCGAGGAGGCCGAGAAGGTGCGCGCCTCCATGGAACTCATCGAGGCCGTAGCCGACAGCGACGTCCGCGGCCTTGCGCTTCGAGCCAACGGCCTCTCGGCGGACAGCTTGAGGATGATCACGGATGTGATCAATCAGGCGAGACGGTGGGAAGGGCTCGACAAGCCCGGGCAGTGATGTGACCTCACTCACCTGCTGGGTGGATTTGACTGGTATGCCGCGCATGGATCTTCAAGATCGCCTTGGGCAACCATCTGTACCTATGCAAAGCTCCGCTAGAACCACGCGGAATGGTGGGTTCCGGTTAGCGCAGGCCGTGTCAGCGCTCATTCGGGGGCTACAGCAAGGATCTCGTCCATGTTCAAGCGGCAATTCGCGCGCAGAGAGGCGCAGCTGAGGCGACTGTGTGAGGAGCAGTTGCGGGGGATCGAGATATCCGATCCCTACGCGGTGGATGAAATATGCCGGCAGCTCGCCGTCAAGCGTGGCCGCCCCCTGCACCTCCACGAATTGCCTGAGACCGGAGGGGCCAACGCTCCCTGCGGAATGGTCCTCTCGTTCGACCACGGGGATTACGTCTTTCACGTCGCGGCTACCAGCGAGCGGCATCGTGCACAAATCGTGCGCCACGAGCTAGCGCACCTGCTGCTCGGGCACGCCGGGAACAACGAGAGCGTCGTCAGGTCTCTACTGGGAGTCCTGCCTGACGGGGTCGACCCCTCTGCCGTGCTCTCCGCTCTCGGCCGGACGAGCTACGACAGCGAGACCGAGTACGACGCCGAAATGGCCGCCTCCTGCCTGGGAGAGCTCTTTCACGATCTTGCCCACTCGGGCCGGGAACGCGGTCGGTCCGGTGCCGTGGCGCGGCTCGACGACGCCCTGGTCCACCCACGGAGGAACCGCCGCTCATGAGTACATCCACCCTCATCGCCGGCGTCCTCTGGCTGGTGGCTCTGTGGCGGCTGCCGTCCCTCCGGCACTCTCGCAAGCAGCGAAGTCTGGCGCTGACCCTGGTGGCTCTCGCAGCTGCCATGACGTTCGAGGTTCCGCCGGTCAAAGAGGCAGTCGATGCCGCCGTCGGCGCAGACGCCAGGCTGTCGCCGCTGCTGAAGCACCTGCTCGGCGTTACCTCGGCGGCATATCTGCTCGACTTCGTCATCGCAGTCGTTCGACCGCAGGGCCTGGCAAGTCGCACCCGGCTGGTGGCCGCCGGCGTGACGTTGCCCCTCATGCTCGCCTTCTACGCCCTGGCCAACTGGACGTCAGGAGGGCCCGTCAGGCTTGGGGAGGGCCGTGGCGCCCTCTTTCCCGTCCTCTACATGACGGTCTTCACGCTGTACATCGGCATCGCCATGGTCGTCGCTACATGGCTGTTCCTCGGCGGCGTACGTCACAGCCGGACTCTCCTGGGGAAGGCCGGCCTCGGATTTCTGGGCTTGGGAACCCTGCTCGGAAGCCTGTACGCCCTCCAGCGCATCGTCTTCGTGACGGTTCAGCTTGCCTCCGGCACCAGCTATCCAGCTTTGGAGAACCTTCTCTCCACAACGCTCAAGCAAGCCACCGTCCTGTCGGTCGCCGTCGGCGTCTGCTTGCCTCCTCTCTCCGTCGCCGTGGAATACGTCGCCGCGTGGAGCACCCTGCGGAAACTGCGTCCGCTCTGGGTGCAGCTCACGGAAGCAGCCCCGTATGTGGTGCTGGCGACATCTGTAGGCAGGTGGCGTGTCCGCTTCCGGCTGGAACGGTGCGTCATCGAGATCGAGGATGCCTGCCTGGCGCTTCGCGAGTACGTGTCAGTCGACATGCACGCAAAGGCCCGGAGGTTCGTCCGTCAGGAAGGGGTCGCTGCGCAACTCTCTGACGCAGTGGCGGAAGCCTGCTGGTTGCGTGCAGCCGTCCAGAGCGCACGAAATGGGGAACGGCTGCGGGGAGTTGAATATCCACCCCTCGGCGTCACTGGCCGAGACAGAGCGAGCGAACTGTCATGGTTGCGCACCGTTGCCCGCGCGTACCTCTCCTCGCCAGTCGTTTCCGAATTCGTCCGGAAAGAACATTCGTCCGTTTCCCACGAGCAGGGCGCTTCGGAAAGGATCTCCTCAGATGACAACTGATGTCCGCCCCAGCGAGTCGCGGCTGGCCCGCCGCATTACAGACTGGCTTGAGCCGAAGAACTGGATCATCGCTGTCACGCTGCTGGTCGGCTGGCACACCGCAGAATGGACAGGTGTTGCTTGGGGTGTGGTCGGCGCCCTCTTCGCGGCCGTCATCCCGATCACCTTCATCAAGTACGGCATTCGCAAGGGTCACTGGGGCGACAGACACGTCGGAGCGAAGCCAGCACGGCTAGTCGTGATGGCCGTCATCCTGCTCTCCGTAGCCACCGGCATCGTCCTGATGCTTGTCGCGGGGGCGCCGCGCACCATGGTTGCCCTCATCGTCTCGATGCTCGTGACGCTCGCGATTCTCACCGCGATCACCTTCGCCTGGAAGATCTCCGTCCACCAGGCCGTGTCCGCAGGTGCCTGCGCGATGCTCGTGCAGACCTACGGCCCGTGGATGGCCCTTGGCTTCCTGTTGGTCGTCGTCGTCGGCTGGTCCCGCGTCGAGCTGCGGGACCACACACGCAACCAAGTGATCGCAGGCACCATCCTCGGCACCATCGTGGCCGCAGCCGTCTTCCACCTGGCGCGCTGATCCGAAGGAGGGGCGTGGTTGAGAGCGGCCGCTACGCCTCCCAGGTATCTCACCCGGCTTTCGGGCCCCTGCACCGGCTCGCGGGCCGGCAGGATCGGGTTTCAGTGCTCGTAGGACCAGGCCCGTCCGGTCTGCCGGTACTCGGTCACGGAGATGGGCTGCACTCCGGGGCGCATCCGGGCTGTGTACAGGTGGCCGTCGAGGTGGTCGATCTCGTGGTGGACCAGACGGGCGAGGCCGCGTTCGTAGTCAGTGGTCACGGTCGTCCCGTCGAGTGTCGTGGTCTCGACCGTGATCCGGAGGGGGCGAGGGACGAGGCCGCGTACGTCGAAGAAGCTCAGGCATCCCTCGTACTGGTCGTCGGTCTCCTGCGAGGCGGCGATGACCCGGGGGTTGAGCAGTACGATCGCGCCCGCTCCTGGCTCGGCGGGCTGGACGACGGCCGCGGCCCGGCGGATGCCGATCTGTGGGGCTGCAATGCCCATGCCCTTGGCGAACGTGTGGACGCCTGCGATGCGCGCCATGGAGGTGAACAGGCTTTCCACGGCTTGCTCGGCGGCCTCACGTTCGGCAGGGAGTGAGAAGGGGCGTGCTGGCTCGGCAAGGACGGAGGCGCCTTCCTGGACTACGCCGAGGTTGCGCATCTGCTCGCTGGGCCGCATCTCGTTCACGAGAACTCCTGTTGATTCGCGTCGAGTTCGCTCGGCCAACCGCGGTTGCAGTGGACATACGACGGGGTGCGCCGCTCGGGGTGCCGGTCATGCGGGCCAGGCGTTAGCTCGGCAGCTAGCGTGGCGTTGCCAGACATCCGCTGCGACTGTTGAAGCGTCCCGTATGGCCTGATCCAGAGGGTCGGGGATGCTGCCCCGTCCGAGGCCGGCGGAGGCGACTGCAGTGGAGAGCGTTCTGCGCTCGTCCTGGCTCAGCCCTTCGCGGCACACAGAGTGGGCCAGGACGTCTCGTGCGATGTACCCGTCGGGATGCGTCGTCGCTTCGCTGGTGAGGCGGTGCATCAATTCGGCTTGTCGGGACTCTGGGGAGAGGTCGAGCACAACCAGTCCTACACGAGAGCGGAAGACGGCAAGGTCGGGGGCCGAGCCGAGAGCCAGGTAGTGCTGCACCATCTTGTTGATCGGCTCGACTGGCTGCTCGTCGGCTGCCCTGTGGCAGAGGACGGCAAGGGCTGCCGCGACGGCGTGCTCCCATGGCTCCACCAGGGTGCTCTCGTGTAGGAACT
This sequence comes from Streptomyces sp. NPDC006384, assembly GCF_042870695.1. Lineage (NCBI taxonomy): Bacteria > Bacillati > Actinomycetota > Actinomycetes > Kitasatosporales > Streptomycetaceae > Streptomyces > Streptomyces sp. NPDC006384. The sequence goes on from NZ_JBIAHR010000013.1 coordinate 113,393, forward strand.
TCAACGCATCGCTGGGCTGCTCGCCGAGGCAGCGGACGAGCACCTCGACTTGGCGCCCGTCGAAGAGGCGCTTTCCCACGCCCCGGTGTTGCCTACTGTGCGCCCGGGCGTAGTCCCATTCACCTGCTGCGACGAGGGCACGGGTTCCGTCGCCGAGGAGTACGGCCCACAGCCATTGGCATACCTGTTGATGGTCGGAAGCCGACTTCGTGAGGCGTTGGAAGGACGTGGCGCGGTCGTCGATGACCGCTTCCGTCTTCGATCTGACTGCTCGGTTCAGGGAATCGAGCAGATGATACGCGCCAGTCCCGTCGCCGTCGCGGATGCGCAGTCGGGCCAGGTTGACCAGAGGTTCCAGGGCGTACCGGGCTTCCTGCGCGCCCAGGGGCTGGGCGCGCAGGACGGCCTCGGCGTGGCGCCAGCACAGAGAGCGTGCCAGGTCCGGCATGCCGCAGTCGCTTGCGATCAGTGCCGCCTTGTTCAGGGCGACGGTTGCGGAGGTCACGTTGTCGTCGCGCTCGGCGGCGGCAGCGAGGTCGGTGATTTCGCGGATGCGTTCAGCGAGAGGCGGGCACGCTGGACGTGGACGGGCAACGAGCGGGAACCGCTTCGCTATCTGGCTGACGTCCATGTCACTGCCATTCGATGACGATGCGGTTCAGCGGGTTGTCGAAGGTGAAGCGGCCGGGCTTCGGGGCGAGCGGGGTCGCGTCGAGCGGCTGAATCTCGAAGCCGACGTCGAGCGCTCGGAAGTGCTGGTCCCAGGTGCGGATCTGGTCCGCGACGTCCCCGGCGAGGGCCTCGGCGTCGGTGCCGTGGCCGATGACGCCGAACTCGTACAGGGTGGCGCCATCGGGGGCCTTCTTCGCGTAGGGGCGCCGGGTGAGGTAGGTGAGCGTGCCACCCTCGAAGACCGCGGTCGAGGACGGGTAGGGCGCGGTGACCAGTCCCTTCTCGATGGCTTCGGGCTTGGCGGGCATCCGGCTCAGGCCGTTCGGCATGGCGCAGGCGAGCCACAGCTCCAGGTACTCCGCCGATTCCGGGCCCCGGAAGGTGACGTCCGTCCACGCCTCGGCGCGCGGCTGGCGGAAGATGTCGCGCAGGGCGTCAGCGTCGACCTTCTGGTCTCCGTTGGTGACGAGGGTGACGGTGTTGTCGGGGTCCAGGGGAACGAAGACGCGCGGGTCGTCGGCGATTCCCCGGCGCAGCGGCATGAACGTGTTCATCTGGCTGCCGACGCTGCGCCAGGCTCCGTCCTGGTTCTCGAAGGCGATCGAGCGGGAGACGCTGCCGCGCAGGCGTAGTGGTGTGAGGAGTCGTCCGCCGGGGGCGAGCTGGTCGAGCCAGGCGTGCGGAACGCCGTGGGCGCCGACGGTGGCTTCGATCCGGTCGTACGGCGCGTTGGAGGCGTGGCCCACGGCTCCGTCTCCGAGGACCACTTCGACGTTGTGGATGCCGGCGGCGGCCAGCCCGCCGCGCGCTCCGTCCACGATGTCCTCGTCCACGTCGATCGTGGTGACGTGTCCCGTCTCGCCGACGAGGTAGCCGAGGAGTCCGGCGTTGAAGCCGGTGCCGGCCCCCAGCTCCAGGATCTTCTGGCCGGGCTGGACGTCGAGTTGTTCCAGCATCATGGCGACGATGTCAGGCTGGGAGGCGCAGCTGATGGAGCGGCCGGATCCGTCGAACTTCGTGTCCACGGGTGTGTTGCCGTACGCCTTTTCTAGGGGGGCGTTGGGGACGAAGAGGTGGCGGGGTACGGTCCGCATGGCCTCCTCCACCCGGGGCGTGCGCACGCACCCGGTCTCGACCAGGTGGTCGATCAGCTGGGCGCGCAGACGGTCTGCGGAGGGGGCTTCGATGGTGTCACTGTTCACCCCGTTGACCGTAGTGCTCGCCGTCCCCTCAGCTCGGGTGGACGCGGTGTTGTCGCTCGTTCCCATGACTACCTCTTTCGCGAGTGTTGACAAGGTGCGCTGGTCCTGGGCGGGGAGGCCCAGGCGGTTGAAGTGGAAGATGCCGTGGTGGGCGATCACGGCCCGCAACCCTCGTTCCAGGCGGCCCTGACGGTTGAGGTCCGCGAGCTGCTGGCCAAACCACTCGAACGTGGCTATCCACTCGGCCAGCGGCGCGAGTCGGCCCTGGGTGACGCTGCGGCTGGTGGTGCTGACGTCGACGGTCATCAACCGGTGGACAGCGGCCCGGTGCCGTTGCGGACCGCAGACCTCGTCGCCGGGGCGCTCGGCCGCGATCCTCGCCCAGACGTCGCCCTGCTCGTACCAGTCGAGACCCGCCGCGCGCATCGCCACGCTGAGCAGGAGCACCGCCAGCTCGCGGCGGCCGAGCTGGGGGCCGCTCACTGTCCGCTGGCGGTCCGCCTTCTCCAGCAGGTGACGGCTGTCGTAGTGGAACAGGGTGTGGCCGATCTTCATCGCGGCGGGGCCGCCGAAGGCTGTCTCTTCCGGCTCGTAGATGCCTCGCGTCCAGGAAGCGAGGACGCCGGCGTCGACCAGCTCGTCCAGGGCAGCGTCCAGGGCCTTCGCCGTGTCCGGGCCCGCGGCCCGGTACCGCAACCGCCACCAGGGGAACTTTCGCAGGAAGGACCACTGGGCCAGTTCCGACTCATGGGCGATCAGCACTGGGAGTAGATGCTCCACGGCGGTGGCCTCCGCGCGGCTCCAGTCGGTGAACCGGATGAGGCGTTGCGGCCATTCGTCCGCTGCCATGTTTCCTCTTCTCGTCGGCTAGTTGATCAGGAAGCAGGTGTCCCACCCGGACGCGGACGGCGTTCCGGTGTGGAAGGAGTGCAGGGCGAGGGCGGTGCCTGCGGCACCTTCGAGGAGCCCGATGTCGCCGCCGCCGGGAGGGTTGATTAGGGAGTCCGCCAGGGCGCCGGGCGTGGTCTCGGTGATTGGTGCCAGGAGCCGGGGCAGGCATTCGGTGAGGCCGGGAGTGAGGGCGTCGGTGGCAGCGAGTTGTGTGATGTGCGCCAGGCCGGCGAAGCCGTGGCACAGGGAGACGTCCACGGTCGCGTCGAGTTGTCCGGGGTCGGTCATGGCGCGCAGGAGGGCGAATTCGGCGGCGTGTTGGCGCGCCGGGTCCTTGAGGGCGATGGCGGCGAGCTGCTGGGCGCGGGCGAATCCTGCGGTGCCGTAGCACCAGGACGGCCGGGATGGTCCGGGGCCGATCGTGCCGGAGCGTAGTTGCTCACGGGTGATCCAGTACGGCCACCACGGGCCGGCGGGGCCGTCCTGCTGCCAGTGGTCGAGCCAGGCCAGGATGCGGGTGATCGCGTCGAGGTGGCCCTCGACGGTGACGCTGCGGCGGGCTGCGAGGGAGAGCACAGCGAGGGGGCCGCCGATGCCGTGGGCGACGCCGTTATTGGCGTGCCCTTCCGGATATTCCGGGGAGATCGTGCCGGAGGGAGCTAGGGAGCTCCACCAGCCGGGCAGAACTTCCCCGTCCTGCTTGACCGGCTCGGTCAGGCGGACCAGGTAGGTCAGGATCTCGCGGACGACGTCGGTATGGACGTCGCGGTGCAGCAGGAGCCCGCCCAGCCCGCTCAGGCCGCGGATCGCGTCGAACTCCGCCAGCGCGGGCATCTCGCCGCGGTCCATGCGTGCGTGGGCGTCCGCGAGCCGGTCCCGGATCGCCTTCGTGACGTACCGGTCGAGGGCGTCCAGGGCGCGGGCGTAGCGTCCGGGGCGGTCGGCGGCGGCGTGCAGGGCGAAGGCGAGCGCGGGCGCCCCGTAGTAGAGGTGGCTGTCCGGGCCGCCGACAGCGGGTTCGGCTGCGGCGCAGGCGAGCCAGTCGTGGGCGCGCTGCCACGGACCCAGCTCGGTGCGGGCCCGCTCGATGTGCAGCAGCGCGACACCGACCGCGCCGTGCGCGAGCGACTGCGGCCACCAGCCCTGGCGGTGATGCAGCCCCCGTACATCCTGCGGCGAGGCAAGCCGCTCGGCGATCGTGTCGGCGGCTGCCCGCGCGCTTTCACGCAGATTCATGGTGATCTCCTCGGTGAGTCCAGGCCATCGCGGCGGCGTGGGCCAGCCGTACGCACATCCGCTCGTCGTCCTTGTCGATGCCGGCGGCGCGGATGTGGTGGGCGTGCAGCAGCGAGTCGAGAACGACGTCCGGGTCGATGCCACCGAACGCGTCCAGCTTCTGCCGGTAGCGGGCCAGGGCCGCGTCGCGCTCGCTCCAGGCGCTGGCGATGGCGTCGCCGCCGGGAGCCGCGCGCAGGGCCGCCCAGCCGTCGGCCGGGTCGGCTAGGCGCAACGCCTGACCGCGCACGGTCCGGTCCATAGGGCGCGGGTCAGTGATCCGGCCGTGGGCAATCAGCCAGTTCATGCCGGCTGCGGTGCTGCCGGTGAAGGCGGCGGCGACGGAGACGAAGTTCGCTGCGGCGAGGACCTGTTGGTGCGGACGGGAGCTTTGGGCGAACTGGACGGCCAGGGCTCGGGAGTCAGCGGCGAAGACGTCCTCGGCCAGGCCCATCAGCGGCCCGGGGCCCCACCGGCCGGTCTCCGGATAGGAGGTCGCGAACTGCATGTCGGTGAGGAGCCCGGCACGGCGCAGTCCGTTCGCCCAGGCGCTCACGCGTTGTGCGGTGAGGGCGAAGTCCTGCTCGCTGGGGACCGCGATGCGCAGGCGCAGGTGCCAGCGGGGATCGCGGTAGCGAATGTACCACCAGGTCGGCGGCGCGTCCCACTGGCCGAGCAGCGCGGGCAGGTGGTCGGCAAGGATCTCGGGCTGCCGTTCGACGTGCCCGTACAGCTTGACCAGCAGCCAGGAGGCGGCGCCCGGAAGGTGACCGTGGTCGCGGGTGACGAGCTGGTCCGCGGTGACGGGAGGGACGGCCGGCCACTGCGGCGGGCGGACGGCCGTCATCGGGGCGATGATCTCGTGGGACCGTCCGTCGAACCAGCCTTCCTCGGATTCCGCTTCCGTCAAGATCACCGATTCATGAGTGTCCAGGTGGGCGCGCAGCAGCGCGAGGTGCGCGCGCTCGGAGAGGTCCAGCGGCAGAAGCTGGTCGCCCTCGGCCAGCGCGACTTCGTCCGGAACTCGGCGGCGTGCGCGCCACTCGTCGGCCGCCTTGTGCCACTCCCCCCAGGAGGCGCGGCGGTCGGGCAGCTCCGACCGGTTCAGTCGCCACCTCGCCGGAGAGAGGATCGCGCGGCCGTAGCGCACCCGCGGCAGGTACGGCAGTGCGGTAGCGGACGCCCAGGGGAAGACGGTCAGGACGGCGGTCTGGGCCCGGCTGATCTCGGTGAGGAAGCGTGCGAGCGGCGGCGTGTGGCCGCGCAGGTCCAGCGCGTGCAGCGTCATGGGGTCCAGCAGGCAGGCGCGGGAGAGGGAGACGAGGTAGAGCCTGCGGCGGTCGCAGCCCACGGCGAGGTCGTCGAGCGGGATGGTGCGCGCGTCGACCGGACGGTGCTCCGCCAGGCTGATGACGGCCGGCAGGAGTTCTGTAACGCGGGTGACGTTGGTGTCGCCCCGGTCGAGTGGGGTGAAGGAGACCTGCGTGGGCACCGCGCCGGGCGTGTTGACCGGCAGCTCTTCCAGCATGACGGCCATGCGGGCCTGATCGTCTGATGCGAGCAGCCCCAGGCTGCGGCCGATCGTGGTGCCGATCCCGCGGGACGGGGCGATGCTGTGGAGAACGAAGTCTCCACTCTCCAGGGCCTCTTGCGAAGCGGCACGGATTCGAAAGCGCAGCTCCGTGTGGGCCGGTACCTGCGGGGCGTTGCGATCTCCGACCGTCAACGTGCGGATCAGGTCCTCGTCCAGGCGGATCTCGTCGCGGCCGTCGAGGACGGCCGCTTGGGCGAGGGAGAGCAGCCGCTGTTCACGGGCGGTCAGGGCCTCACCCTGTTCAGGTTGCGCATCGCGGTATCCGACCGGGAACCCGAGGCCGACATCGGGGTCCACCAGGTCCCGGACCGGGACGAGTGAGTTGATGCCGTACCGCTCGAAGAATCGGTTGTGGAAGTCCTTCCATGCCGGAGTGCCGAAGGGGTACGCGCTCAGCCGGGCCAGCACCGTGGCGGCCTGCTCCGCCTCGCGGGCAACCTGTGGGGGCAGAGTGAGGGAGCAGTCCATGCGAAGGTCCAGCGTGAACGGCTGAGCCTTGACGCTACTCAAAGCGGTCATTTTCCGACGTAAGGCGGTACGCAGGTGCCGGCCGTCCGCCGGGGCCAGGACCTGGTTGTGCCGGGCGATGGCGTCGCGGACCGTCCGCAGGTCGGCCACGAGGTCCGTGGCTGATGAGGCGGCGGCTGCTTCGGCCTGCTCGACCAGGTGGTCCAGGGCGTCGAGGGTGGCAGAGGGCGCGTGCAGGCTGCTGATGAGCACACCGCGTTCGACGAGGCTGCTGACGAGCCCTTCCACCCGGTCCGCGGGAACGTCGGGGAACTCGCTCCTCATCAGTGCGACCACCGCATGGACGGGGACGGGCGAGGCGGTGGCATCAACGGCGATACGTACGGCGCTGGTGTACCGGAGGGACACTTCGGCCGCTGGGCTGCCGTCGGTACGGCATGAACGGGGCGGGTAGGGCACGATCAGCCGATCGCCCCGTACGAAGATGGTGTTGTTGGCCATCACATGAAGGTGCCGCAGGAGTTCAGGATCTGCTTCCAGACGGGCGACCAGGTCCGCGATCCAGTCGCCGTCGGCGCGGATGACGGGTCGATGCCACTCACCCCAGGACCATCCCGGTCGTTCCCCGAACGAGGCGGGCGCGATACCGGCGAACAGACCGTTCGGGGTCGCCCGGCCCGTCATACGCAGCAGGTACCGCATGACCGACACCACTGCGCGGCGCAACTGACGGGTCTCGGGACTGGCCACCGAGCACAGGGTCTGAACCTGCTGCGCGAGCAGAGGGCTGGCCTGCTCGATGGAGTCGGCGGCCTCGGACAGCGACCAGACGTCGCGCAGCCACGTCTGCCACCGCACCTCGCAGTCCGGGGTGTCGTCGGTGAGGTCCGGCCACGCGGGAAGCCGCAGCCTCGAGGAACGGGCGGCGCGCACCAGCGCAGTATCCGCGCACCGGTACAGCGGGCCGTCCTTCCGGGAACCCATGCACCCTCCCTGGTTGTGGTGTGTTGGGGTGGGTGCCAGCCCGCGCGGCGCAAGGCCGCGCGGGCTGGCAGATCAATGCGCCGAGGTCAGGCCACGTTGGTGGCGCAGGACCCCTGGCAGCTCGGCTTGCAGCCGTCGTCCGTCAGGTTGATCACCGTGGCGGAGCCGTCGCCGGACTCCAGGACGCTGATGTCCAGGTCGAACGCGTCACCGCCCGCCGTGGCGGCCGGGGACTGTGCCTGGCCCTTGATCGTGTTCGCGTTCATGGGGGTGTCTCCCTACTCGTCGTGCGGTGGAAGATGATCAGGCCACGTTGGTGGCGCACGGGCTGGAGCAGGTGCTGCCGCAGCCGTCGTCGGTGAGGTTGATCAGCGTGGCGGAGCCGTCGTCGGACTCCAGGACGCTGATGTCGAGGTCGAATTCGTCGTTCTGCATGTGGTGATTCCTCCGTTGTCGTGCGCGGCTCCGATCGAGCCGCGAGGGACGTGCCGCGTGGGCGGCGCCGACAGGACATGGGCGTCGTGCCGGTGGTCTGGTGTGGTCAGGAGCCGCTGGAGATACAGGCGTTGCCACCGCAGGTTGAGCCGCAGCCGCCGTCGGAGGCGATACACGCCCCGACCGTGCCACCCGATTCGATGACGCTGATGTCGAGGTCGAACGGGTCCTGCGCGGCAGAGGCCGAGGCGGTCCTCATGCCCTGGTCGGTCACCCTGGGAGTCACGGGAATCCTCCTGATTGGTCCGGTGGAACACTTCGATTCGGTGTGTTGCGGTACGGCCGACCCCGGTGGGCAACAGCTGTGTGGCCTGCGCCAGTCGGGTCCTCGCCGGCCACCTCTTCAGACACGAGAACTGCTGTCCGGAAGAGGAATTGGGGACGGGACACGGAAGTCCGAAAGGTGAACCGAGATACGCCGTCAGGCTGCCGCGGGCTGCGCTTGAGGATGGTTCTTCGCGGCCTGGTCCAGCACCCGGGTGAAGTGCTCGGCCCGCTTGTCGCCCTCGGCCTCCTGAGCGCGGAGGTCGCCGAAGCGCTGCCAGTAGCGCCGGCAGACGTCACTGCTCATGACCATCTCGGCGTAGAACGGCAGCTGTCCGTCGCGGACGCGGCCGAGGCAGTGTCGGAGGCTGAGGGCGCAGATGAGTCGGTTGGCCGACATGAGCTGCATGTACTCCTCGGCCTTCATGTCCTCGGGCTTCCACAGCTCGGCGAGGTCGGCGTTGGTGGACACCCGGTTCAGCCAGTCGAGCTGGTTGCCCGCGAGGAGCGCCTCGTGCCGCTCGGCCTGGTGCCGTGCGTTCTGCCTGAGCCGGGCGGCTCCGACCACGGCGGTCGTGAGGGACAGGGCAACACCGGCAGCGAGGACGGCGGTAGGGAGCTTCATCGATCAACAACCCTTTCGCAGAGCGGATGTGCGGCATGAAGGCCGAATGGTGGGGACCGCGGTGTTCCGCTTGTTCACGCGGCCTCCGCGAGGACGACGCTCGGGACTTCATCGGTAGAGCCGTTAGGCATGTACCGGCTACGCACCGTCTCCAGTGCGACAGCGATCGGCGGCAGACCGACCGTGGCCCTTCGTTTGTCGACGGATCCCGGCGCGCGCAGTGGGCACAGCTCGATGCGGTCGGAGCTCAGCAGGAGCTGGGTGCCGTACTCCTGGTCCTGGCCGGTGTTGATGAGGGTGCGGTCGTGTAGGTGTGCCCAGTGGTGGACGAGCGCGTCGCCGACCTCGACCGCACGTCCGAGTAGGATGGTGGCGGCGCGCTGGAAGACGAGATCGTGGTCGCTGTGCAGGGCGATGCTCCAGGCGGCTCGGGCAGCAGCAGGGCCGACGAGGCGGTGGCCGGGCCACTCGTATTCGCCCAGGACGCGGTGCAGAAACTTGGCGTTGGCGTAGTCGGTGTGCCGACCACGGCCGAGTTGGACGCCATCGAGCTGGTTGCGCACGCGTGTGGCCCGGTGCGCTGCCGATTCCGTGGCGCGGGCGATCAGCTCGCGGGCGATGTCGGGCCGCTGCGGCTTTTCGGTTGTCACGTGCTGCTCCCTTCTTCCGCGGCAAGATGGGGAGCTTGGGTTTGGCAGCTGATTAGTGTGCTGAGTCGGGGGCGGTGCTCGGCGGCCAGTTCGAGGCGGGCGACCCGGTCCCCCTCCCGTCCCGGACCGGAACCCCGCACGTCCCAGCCCATGTCCGTGAGCCGACGCAGCAGGGCGGCGATGGGTTCGGCTTGCAGGGTGTGGCCTGCCAGGATTTCGGCCCGTACGAGCGGGAGGCTCTGCCGGGCGGCGAAGTCGGAGGCCCACAGGGTGATCAGCCGGGTGATGTCGTCGGGCTGCTCGGGCAGGGTGTGCACTAGGCCCAGGCGGAGGCAGGGGCCTTCGCCCCAGCTGAGTCCGGGGTCGCGCGCGGGGACCATGCAGGCGAGCAGCTTTCCGTCCTCGAACAGACCGGCCGACGTCGTGTGCGGGTCGCGGAACAGGGCCGGCACGTCGGCTTGGGCGGGCACGGGGAGACCGCGCAGGGTGAGCCAGCGCTGCCGGTCCTGCACGAGGGCAGCGGCTTCCGCGCGCTCGGCGTCCGTACGTAACCTGCGCACCGCGTACACGGCGCCCGGGTACTTCGCTGCGAACGAGGTGGAAGCCGGAGCCTCCTCGTTGGCCAGGGGAGTGGGGGGCCTTCTCACTGGCTCGCTCCGCTCCGCGCCGCCGGGTCGGTCGGCAGCAGCTTCCAGCCGTGGGCAAGGATCACCAGGTGGGTGGTGTCCCGCGCGCCCGTGTCGGCGAGGAGTTGGTCGAGTGCGGCGCGCTGGTCGGCGGGGGCGAGCTTGGCGGCGACGGCGATGTCACGGGGGTCGCTGTGCTCGGCGACGGCTCGGAGCAGCAGCCGCTGGTCCGGGGTGAGGGATGGCGCTGGCCGGTCCGCCGTGGGTGAGGCCACCTGCTGGGTGGTGAACAGGCGGTGCACGATCACCGGGGGCTTGCAGCGGGGCGGGCAGTGCAGGCTCTCACGGATGTCGCGCATGTACTGGCGGACGGTCACGGCCGACAGGCTGGTCTCTGCCGCAATCTCCTTGGCCGTGAGGCCGTTCGCGAGGTGCTGGGCGACGCGCTGCAGGGTCGGCGTCAGGGGCGTGATCGGTGCGCTGGTCGTCACGGGCGGGGTCACGGTGTCTCTCTCGGCTGAGTGGATGGTCACTGGGAGGGGTGCCGCCGGTCCCCGCGGGGGACGGGGGCCGGCGGCACGGGCCCGTGCGCGGCGGTGGGGAGTCACGGGGTGCCGCGCACGGGGGCTCATGCGGCGGTCGGGTCGGGTCGTGCCCAGGCGGCTTCGGCGGCGAGGCGCTCGGACCACTGGAAGTGGTCCTCTGCGAAGGCGGCGTCGGCCAGGCGGATGCGCTGGACTTCGCCGGTTCCGGCCGGTGGGTAGGTGTGCTGGATGTCGCGCCACAGGCGCTGGACGATGTAGTCGCCATCGAGGGCGTGGGCGCCGTGCAGTTCCATGGCGTCCTGGGCGGACTGGACGGCCCACTGGTGGCCGAGGTATTTCGAGTTGATCAGGTCGGCGTCGCAGGGCAGGCCGTGGTCGAGGAGGTGTACGGCCTGGTAGGAGAGGATCCGGGCGGCGCGCAGGCGGGCTTCCATGCCGCCGACGCGGTCCCGCAGGACCGGCAGGTCGGACAGGGCGCCCTGGTAGCGGGGGCGGGTCTTGAGCCTGGCGGTGGTGGTGTCCACGACGGCTTCGTGGATGCCGAGGCTGACGGCGGCCAGGTTGGGGCGGCCGTAGAGGATGCTGCTGCTCTGGGCCACGGCCAGTCCCTGGCCGATCTCCCCGACCACGTTGTCGGCGGGGACGCGGACGTGATCGAGGTCGAGGCGGCCGGCGGAGAAGCCGTGCAGACCGAGCCCGGCACGGTGGTCGGAGACGGAAAGTCCGGGGCGGTCGGCTTCGACCATGAACGCGGTCAGCGCCTGCGAGGTGCTTACTCCCGGCCTTGCGGTGCGGGCGACGACGAGGTGGGCTCCGGCGAGGTGGCTGTTGCCGATATGGATCTTGCTGCCGGTGATCACCCACTCGTTGCCGGCGCGTTCGGCGGTGGTTTCGATGCCGCCGATGTGTCCTCCGGCGAGCGGTTCGGTCACGGCGATCGACAGCAGCACGGACCCGTCCGCGACCCGGGGAAGCCAGCGGCCCTTCTGCTCGTAGGTGGCGAAGTGCAGCAGAGCGCCCACGGGGATCAATGTGGCCTGCAGGATGGCCGCGGCAGCCGCCGAGACCCGCGCGATGCGGTGGACCAAGACGGTCCTGGCCACGTGTCCGGCGCCCAGCCCGCCGAAGACCGCCGGGACGGTGACGGCGAACCAGCCCCGTGCGGCCATCAGGTCGGCGACCTTGCGCTCCACCCTGCCCGGAGCGGCCTCCATCCGCGCCACGCGCGGCGCGACGTACTCGGCCGCGAAGGCGTCCGCCTCCTGCCACAGCAGATCGTGGCGGGCGGTGAGGTAGGGACGCAGCGCCGGTGGAGGCGTGGTGGGTGTGGCGGACATGGTCTCCCTCTCCCTGGATGAAGGTCGCAACGCGTGGAGCGGCCGGGGAACGCCTACGGCTCCCGGGTGGGAAGTTGTGGAACGGCCTAGCGGACGGGGGCGCGGACGATGTGGTCCATCACCTGTGCACTGGCGTTGATGACGATGTCCCGCAGACGACGTGCCTCGGCCAGGGGCCGCTTCTCGGGGTCGATCACACACACCGTGCCCAGCACCGTGCCGCTGTCGTGGATCAACGGAGCGCCGAAGTAGGAACGGATCCCGACGGCGTCGACCACCGCGTTGCCGCTGAAGCGCGGGGACGCGTGCACGTCGTGCAGCGGGAGGGCCTTCCTGCGGGCCATGACCTCCGGGCACCAGCCGTGGTCCCGGCTCATGGTGCGGCCGACGATCACGAACCCGCTGTCCGCCGGCGGCTGGTGCAGCCCGACGAAAGTCTGCTCCTCCAGGAACAGGTTGACGAACCCGTACAAGAACCCGGCCTGTGTGGCCATGTCGCGGGCCAGCTCGTCGAAGTCCTCGTTGGCCACCGGGGGCACGCCCAGGCGGTTGAGTAGCTCGTAACGCTGAGCCAGCTCCAGCGACTGCTGAGGTCGCTGGCTGGTGAGGGCGGTGCCGGGCGGGGTGAACGGGCCGGGGGTGGTGTCCCGCATGTCGCGCCGAGGCAAGGACCGGGCGGGCGGGGCAGTCTGCGGCGTGCGGTAGGGGTCGCTGGGGTGCTGTGACATCAGACGTCCTGGAGGGTGGTAGAAGGGGTGTGACCAGCGCGATTGGTGGTGGCGGCGCAATTGACGGCGTGGTCGACGAGGGCCAGCAGAACGCCGGCGACGTGATTCGTGTCGCGGGCGTCGCAGGTGACCACCGGCACGGCAGCGGGGAGTTCGAGAGCGGCGCGGACCTGCTCGGGGTGGTAGCGGTGCGCCCCGTCGAATTGGTTGACCGCGACGACGAAGGGCAGGCCGATGTCCTCGAAGAAGCTGACGGGCGTGAAGCTGCTCTCCAAGCGGCGGGTATCGACCAGGACGACCGCGCCGACGGCGCCGCGGGAGAGGTCGTACCAGAGGTCGACGAACCGGTCCTGGCCCGGCGTGCCGAACAGAAACAGTTCCAGCGGCACGGGCGCATCGGGCAGGCTCAATCGGCCGAAGTCGAAGGCGACCGTGGTGGTCCGCTTGGACGCCAGGCCAGCCAGGCTGTCGACGTCCGCGCTCGCCTCGGTCAGGTACTCCTCCGTACTCAGCGGCGTGATCTCGCTGACGGCGCCCACTGCGGTGGTCTTGCCCGCGCCGAAACCGCCGGCAATCACGATCTTCAGCACAGTCGGCGCACCGGCCTGCGAGTGCGGCGAAACCGTGGACGGGTCATCCGGCCTGGGGATAGGCGACGGCATCAGGCCACTTCCTCTTCAAGCCGACGGAAACGGCTGCCAGCATTTGGATAGACGGACCGGACCCTGCGCCGGTATCGGCATAGGACTGGGTCAGGGGGACGACGAGGGCGCCGGCGTCCAAGAGGTCGGAGACGAGCACTTTGACGGCGGTCACGGGCCGGCCGAGGCGACCCGCCAGCTCGACCACCGACCGCCGGCGCTCCCGGCACAGGGCGAGAATCTCCCCGCACTCCTCGGCCTGCGCCGGGCCCGGCCTTCCCTGCCCGGCCTCCAGGACGGTTTCCAGAGCGAGCAGGTGCCGCGGCTTGGTACGCCCGCGCGTCACGGCGTAGGTCCGCACGAACGCCGACTCCTCGGCCGCGCGGCCGTACGTGGTCACCGGACCTCTCCGCCCGTGCCAACGCGGACGGGGATCAGCATGTACGGGGCGAACTTCTGGACCAGGCGCCCCATCTCGAAGCCGACGGTGCCCACATCGGCGTCCCTGGTGGCGATGACAGCGAGGATCGTGTCCACCTCACCGCGTTCGGCACCGGGATGGGTGTCGAAGGCCGCGCTGCGCCCGGCGCTCTGGACGAAGAACAGGCAGTCGTCTCGCTCGATGATGACCTGCCGGGCCGGCCTCTTCTTGTGGCTGGGGCCGGTGATGTTCGCCGCGAGGGAGGCGACCCCGCTGAAGGCGGCCGACAGTTCGTCCGCCCAGTCCTTGTCGACGTCGCTGTCCAGCAGCCGCAGTCCGTCGCGCGAGAGCAGGACGGCGTGCGTGACGCCCGGCGTCTCGGAGGCGAACTGACGCAGCAGCCAGGCCATGCTGTCCCGCTGTCCGCTTGTCGTCGCGGATGCGGGCGTGCCGTCGGTCACGTTGTTCATCGCGGGGTCAGTGCTCATGGGGATCGCTCCAGAAGGGGGAAGGGCCAGTGGGTGTACTGGGCCGCCGGGAACGCGGAAGAAGCGGGTCAGGGGGTGGGGTCTTCTGTCGAGGCGGGAGGGGGACTGGCGGTTCCGCCGGCCTGGAGGCCGCTGCGGAAGGCGGCTGCCAGCCCGGGCGTCGCCGCGGACACGGGGGCTTGCTCCCGCTCCTGTGGCGGACGGAAAGGTTCCGACCGACGCGTGCGCGTGGGAAGAGCGGGCGCCGCGTCGGCCGAATGACCCGCCGAGGTCGATGCCCCAGCGGAGACGGGGCGTGCGACCTGCCCCACCCCTGCGGCGGCAGGAGCCGCGGCCACCTGCTGCGGCTGCTGCCCGGACATGCGAGCTTCCTCGGGCTGCGGCGCACCCGCGTCCTCGACCGATGGAATGGCTACCAGGAGCCGTGCCGGTATGACGACCAGGGCGGTGGTGCCTCCCGTCGCGTTCTCCTGCAGGAGGACGGACAACCCGTGTGACTGGGCGATCTTCGCGGCGACCAGCAGGCCGAGCTGTCCAGCCCGGACCTGGCCGCTGACGTCGACCTCGTCCGGGGCTTTGAGCAGGTCGTTCATCTGTGCCCGCGTCTGCGGGTGCATGGGAATGGCGCGGTCCTCGACCTCGATGGCCAGCCCGTGTGGCACCCGCTGCGCGCGCACCATCACCCGCGTCGCTGGATCCGAGCACTCGCAGGCGTTCTCGATCAGCTCGGCCAGCAGGTGCGTCAGGTCCGGCCCCACATGGCCGGGCAACCCCAGCTCGGCGCCCACGGATCCGGCCGCGACGGCCACCCGCGGATACTGCACAACCTCGGAGACAGCGCCACGCAGGGCCGTCGTGACGGGAACGGGCCGGCGCACGCTGCGCAGGGACTGCCCGCCCAGGACCGCCGTGCTCTCGACCTGGCGGCGCATCCGCGTCACGAGGTGATCGATCTCGAAGATCTTGGCCAGCAGCTCCGGGTCGTCGGTCAGCATCTCCAACCGGCTCAGTGCCTCAAGAGCCTTGCTGACCAAGGCATGCTCGCGCATGGCCAGGCGGCGAAGCACTTCCAGGAGGACCACGGACTGGGACTCGTCGTGCACGCGGATCAGCGACATGATGGCCTGCGCCTGGAGGGCACTCAACGCGTTGTCGATCCCGGCGTTCGGGGTGGACGACTGCGCGGTGTGCGGGTCCGGCAACGCTGGACGTTTTCCGCGGCACAGCTCGTCCGCCGACCACTGCACCGACTTCTCAACGGCTGCCGCTGCCCTTGCGACCGCGTTCAGCGCTGCCGTCTGGGAATCCGCCACCGCCGACTGCACGGCGCTGGCGACGCTGTGCGCTCCGCGTGCTGCCACCGCGACGACCCCCGCTAGTCCGCAGACCAGGCCGGCCAGGACCCAGCCGGGGCCTACGACGGACCCCGACCGGAGAGCGAAGGCGGCGAGCAGCAGCGCGGCGAGGAGTGCCAGGGGCAGTGCCACGGCGCGACGGGCGAGGTACAGCGTGGTCGCGTCGAGCGGGGGCCGCCGTCTGCGGTGGCCGGTAGCGGCTGGCCGTGCCGGGAAGGCGCTGTCAGGCATGGGAATCCTCGTCAGGGGTGGGGTGGCTATGCGTGCTGCGGCGTCAGGTCGGCGGTGGACTGGCGCGTGCTGCGGGGGGTTGAGCGGGGTGCGGGAACCGCGAGCGCGGCGTGGTGGGGGGAGGACTGCGTCGCCATCTGCTGAAGGAGCAGGGCGCTTTGGATCAGGCCCATGTGGCTGAATGCCTGCGGGAAGTTGCCGAGCTGGCGCTGCTGTACGGGGTCGTACTCCTCCGCCAGGAGCCCGAGGTCGTTGCGCAGAGCCAGGAGGCGTTCGAACAAGGCGCGGGCCTCGTCGAGGCGGCCGGTCAGGGCGAGGCCGTCGACGAGCCAGAAGTTGCACAGGAAGAAGGCGCCCTCGTCGCCAGTCAAGCCGTCCACCCCGACGTCCTCACCGCAGGTCGGGTACCGGTACACGAGCCCGTCGTCCGTGGAGAGTTGACGACGGACCGCATCCACGGTGCCGATCACGCGCGGGTCATCGGGCGGCAGAAAACCGGTGCGGGGGATGAGCAGCGTGGCGGCGTCCAGTTCCTGCGAGCCGTAGGACTGGGTGAAGGTGTTGCGCACCGGGTCGAAGCCCTTGTCGCAGACCTCCCGGTGGATCGCCGCCCGCAGCTCGACCAGTGGGGCCCGGTCCATGTCGAGCGCGCCTGCCTCGGCCAGGCGAATGGTGCGGTCGACCGCCACCCAGGCCATCACCTTGGAGTGCACGAAGTGCCGGCGGGCCCCGCGGATCTCCCAGATGCCCTCGTCGGGCTCCTGCCAGCGCTGCGCCAGGTGCTCGATGAGTCGCTGGTGCAGGACCGCGGTGTCGGCGCAGTGGGCGACTCCGCTCTGGTGCGCGAGGTACAGGGTGTCGATCACTTCGCCGTACACGTCCAGCTGCAGCTGGTCCGCAGCCCCGTTCCCGACCCGCACCGGCGAGGAGGCTTCGTACCCGAGAAGCCAGGGAAGCTCCCGCTCCCGCAGGTCACGCTCCCCGGCGATCCCGTACATGATCTGCAGGTTCTCCGGGTCCCCGGCCACGGCCCGCAGCAGCCATCGCCGCCATGCCTGTGCCTCCTGCCGGTACCCGGTCCCCAGCAGTGCGGCAAGCGTCGTGGCGGCGTCGCGCAGCCAAGTGAAGCGGTAGTCCCAGTTCCGGTCGCCGCCGATCTCCTCGGGAAGCGACGTGGTCGGCGCCGCGACGATCCCGCCGCTCGGCCCGTAGGTCATGGCCTTCAGCGTGATCGAGGACCGGACCACGGCCTCGCGATAAGGCCCGTTGTAGGCGCACTCCTGCGTCCAGTCCTGCCAGAAGGCGAGCGTCTCGGCGAGCGCCGCCTCCGGGTCGGGAACGTCCGGTGCGGGGGCGTGGGACGGGCACCAGCTGAGCACGAACGCCACGCTCTGTCCCACTCCGACGGTGAACACACTCACGACGACGCCGTCCTTCTCCACCTGCGGTACGCACGTGTCGAGCCAAAGGGCGTCCCCGCCGGCCTCCGCGACCATGCGCCCACCGACCTCGTGGATCCACGGGCTGACGCTGCCGTACCCCGGCCGAGGACGCATGGCCGAGACCATCTCCACTTCGCCAGTCAGGCCCTCGACGATTCGGATTACCTGCGGGGCCCCGTCGCGCGGCGGCATGAAATCCAGGACGCGGACCGAACCCGTCGGGGTACGCCACAGCGATTCGAGAACGAGTGAGTCACCGCGGTACCGGCGTTCAGCTGCTTTCCCGGAGCCGGACCGGCCTGCGGACGAGGCCGGGGCGATCTGCCAGGAGCCGTGCTTCTGCGTGCCGAGCAGACCGGCGAACACGGCTGGTGAGTCGAAGCGGGGCAGGCACAGCCAGTCCATCGAACCGTCGTCACAGACGTGGGCGCTGGTCTGCGTGTCGCCGATCAGGCCGTACTGCTCGATGCGCGGAAGCCGATGCATTGTGTGGATCTCCGTGAGCCCCGCAGGTTCGGGGCCGTATCGGGGCCGTCGCAGCGGCCGGGAACGGTGGGCGGTAGGTAGGTCCGTGTTCGCCAGGTGGAGAGGGAGCGTTGCCGGGCGGCGGCAGGTGCTCGGCGGCTCGTGCAGGTTCGGCCGCCCGCTCGCCGCGAAGCATTAGCCAGGCCGTCGGCCCGAGGACCAGAGCGATGACGACGGCACCGGTCACCGTCATGTCCGCGGCACCGAAGCGGCGAAGATCAGGCAGGCCAGGGCGAGACCGAAGACGGTGCCGCGCAGCACGTTGAGCGTTGGCCTCGGCCAACGCCGCCCGTCCTCCCTGCTGTTCGGTCCAGGGCCGCCGCTTTCCACGTAAGCCGTCAGTTCCTGGGTGGCCTTGGCGAGCCTGACCAGGTGCACCCGGCTCGACACATAGCCCTCGGGATGCTGTCGGAGCAGAGCCGCTGCGCACGCAGCAGGGCGGGAACATGCGGTGCGGTCCGTGCGCCCAACTGGGCAATGTGGCCGCGCAGAAGGCGAACGAGGTCCTCACGTCGGCAGCGCTCTCGGGTAGTGGCGAATCTTCGCCCAGTACCAGCGTCACCGTCTCCGACGCGACCACCACGTGATCGCGCTCCGGCGCCGGTGCCGCGGTGACGGGCGCTTGCCGCCCGCGACCGCCCACGAGCTGGCTGCCATCTCGGCGAGGGTCCAGCGAAAGGCGCATGCCACAACTCCTGTTCGGATCAAGCCAAAGTGAGCCGAGATCGCCCGTCGGAGGCGTCGGTCGGCGTGCGATGTGAGTGATCTGGCCGCTACGTTGAGCGAACCGCGAATCCCGTTCGAGGGGTATGCCTTCGCGGACGGGAAGGCCGCCAAAGGCGCCAAAGATCATTACGGAACCGAGGGGCAGTCGATGGCCCGTGACCGCAACGTCGCCCTTGCCGCACTCCTGCGCGAAGCAGGCTGGTCCCAGCCGCAAGCCGCCGCCGCCGTTGCCCGCGTGGCAGCGGAGTGCGGAGTGCGTGAGCTGGAGGCGATCTCCCGCTCGCACATCTCCATGTGGGTGCTCGGCACGAAGCCGAGTGGCAGAGCGCCGCATATCCTGCGTGAGACGCTGTCCCGCAGGCTTGGCCGCCGGCTCTCCCTGGCCGACCTCGGGCTGGAAGAAGAGCCGACAGGCACGACCGACACCGGATCCGACTGGAGCGTCGACCCTCTGACCGCACTGGCCGAGCTGGGAAGCGACGATCTCGACATGCACCGACGCAAGCTGCTGGCCACCGCCGCCTACTCCGCAGCCGGCTTTGCCCTGCCCACCACTTCGTGGTGGGCAGCCGCCCCCGCCACAGCGGCGAACCGCCGACCGTCCTCCTCGCGCTCGGTGACCCAAGCCGACGTCGACGACATCCGCGACCTCACGGTCTACTACTCCGCGCGCGACCAGCAGCGAGGCGGCGCAACCGGCCGCAAAGCCCTCGCCAGCCACCTGCTCGACGAGGCGGTGCCGCTGCTCGGCGGCCGATTTCGCACAGATCAGCTCCGCCGCGACACTCACTCCGCCGTCGCAGAGATGACGTACCTCGCTGGCTGGATGGCCTTCGACGCCGGCGAACACCGCACCGCCCAGCGCTACCTCACCATCGCCGCCCGGATCGCGGCGGAGGCTGGTGACGGACCGCTCGGTGGCCACGTCTTGCGCGCCCTCGCTCACCAGGCCGTCGACCTCGGGCACCCACGCAGGGCGCTCGCTCTCGCCGACGCCTCGATGAATCGCGACCGCTACGGCCAGGCCAGCCACCGCGAGAAGGCGCTGCTGGCGATCGTGCACGCCCGCGCGCTCGCGGCTGACGGCGACCGCTCCGGAACCCTCGCGGCCATCAGCCGCGCGGAGCGTGACCTCGCCCGCGCCGACACCACCGAGGCGCCGGCCCGCGTCGGCTTCTTCCAGGAAGCCTCCCTCGCCCACGAGACGGCCTGCGCTCTGCGCGACATAGGTCAGCCCCGCGACGCGGAGATCCACTTCAAGCGGAGTGTGGCCACGCGCCGGCGCCAGCAGTTCGCCCGCACCCACAGCGTGACGCTCGGCTACCTCGGTGCAGTCCAGGTGCAGCGGGGAAACCTCGACGAGGCGTGCGCAACCTGGAACGAAGCACTCGACGCCATGACGGGCGTCCAGTCCGGCCGGGCACGTGACGTCATCGTCCGAATCCAGAGCGACCTTTCGCCCGTCCGGCAACGCGGAGGCCGCCATGTCACCGAGCTGGACTGCCGGGCACGCGGCATGCTCCGGGCCATAGGCTGATCGCGACGCGGACGTTCGATGCCCCGTGGCAGCCCGCGGACCAGCATCGCCCGAGGAGAGGAACCAGTACCGGTGACGACGTACGAGGTCGAATCGATCGCAACGGTCGTCGGGGGCCACACCCGCGTTCAGGACGACTACCAGGGCGGAGTTGAGTCGGTGATCCGACTCAACGAGGCGTACCCCCTCGAAACGTTGCAGGGAATGAACGAGTTCTCCCACCTGACTGTGACGTGGCGCTTCCACCTGGCACAGCCCGAGGACGTGCAGCTCCACGCCCGCAGCCCCAGGGGTAACGTGCAGTGGCCAGCGACCGGAACCTTCGTCCACCGAAACCATCGGCGCCCCAACCAGTTGGCTGTCAGCTACCCGAGGTTGCTGAGCGTGGACGGCCGCGACCTTCTGGTGACCGACCTCGACGCAGTTGACGGGACGCCGGTGATTGACCTGGCCCCCTACTTTCAGGAAATGGGGCCCCGGGGTTCCGTCCGTCAGCCCGCCTGGCCGGGCGAGATGCTCGCCGACTACTGGCGCGACCCAGCGGAGCGCCCGGGGGCAGGCTTGCCGTAACTCCACGAAGCTGCAGCCCGTGCGGGCGTACTTCGCGCCCTGCCCGCGGGGGTGCGGAAGGTAGATCAGGAAGTACGAGCGACCTCGCTGACGTCGCCCTCCCAGAAGGGGTCTTGTGCGAGGGTCGTGCCCCAACCCGAAGCTGTCATTCGATTCTTCCGAGCGCAGAGTCGCTGACGTTGAACCGCCGTCGGCCTTCGCGTCGGCGCCGGGGAACGGCGGCGAGTGTCGGCACATGATGGTGGTCCTTTCTGGTCTCGTCAGAGGCAAGGAGATTGCGACTACGCGGAGTGCAGGATCGTGACCCAAACGTCTTTGCCCTGGGCGGTGGGCGAGCAGCCGTATCTGTCGCTGAGCGTCTTGATCAGCATCAGGCCGCGACGGCCCTCGTCGTTGTCGCCTGCCGGGACGGGGGCTGGGAGCCAGGGGCGCGGGTCACTGACGCACAGGAAGATTCCGTCGGGGGTCCGGGTGAGGACGACCTTCACTGGAACCGAGGACTCATCCTCCTTGCGGGCGTGCTGGAAGGCGTTCGTCAGTAGCTCGGACGCAGTGAGAGTGACCCTCCAGTTGAGTTCGGTCAGGCTCCACAGACGGAGGCACGCACTGACGAGGTCACGCACGCCCGAGACGGCAGCGGCAGTCAGAGCGACGTCGATTTCGCATGCTCCGGAACGCGTCCGGACCGCAGCGCTTGTGCCGTCGGTAACGGGCTGTTGAGCCTCCATCAGGTCTGCCTTCACGGGGAGTCCCTCGTTCGACGAAATCTCTCCAACCGGCGCCGGATGCGGTGTGTACTGGGGCGGCGGCCGTGAGCAACCATTGAGCCAGGCTGGCAGGACCGCGTGCAGATCTTGATACGGAAACCTCGATCTTCCGTTTCGCGAGCGAGGAACAGCCCATGCCAAGACCCGAGAAGCAATTGACTCCGGACGCGTCCCCGCGTGACTGGTTCGGCCATGAACTGCGGACCTGGCGTAAGAAGCGCGGCCCTCTCACGCACGCCGAGTTGGGCACGAAAGTGCAGGTCAGCGGTTCACTCATTGAGAAGATCGAGAAGGGGACTGCTACCTGTTCGAAGGACTTGGCTGAGCGCTTGGACGAGGTCCTGCAGACGGGGGGAGTCCTCACCCGGGCGTGGGGGATGGTGTTCGGGCAAACGGAAAAAGCCCGTCCTGAAACGGAAAGTGCACCCCCTGGCAGGGCGGAGGTGCCGGTTCAGGTCCATGAAGGCCGCATCCTGGGCAGAGGTAGTACAACACCTGCAAGCGGGAGCCCTGCCTCTGTGGACCGTCGCGCCTTCCTCGCCACGAGCGGCCTTGCCGCCATCGCCCCCATAGACCTCGTCCACCTCGTGACCCCAGCAGCCCCCCGGGAGATCCCGACTCAGATCCGCCCGCGCGAGATCAGGCAGCTGAAGTCGCTGGCCGATGTCATCCATCGTCAGGACAACGAGTACGGAGGCGGCGGCGCGGTGCGTGAACTCGCCCGCGGCGCCATCATGTGGGGAGCCTCCCTGCTGCCAGTGCGCTGCCCCGAGCCCTTGCGGCCTGAGCTCCTGGCCTCTGTGGCTCGGTTAGGGATTGTCGTCGGCGCCTCGCACTTCGACGCGTACGCCCACGACGATGCCCGAGTCAGCTTCCGGCTAGCCGCTGAGTGCGCGGAAGAAGCCGGGGAGTGGCATCTGCGCGCCAAGACGTACTCGTTCATGGCCCGGCAGGAAATCTGGATCGGAGATCCGGATACTGGCCTAACCCACGCAGAGAAGGGGTTGGTGCGCTCCGACCGACTCAGCGCCACCGAGCGTGCCATGCTGCACACCGCACGCGCCCGCGCCTTCGGCAAGATGCGCGACGTAGCCAACACCCTGCGCGCGGTCGGAGAAGCCGACGCCGCGTTCGAACAGTCCGACCCGGCACAGGATCCGCCGTGGATGGCCTACTACGACTACGCCCAGCACCACGGCGACACCGCCCACGCGCTGTTCGACCTCGCGGTCCACGCGGACCAGGACCCCGGGCAGGCGGCCCGCCGCTTCGAAATCGCGGTTAAGGGTCATGGCAACGCCTTTGCCCGCTCGCGCGCCATCTCCGAGACAAAACTCGCTTCCCTGGTCATGGCCAAAGGCGACGATCCGCGGCACGCGGTCGTACTCGGCCACCGAGCGCTGGACGACGTCGGCAAGCTGACCTCCTGCCGGGCCGCCGAGGACCTGCGGGAACTCGCCCGGTTCGCAGGCCGACACCGGAACCTCCCCGAGACCAGCGACCTGCGCGAGCGCATCGCAGCTACGGTGCAGGCGTGACTACTTCACCCACGCCCACCCAAATACTTGAGGAGGCGTGCCACGCCGTTGGCCTCGACGCGACCAACGCCCAACCGATACGGATCGCCGAGAACGCCATTTGGCGTCTGCCCGGGGGAATGGTGGTGCGTATCGCCCGGCCCGGCCAGTCCGCCGCCGCAACGCGCGAGGTTCAGGTCGCCCGCTGGCTGGCCACCCAGGGCGTGCCCGCCGTACGCGCTCTGGACCTGCGGCAGCCGGTAGCAGCCAGCGGGTACCCGGTGACGTTCTGGGAAGAGCTGCCGCCACACGAAATCGGGACCGTTACCGACGTCGTCGTGCTCCTCAAGCAACTGCACGCCCTGCCGAAACCAGACCTGCCACTGGGTGAGCTGGACCCGTTCGTCCGGCTGGTTGAGCGCATCGACGCAGCGAGCACGATTTCTGACGAGGACCGGCTGTGGCTGAAGGGCCGGCTTGAGGATCTCAAGCAGCAATGGGTCTCGAGGCCGAAGGGCCTGCCGGAGTGTGTAGTCCACGGGGATGCATGGGTCGGCAACGTGGCGCGCACGGAGGCCGGCCCGTTGTTGATGGACTTCGAGCGCGCTTCGTTTGGCCCACCGGAATGGGATCTCGTGTCGACCGCAGTGAAGCTCACCACGACCGGCGCGGTGTCTGCGGAGGAGTACGCCGCGTTCTGCGAGACCTACGGCGTTGATGTCACGGAGTGGGAAGGGTATTCAATTCTGGCTGGCGCGCGAGAGTTGCGGATGACGACGTACGCCGCGCAGCACGCCGCCACACGCCCGAAGTGGCGGCGCGAGGCGCAGTACCGCATCGACTGCCTACGCGGCCGGGCAGGGGCACCGCCGTGGCGATGGAAGGCAATCATGTAGCCGCGGACAGGCCGACAACCAGATACTCAGGCAGGGGCGGGGTCGGTGTTCGGCATGTGAGGACATCAGGTGGGCCGAGCGATCAGCACTGGCCCATCGAGCGGCCAGGCCGTTTGGGCACAGCCCGGAGTCCATCCTCTTCCTGCCTCGGGGAGTAGCACTGCTCGCAGCTTCGCGCTCCTCCAGGGCGTTGCATCCGGTGACGCCAGCGAAGCACATCGACCGCTGGCGCGGGGCGGAGAACACGGTGGCGAGGTGGATCAGGACCTCGGTCTCGTAGCAGTCGGGGCACTGGGCGACATGGGTGCCTGGTCTGCAGTCGGCAGCCGTGATTTCGGTGCTCAGCCAGGTGTGGTGGCAGGACCGGCAGGACAGCGGCCCAGGAACGGAGCCGAGAAACACGGCCCGCCAGGCGTACAACGGACACTGCGCGGTGACATCGCGTGCGCTTCCCCCTCTAGGTGCTCCGCCGACCGCTTGCCTTCTCGAACAACTAAGCCGTAGGTCATTCCAGAGCGCTGACCCCTCTGAGAAGCATGCGAGTCGAGGGACTGGGTCGCACCAAGAGAAACAGCTGCAGTACTGGTGGTGATCTGCGCCGCCTTCTTCTTGGCCGGGTGCTCATCGCGGCTCCGGATCGCAGGACAGGAACTCGTAACGACTCGTCGCCGGTGATTCATGGGTAGGTTCTGGCGCTACACGCCGCGGTACCTCGTCGGCGGCGGCTGCCTTTCCTTATTCGCCCACGGCAGAAGAGAAAGGCGCTGGAAAGGGTGGAAGTCGCCGTAGGGGTATGTCAACGTACAACACCCTGAACCGTGTGGCCGGTCGACCCGTCCCCGACGTAGCGAGGAGCTCACCCTGTCCGCGAACGTTGCCGATGCGTCCGCCTTCTCTTGGCCCCACCAACGTACGCGACGCACTCAGAGCATGGATCGCGTGCGGACGGCTAGCGCAACATAGACGACGATCGCCGGTTAGCAAAACCGGCGATCGTGACGATCCTCGAAGCATGTTCACGTGCGCGGCTGTGCTGGCGGTGGAGCTGCGCGCACCTGCAGATGCCGCTCTGTGCCATGGCGCGGAACGGCGCTGGTCTGCTGCCAATCGTATGAGCCAAGTGCCTAGTCGGCGTAGGCCACGCACAGAAGGAGAGTGAGTACCTCCTGTCCGATCCGATCAAGAAGCTCCCACCCAACTCGAAGGGGCAGGTGCGATACCGGTTCGTGGTCGACGTGGGAGTCGACCCTGCTACCGGAAAGCGCAGACAGCTGACTCGTACGTTCGCCACGCTCAAGGAAGCGAAGGTTGAGTACGCGCGCATCACCAACCGTCGCCAGGAAGGGACGCTCGTTCCTCCTAAGCAGATCACTGTCAATGAGTGGCTAGATCGGTGGCTGGCCATGAAAGCGGATGATCTGGAAGAAACCACGATCTACAACTACCGGATTACCTTGGATCGGGTTCGCGGGAAGTTGGGTCACATCCGGCTCCAAGAGCTCACGGAGGAAGACGTAGAAGAGTGGATGCATTGGGCGTTGAGGTATGGGCGCGCACGCGGCGGAAAACCTGGCACTCCGCTCGGGGTGACCAGTGTGGAAATGAGCCTTGCGCGATTGAAGGATGCCTTGAATCGGGCAGTGACGCGGCGGCTGCTGACCATGAATGTGGCCCAGCACGTCACAATTCCACGTAGGGCGCGTAAGGAGGATCGGAAGAAGAAGCAGGAAGTGAAGCCATGGAACGTCCAGGAAGTCCAGATGTTCATTCACGGCGTCAGGACGGAACGGCTCTATGCTCCCCTTCTGCTGTCCCTCATGGGTCTGCGTCCTGCTGAAGTCTGCGGACTTCGATGGGAGGACGTCGACTTGGACAATGCCACGATCACCATAGCCAACACCCGGACGATGATGGGGAATCGATACGTCGTGGAAAAGGACACCAAGTCCATGGCCGGAGAACGTGATCTTCCTTTGCCCGGTCCAGTACTGAGGGCCCTCAAAACGTTCAAGGCTCTCCAGGCCAAGGAGAGGCTCGTCCTCGGTGAGGCTTACTCGGACTCCGGATACGTCGTGGTGCACGAGACCGGGGAGGCTTTCACGATCAAGCAACTCCGCAGGCGCGCGTACCGGCTCATGGAGGTCCTTGGCCTGCGCAGAGTACGTCTCTACGACGCTCGTGCCTCCTGCCTCACTTTCCTTGCCAACAACGGCGTGCCGGATCACATCCTCGCCCGGTGGGCCGGGCACACGAACGTGAAGACCACGAAGAAGTGGTACGTGAAGCCAGATGTGGAAGACCTCCGCGAAGCCGCCACTACATGGGACGGCCTGCACGGTGAGGCGGAGGGCCGCGGGTAAGTTCGGCGGCGTTTCCCAAGGGTGGTTTTCAGGTGGTGATCGGAGCGGCCCGAAAGGTTTCCCGCTACGTTGTCCCGTCCTTCGGGACGGCATCACATGCTTTGCTGCAAACTCGGGACAGCTGGCAGCTGTGCTGATGGAGGAAGCAGCGCGACGACGTGAGGACCGAGCGAGAGCGCGGCCAGCGGGCCACGCTGCGTCAGGCGCGCGTACACGCTGAGAGGCTCAGCCTCGATCGACGAGGCCGTCGGCAGTGCCCGACGAGTCGAGCCGCGGGTGCATCGAGCCGCCGGCTTCCCCGGGCTGTGTGAGATTTCGTGAGACGTGAGAGGGTCTGGGGCGTGAGTGAGACAGTGCCGAACACCCTGCAATACCGCTTTGACGGGCCAGAAGACGCCCCGGTCCTGATCCTGGGTCCCTCACTGGGTACCACATGGCACATGTGGGACCGGCAGATCCCCGAGCTGACGCAGCAGTGGCGGGTCCTCCGGTTCGACCTGCCCGGGCACGGGGGCGCCCCGGCCCACGCGGCGAGCTCCGTCGCCGACCTCACCGCGCGGCTGCTGGCCACCCTCGACGGGCTCGGCGTGCAGCGCTTCGGCTACGCCGGCTGCGCCTTCGGCGGCGCCGTCGGCATCGAGCTGGCCCTGCGCCACCCGGAGCGGCTCGCCTCCCTCGCGCTGATCGCCGCCTCGCCGCGCTTCGGCACGGCCGACGAGTTCCGGCAGCGCGGCGTGATCGTCCGGACGAACGGGCTGGACCCCATCGCCCGCAGCGCGCCCGACAGATGGTTCACCGGCGGGTTCGCCGCGGCCCAGCCCGCGATCACCGAGTGGGCCGTGCAGATGGTGCGGACCACCGACCCGGGCTGCTACATCGCCGCCTGCGAGGCGCTCGCCGCGTTCGACGTGCGCGGGCAGCTCGGCCAGGTCGGCGTGCCGACCCTGGTCCTCGTCGGCTCCGACGACCAGGTCACCGGCCCCGCCGAGGCCCGCACCCTGGTCGCCGGCATCCCCGACGCCCGTCTCGCCGTCGTCCCCGGCGCCTCCCACCTGGTCCCGGTCGAGCAGCCCGCGGCCGTCACCGACCTGCTGGTACGGCACTTCCAGACCGCCTGGCAGATCGCCCCCGACGCCTCCACCGGCCAGTCGGCCATCCCCGGCACCCCCGTCACCCCCTCCGCCCCGGCGGTCCACCCCGGAGCCCCGGCGCCCGGCGTCCCGGCCCCCGCCGCCGTCACGGCGGCCCCCGTCCAGCCCGCCCTGGCCGCCGTCCCGGTCCCGCCCGGACCCGCCGCCCCCGGACCCGCCGTCCCCGGACCCGCCGTCCCCGGACCCGCCGTCCCCGTGCCGTCGCAGAACGCCCCCGT
This sequence comes from Streptomyces sp. NPDC006384, assembly GCF_042870695.1. Lineage (NCBI taxonomy): Bacteria > Bacillati > Actinomycetota > Actinomycetes > Kitasatosporales > Streptomycetaceae > Streptomyces > Streptomyces sp. NPDC006384. The sequence goes on from NZ_JBIAHR010000013.1 coordinate 140,594, forward strand.
GCCGCCGCAGGGGGTGCCCGTGCAGTCGCAGGCCGTCCAGGCGTCGCCGCACACCGGGCCCGTCGCCGAGATCGCCCCGGCCGCCGCGCCCCCGCACACGCACGCCCAGGGGCGGCCCGACCCGTACGACGCGGGGCTCAAGGTCCGCCGCGAGGTGCTCGGTGACGCGCACGTCGACCGGACGCTGGCGCAGGCCGACGACTTCTCCGGGGACTTCCAGGAGTTCCTCACCCGGTACGCGTGGGGCGAGATCTGGGACCGGCCCGGCCTGGACCGCCGCACCCGCAGCTGTGTCACCCTCACCGCCCTCGTCGCCGGCGGTCACCTCGAGGAACTGCCGCCCCACCTCCGGGCCGCCCTGCGCAACGGGCTCACCCCCGCCGAGATCAAGGAAGTACTGCTCCAGGCGGCCGTCTACTGCGGCGTACCGGCCGCGAACGGCGCCTTCCGGGTGGCGCAGCAGGTCATCCGCGAGGAGACCACGCCGCCGGAGTGAGGGGACGCCCGGGAGCGAGGGGACGCCCGGGACCGTTCGCGCGCCGGTGAGGCACGGCGGCAGGATGGAGGGATGAAGCTCACCAAGAAGTCGCACGCCTGCGTCCGCCTCGAGAAGGACGGGCGGACGCTCGTCCTCGACCCGGGCGGATTCAGCGAGGAGGACGCCGCCCTCGGCGCGGACGCCGTCCTCGTCACGCACGAGCACCCCGACCACTTCGACGAGCTGCGGCTGCGCGCCGCGATGGAGGACAATCCGGCCGCCGAGGTCTGGACGCTGAGGGCCGTCGCGGAGAAGATCTCGTCGGCCTTCCCGGGCCGCGTGCACACCGTCGGCCACGGCGACACCTTCACCGCCGCCGGCTTCGACGTACAGGTCCACGGCGAGCTGCACGCGGTGATCCACCCGGACATCCCGCGCGTCGGCAACATCGGCTTCCTCGTCGACGGCGGCACGGTCTTCCACCCCGGCGACGCCCTCACCGTCCCCGGCCACCCGGTCGAGACGCTGATGCTGCCCGTCATGGCCCCCTGGAACAAGATCTCCGAGGTCATCGACTACGTCCGCGAGGTGAAGCCGCGGCGCGCCTACGACATCCACGACGCCCTCCTCACCGACCTCGCCCGGCCGATCTACGACCGTCAGATCGGCCAACTGGGCGGCTCCGAGCACCTGCGGCTGACGCCGGGGGAGTCCGTCCGGGTGTGAGCCGCATGCCCCCGGGCCGCAGACCCTCGCGTTCGCCCCGCACCCGCCCCGCACCCGCACCGGGCGCGGGGCGGACTGTCGGTGCCGGCCGGTAGGTTGGGGAACATGCGCATCGCCACCTGGAACGTGAACTCGATCACCGCCCGTCTGCCGCGGCTGCTCGCCTGGCTGGAGAGCAGCGGCACCGACGTGCTGTGCCTCCAGGAGGCCAAGGTCGCCGAGGAGAAGTTCCCGTTCGACGAGCTGCGCGAGCTGGGCTACGAGGCCGCGGTGAACGCCACCGGCAGGTGGAACGGGGTGGCGGTGCTCTCCCGCGTCGGCCTCGCGGACGTCGTCAAGGGCCTGCCCGGCGACCCGGGCTACGAGGGCGTGCAGGAACCCCGCGCCGTCTCCGCGACCTGCGGCCCGGTCCGCGTCTGGTCGGTCTACGTGCCCAACGGCCGCGAGGTCGGGCACGCCCACTACGCCTACAAGCTCCAGTGGTTCGAGGCGCTGCGCGCGGCCGTCGCCGGCGACGCGGCCGGCACCCGTCCGTTCGCCGTGCTGGGCGACTACAACGTGGCGCCGGCCGACGACGACGTCTACGACCGGGCCGCCTTCGAGGGCTCCACCCACGTCACCCCCGCCGAGCGCGCCGCCCTCGCCTCCCTGCGCGAGACCGGCCTGTCCGACGTGGTCCCGCGCCCCCTGAAGTACGACCACCCCTACACGTACTGGGACTACCGCCAGCTCTGCTTCCCCAAGAACCGCGGCATGCGCATCGACCTGGTCTACGGCAACGAGCCGTTCGCCGGGGCCGTCACCGACGCCTACGTGGACCGTGAGGAGCGCAAGGGCAAGGGCGCCTCGGACCACGCGCCGGTCGTGGTCGACCTGGACGTGTAGGCGTCCCCTGCCCCCACCCCGGCCCGCGTGCCTGTGGTGCGCACGGCGGTACGAATGTCAGTCTGGGGGGATGCACTTCCCCTTCCTGGGCAGGCGGCGCGAACCCTTCCGGGTCCACGACCCGGAAGGCGTCGCCGAGCTGCTCGCCGACTGTGAGCTGCTCCGTTCGCAGGCGTCGCGGGAGGGGATCCGGCTCGACGACTCGGAGGCATCGTTGGCGCGCCTGGACCAGATGCTGCCGCGCTGGCGTACCGACGAGGAGATCCTGCTCTGGCTCGGCAACGACGCCGGCCTCTACCTGGGCACCGTGCTCGTGCGCACCGTGCCGGGCGCCGTCTGGGGCATCCGGTCCGACGGCCGGCCGGTCGTCCGGCTCGCCTCGGGCCGCGAGTTCGACGTGGTGGCCTCCGGCTGCGCCTGGGCCGAGGACGGCGTCCCCGAACTGTCCCAGCTGTACGCCGAGATCGCGGAGGCCTGACAAGGGAAGGCGCGTCCGGGCCGGGGCTCACGCCCGGTGCGACGTCGGTGCCGGAGCCGGCGGCGGACTCGTCGCCGCCCGGGTCACGTCCCCGACGAGTTCGACCACGTCCGGGCCGTACGCCTGCGAGTTGACCACCTTCAGCAGCAGCACGAAGGGGTTCCTGCCGTACTTGCGCGCCAGCCGCTCGTGGTGCCGGGCGAGGTAGCGCGTCGCGGCCTGGTTGGTGATCGCCCGCTGGCCGCAGAACAGGAACACCGGGCGGGCCTCGGGCCGGTCGCCGGCGGTGAGGCGGGCCAGCAGGACGTACTCCGTGACCCCCGGGTCCATGCGGTAGCGTTCGCCGCCGATCTGGAACGCGGCCCGGTCCGGGCCCGGTTCCGGGGCTATGTTGATCCGCACCCCGGGCAGCATGGCCGCCATGTGGGCCAGCACCCGCTGATTCGACCCGGGCCCGCCCACGCAGAACTCCGTGCGCTCGCCGAGGCCCTGGTGGACCGTGTCCTGCGTGACCACCTGGACGTGCGCGCCGCAGTCCTTGACCAGCGCGGAGAGTTCCAGCAGCGCGAACACGTCGAAGCGGTGGACCGCCGGCTCGGACGCGGCCGGGTCCCGGTTGACGACGAGCAGCGACTCGGAGTTCGCCGGCAGCCCGAAGAAGGCCTGCTTGCGGCGGAGTCTCCGCTTCCACAGGTACGTACGAGCGAGCCAGCCCAGCGCGGCGCTGATGCCGGCCGCGATCACGCCCAGGACGATGTTGCGTACGTCGTCGGTCATGGGCGCGCATGCTAGCGGGCCACGGCGTACCGATGCCCGCCAGGTTCATGACGCGGCCATGACGATGACCTAAGCTGCCCGGACGGCCTTTCCCTGGAGGTGCGGATGCGTCACCCTGTCGCACGGAAACTGACGGTCCTGGTGGTCTCGGCCGCCGTGGTGTCGACGCTGGCGGCCGCGCCGCCCGCAGCGCAGCACAGACCCGCCACTCCGAAGACCCCGGTCGCCGTCGGTCACGGCGGCGCGGTCGCCAGCGTCGACCCGGACGCCTCCGCCGCCGGCATCGAGGTGCTCCGCAAGGGCGGCAACGCCGTCGACGCGGCCGTCGCCACCGCCGCCGCGCTCGGCGTCACCGAGCCCTACTCCGCCGGCATCGGCGGGGGCGGCTACTTCGTGTACTACGACGCCAGGTCCCGTACCGTGCGCACGATCGACGGCCGCGAGACCGCGCCGCTGACCGCCGACGAGACCCTGTTCACCGAGAACGGCAAGCCCGTTCCCTTCGCCGAGGCCGTCACCAGCGGCCTCGCCGTCGGCACCCCGGGCACACCCGCCACCTGGCAGACGGCACTGGACAAGTGGGGCAGCCGGAAGCTCGCCACCGTGCTGGAGCCCGCCGAGCGCCTGGCCCGGCACGGCTTCACCGTCGACGAGACCTTCCGCTCCCAGACCGCCGCCAACGAACAGCGGTTCCGCCACTTCCCGGACACCGCCGAACTCTTCCTCCCCGGCGGCGAACTCCCGGTCGTCGGCTCCACCTTCAAGAACCCGGACCTCGCCCGCACCTACCGGGAGCTGGCCCGCGAGGGCGTCGGCGCGATCTACCACGGCGAACTCGGCGAGGACATCGTCGCCACCGTCAACAAGCCGCCCGTGGACCCGGACTCCGGCTGGAACGCCCGCCCCGGCGACCTGTCCGCCGAGGACCTCGCCGCCTACGAGGCCAAGCTCCAGGCGCCCACCCGGACCTCGTACCGCGGTATGGACGTCTACTCCATCGCCCCCTCCTCCTCCGGCGGCACCACGGTCGGCCAGGCCCTCAACATGCTGGAGCGCACCGACCTCTCCCAGGCGGACGAGGCCCGCTACCTGCACCGTCTCATCGAGGCGAGCCGTATCGCCTTCGCCGACCGCGGACGCTGGGTCGGCGACCCCGCCTTCGAGGACGTGCCGGCGAGGGAGCTCCTCTCGCAGCGGTACGCCGACTCGCGCGCCTGCCTGATCAAGGACGACGCGGTGCTCACCAGCCCCCTCGCGCCCGGCGACCCCCGCCGCCCCGCCCCCTGCGCGGGCGGCGGCAAGGCGGCGCCGACGACCTACGAGGGCGAGAGCACCACGCACCTCACCGTCGCCGACAAGTGGGGCAACGTCGTCGCCTACACGCTCACCATCGAGCAGACCGGCGGCAGCGGCATCACCGTGCCCGGCCGCGGCTTCCTGCTCAACAACGAGCTGACCGACTTCTCCTTCGCCCCGGCGAACCCGGCGGTCCACGACCCGAACCTGCCCGGCCCCGGCAAGCGCCCGCGCTCGTCGATCGCGCCGACGATCGTCCTGGACAAGCACCACAAGCCGGTCGTGGCGGTCGGTTCACCCGGCGGCGCCACCATCATCACCACCGTGCTCCAGACCCTGACCGGCTTCCTCGACCGCGGCCTGCCGCTGGCCGACGCCATCGCCGCACCGCGCGCCAGCCAGCGCAACGCCGCCCGGACCGAGCTCGAACCCGGCCTGTACGACAGCGGGTTGCGGGCGGAGCTGGAGGCGCTCGGGCACGCCTTCAGGCTCACCCCGGAGATCGGCGCGGCCACCGGCGTGCAGCGGCTGCCGGACGGCAGGTGGCTGGCCGCCGCCGAGAAGGAACGGCGCGGCGGCGGCTCGGCCATGGTGGTCAGGCCCGCGCGGTAGCGGCGGCGCGCGTCACACCTCGGGGGCGGGCTGCTGCGGCGTACGGAACGCCAGCCGCCCGTCCTCGGCGTCGACCGTGACCCGGCCGCCCTCCCGGACGCGGCCGTCGAGCAGCAGCCGGGAGAGCTGGTTGTCCACCTCGCGCTGGATGGTGCGGCGCAGCGGCCGGGCGCCGTACTCGGGCTGGTAGCCGCGTTCGGCGATCCAGTCCACGGCCGCGTCGGTGAAGTCGACGGTGACGCCCTGCGCGTGCACCATGCGGCGGGTCTCCTCCAGCAGCAGGCTGGTGATCTGCCGCAGCTGTTCGCCGCTGAGCTGGCGGAAGACGACGATCTCGTCGATGCGGTTGAGGAACTCGGGCCGGAAGTGCTCGCGCAGCGGGCGCAGCACCTGCTCGCGTCGGGCCTCCTCGTCGGCCTCCGAGCCGCCCGCGCCGAAGCCGACGCCGGCGCCGCGCCGGGTGATCACGTCGGAGCCCAGGTTGCTGGTCATCACGACGACCGTGTTGGTGAAGTCCACCGTGCGGCCCTGCGAGTCGGTCAGCCGCCCGTCGTCCAGGACCTGCAGCAGGATGTTGAAGACGTCCGGGTGGGCCTTCTCCACCTCGTCGAGCAGCAGCAGCGAGTACGGGTGCCGGCGCACCACCTCGGTGAGCTGGCCGGCCTCCTCGTGCCCGACGTAGCCGGGCGGGGCGCCGACCAGGCGGCTGACGGTGTGGCGTTCCTGGTACTCGCTCATGTCGAGGCGGACCATCCGGTCCTCGCTGCCGAACAGCGCCTCGGCCAGCGCCCGGGCCAGCTCGGTCTTGCCGACGCCGGTCGGGCCGAGGAAGAGGAAGCTGCCGATGGGCCGGTCCGGGCTGGAGAGCCCGGCGCGGGAGCGCAGCACCGCGTCGGAGACCACGCGTACGGCCTCCTCCTGGCCGACCACCCGCTCGTGCAGGTGCGCCTCCAGTCCCAGCAGGCGGTCCTTCTCCTCCTGGGTGAGGCTGCTGACCGGGATGCCGGTCTGCCGGGACACCACCTCGGCGATGGACTCGGTGCCCACCACCAGGTTCAGTCCCTCGTCGGCCTCGGTGCCGGCGCCGGTCTCGGCGATCCGCTGCTTCAGCTCGGAGATCCGGTCGCGCAGCTGCATCGCCTGCTCGTACTGCTCGTCCGCGACGGCCTGGTCCTTGTCCCGGACCAGCTGGTCCAGCTCGCGCTCCATGACCCGTATGTCCGTGCCCTTGGTGCGGGACTGGAGCCGGACCCGGGCGCCGGCCTGGTCGATCAGGTCGATCGCCTTGTCCGGCAGCCGGCGGTCGGTGAGGTAGCGGTCGGACATCTCCACGGCCGCGACCAGCGCCTCGTCGGTGTAGCGGACCTGGTGGTGGGCCTCGTAACGGTCGCGCAGGCCGCGCAGGATCTCGACGGCGTCCGCGGTCGTGGGCTCGGGGACCAGGATCGGCTGGAAGCGGCGGGCGAGGGCCGCGTCCTTCTCGATGCGCCGGTACTCCTCCAGCGTGGTGGCGCCCACGATGTGCAGCTCGCCGCGGGCCAGGGCCGGCTTGAGGATGTTCCCGGCGTCCATCGAGCCGCTCTCGCCGCCCCCGCCGGCGCCGACGACGGTGTGCAGCTCGTCGATGAAGATGATCAGCTGGTCGGAGTGGGCGCGGATCTCGCCCACGATGTTGTTCATCCGCTCCTCGAAGTCGCCCCGGTAGCGGGTGCCGGCGACCACGCCGGTCAGGTCCAGGGCGACCACCCGCCGTCCGATCAGTATGTCGGGCACGTCGCCGTCGGCGATGCGCTGGGCCAGCCCCTCGACGACGGCGGTCTTGCCGACGCCGGCGTCGCCGATGAGCACCGGGTTGTTCTTGCCGCGACGGGAGAGCACCTCGACGGTCTGCTCGATCTCGTCCTCCCGCCCGATCACCGGGTCGATCCGGCCCTGCTGGGCCAGGTCGGTGAGGTCGCGGCCGTACTTGTCGAGGGTCGGCGTGTTCGTGGCCCGCGCCTGCTCGGGACGGGCCTTGGCACCCTCCGGCGTCTCCGTGGGCAGGCCCGAGGGCGCGAACCGGGCCGCGTTGAGGATGTGCCCGGCTGCCGAGTCCGGGTTGGCGGCCAGGGCGCTGAGCACGTGCTCGGGGCCGATGTAGCCGGTGCCGGTCGAGCGGGCCATCTCGTGCGCGTCCAGCAGGGCGCGCTTGACGGCCGGGGTCAGGGACAGCGAGGTGGGCGGCGGGGCCTCGCCCGGCGCGTGCTGCACCGGGCCGGTCCGCTCGTCGATCTGCGACGCCAGCGCGTCGGGATCGGCGCCGGCCCGGCTGAGCAGGCCGCGGGTCGGCTCGGTGGCGAGCGCGGCCCGCAGCAGGTGCTCGGTGTCCAGGTCCCGGCTGCCGTGCTCGGCGGCGTACTGGGCGGCGCCGCGCACCAGCTCCCGGGCGGGCTGGCTGAGCAGCCGCCCGATGTCGATCTGCCTCGGCCTGGGGCCGCCGAAGAAGCGCGCCAGGAATTCCGCGAACGGGTCGCCCTCCGGGCCCATGAAGCCGCTGCTCATCGTGTACGGACCTCCGCTGCATCGCTGATCGACGTGCCGGGGCCGGGTAACCCGGCCGGGGCGCGGTCATGCCCAACATGACACGTTCTGTTCCGCCGGGCATGTCCGGACCCCGGGCGCGCGGGCCGTCCGCGGGGGTGTTCCCGGGCGGGTGGGCCGCGCGTGCCGGGGGCCGCCGGCACGCGGGATCGCGGGATCAGGGGGCGTCCCGCGGCGTCGGGGGAGTGCCCCCGGGCGAGGGGGCGCGGGTTCCGGTCCCACCGGCAGGTCCGGCCCCGTCGCGGAGTGCCCCGGGGCGGGGAACGGCGGCGGTGCCGCCCCGTGGTCACGCCTTCGGTGTCACAGGTTCTCCCGCGAGGTCAGGACGCGCGGGCCGCTCCGCGTGATCGCCACCGTGTGCTCCACGTGGGCCGCCCGCGAGCCGTCGTTCGTGCGCAGGGTCCAGCCGTCCGGGGCGGGGTGGTAGTCGTCCCGGCCGCTGCCGATCAGCATGGGCTCGATGGCGAGGACCATGCCGTGCCGCAGGGGCATCCCGCGTCCGGGCCGGCCCTCGTTGGGCACCCCCGGGTCCTCGTGCATCCGCCGGCCGATGCCGTGGCCGCCGAAGTCCTCCATGATCCCGTAGCCGCCGGCCCGGCACACTGTGCCGATGGCGTGCGCGATGTCGCCGATGCGGTTGCCGACGACGGCCGCCGCGATGCCCGCCGCAAGGGCCCGCTCGGCGGTCTCGATCAGCGCGAGGTCCGCCGCCCGCGGGGTGCCCACGGTGAAGCTGATCGCCGAGTCACCGGCCCAGCCGTTCAGCGTGGCGCCGCAGTCGACGGAGAGCAGGTCGCCGTCACGCAGCCGGTAGCCGTCGGGGATGCCGTGCACGATCGCGTCGTTCACCGACGCGCAGATCACTCCCGGGAAGGGCGTCGGCGCGAAGGAGGGCCGGTAGCCGAGGAACGGCGAGCCCGCCCCGGCCTCCCGCAGCACCTCGCGCGCCACCGCGTCCAGCTCCAGCAGGGACACGCCCACGCCGGCGGCCTGCCGTACGGCGGTCAGGGCGCGCGCGACGACCTGGCCGGCCTCGTGCATGGCGTCGATCGATGTATCCGTCTTCAGTTCCACCATGCCAATTACTATACCGGTATTTGAATAGGGTCCGACATGGAGGAGCGGTATTAGAATGACGCCATGGTACGCACCCCCCTGACCCCCGAAGAGCGCGAACGCGGCGAGCGGCTCGGCCGGCTGCTGCGCGCGGCGCGCGGCCCGCGGAGCATGACGGAGGTCGCCGCCGAGGCCGGCCTCTCCGCCGAGACCCTGCGCAAGATCGAGACCGGACGGGCGCCGACCCCGGCCTTCTTCACGGTGGCCGCGCTGGCCCGCGCGCTGGGCCTGTCCATGGACGAGCTGGCCGGGCGGTGCGACCTCACCATGGTCTGAGACCCGCCCCGGCCGCCCCACGCGCCCCACCGCTCACCCACCGGGGTGCGAATGCCGTCCGGCAGCGCGTCGTGACGACGATGGTCTTGGCAAGCTCGCCCAGGAGGCTTACGTTCGTCCCTCTACGGCCCGCTCTACGGGCGTAGAGGCTCTGACGTCGCGTCGAAGGAGCAGCTCATGGCCAACGTCGTACGTGCCGCTCTGGTCCAGGCCGCCTGGACCGGTGACACCGAGTCCATGGTGGCGAAGCACGAGGAGTACGCCCGCGAGGCGGCCCGGCAGGGCGCCCGGGTCATCGGCTTCCAGGAAGTCTTCAACGCCCCCTATTTCTGCCAGGTCCAGGACCCCGAGCACTACCGCTGGGCCGAGCCCGTGCCCGACGGTCCCACCACCCGCCGCATGCAGGACCTCGCGCGCGAGACCGGCATGGTGATCGTCGCCCCCGTCTTCGAGGTCGAGCAGTCCGGCTTCTACTACAACACCGCGGCCGTGATCGACGCCGACGGCACCGTCCTCGGCACCTACCGCAAGCACCACATCCCGCAGGTCAAGGGATTCTGGGAGAAGTTCTACTTCCGCCCCGGCAACCTCGGCTGGCCCGTCTTCGACACCGCCGTCGGCAAGGTCGGCGTCTACATCTGCTACGACCGGCACTTCCCCGAGGGGTGGCGCCAACTCGGCCTGGCGGGAGCGCAGTTGGTCTACAACCCCTCCGCCACCCACCGCGGCCTCTCCGCCCACCTGTGGCGCCTGGAGCAGCCCGCGGCGGCCGTCGCCAACGAGTACTTCGTCGCCGCGATCAACCGGGTCGGCCAGGAGGAGTACGGCGACAACGACTTCTACGGCACGTCGTACTTCGTCGACCCGCGCGGCCAGTTCGTCGGCGACGTCGCCAGCGACACCAAGGAGGAACTCGTCGTCCGCGACCTGGACTTCGGCCTCATCGACGAGGTGCGGCAGCAGTGGGCCTTCTACCGCGACCGCCGCCCCGACGCCTACGAGGGGCTGGTGCGGCCGTGACCAAGGACCTCCTCTCCCGGCACCGCGCCGTCCTGCCCGACTGGCTCGCCCTCTACTACGAGGACCCGCTGGAGATCACCCACGGCGAGGGACGGCACGTCTGGGACGCGGCCGGCAACCGGTACCTCGACTTCTTCGGCGGCATCCTCACCACCATGACCGCGCACGCCCTGCCCGAGGTGACCAAGGCGGTGAGCGAGCAGGCCGGGCGGATCATCCACTCCTCGACGCTCTACCTCAACCGGCCCATGGTCGAACTCGCCGAGCGCATCGCCCAGATCTCCGGCATCCCCGACGCCCGCGTCTTCTTCACCACCTCCGGCACCGAGGCCAACGACACCGCCCTGCTGCTCGCTACGGCGTACCGGCGCAGCAACACCATCCTGGCGATGCGCAACAGCTACCACGGCCGCTCCTTCAGCGCCGTCGGCGTCACCGGCAACCGCGGCTGGTCCCCGACCTCGCTCTCCCCGCTCCAGACCCTCTACGTCCACGGCGGCGTACGCACCCGCGGCCCCTACGCCCACCTGGACGACCGGGAGTTCACCGACGCCTGCGTCGCCGACCTCGAGGACCTCCTCGGCCACACCCGCCCGCCCGCCGCGCTGATCGCCGAACCCGTCCAGGGCGTCGGCGGCTTCACCTCCCCGCCCGACGGCCTCTACGCCGCCTTCCGCGAGGTCCTGCACGAGCGGGGCGTCCTGTGGATCGCCGACGAGGTGCAGACCGGCTGGGGCCGCACCGGCGACCACTTCTGGGGCTGGCAGGCCCACGGACGCAGCGGCCCGCCCGACATCGTCACCTTCGCCAAGGGCATCGGCAACGGCATGTCGATCGGCGGCGTCATCGCCCGCGCCGAGATCATGAACTGCCTGGACGCCAACAGCATCTCCACCTTCGGCGGCACCCAGGTCACCATGGCCGCCGGCCTCGCCAACCTCACCTACCTGCTCGAGCACGACCTCCAGGGCAACGCCCGCCGCGTCGGCGGCCTGCTCATCGAACGGCTGCGGGCCGCCGCCGCCCAGGTGCCGCACGTGCGGGAGGTCCGCGGACGCGGACTGATGATCGGCATCGAGCTGACCCGGCCCGGCACCGACGAGGCCGACCCGCAGGCCGCCTCCGCCGTGCTGGAGGAGGCCCGCGCGAACGGGCTGCTCATCGGCAAGGGCGGCGGCCACGACACCAGCGCCCTGCGCATCGCCCCGCCGCTGACCCTCACCGTCGCGGAGGCCGAGGAGGGCGCCGCGATCCTCGAACGCGCCCTGCGAAGCCTGTGACGGCCGCGCGCCGACCCGGACGAACCGCGTAGGTCCGCGACCGCCGGGGGGGGGGGGGGGGGGGGGGGGGGGGGGGGGGGGGGGCGGGGCCCCCCGCCCCCCCCGCCGCCGCGGCGGGCGGCTCGTCGGGAGGGGCGGCCGGCGGTGCGGCGGCCTCCGAGGGGCTGGGCGCGCCGGTGAAGGCAG
>NZ_JBIAHR010000013.1:152312-230147 GCF_042870695.1 Streptomyces sp. NPDC006384
GGCGCCCCGCCCCGGGCCGGGGCGGCCCGGCGCGCCCCCCCCCCGCGGCCCCCGCCCCCCCCCCCCCCCCCCCCCCCCCCCCCCCCCCCCCCCCCCCCGACCGTGCCGTGACCGACCGCTCCTGACAGGAGGGACCAGCATGAGCAGCCGTACCGTCATCCGCGGCGGCCTCGTCGTCACCGCCTCCGACGAGATGCACGCCGACGTCCTGATCGAGGACGGCCGCGTCGCCGCCCTCGCCGCGACCGGCACCCCGGCCGCCGACGCCTTCACGGCCGAGAAGGAGATCGACGCCACCGGCAAGTACGTGATCCCGGGCGGCGTCGACGCACACACCCACATGGAGATGCCCTTCGGCGGCACCTACGCCTCGGACACCTTCGAGACCGGCACCCGCGCCGCCGCCTGGGGCGGCACGACCACCATCGTCGACTTCGCCATCCAGAGCGTCGGACACTCCCTGCGCGAGGGCCTGGACGCCTGGCACGCCAAGGCCGAGGGCAACTGCGCCGTCGACTACGGCTTCCACATGATCGTCTCCGACGTGAACGAGAAGACGCTCAAGGAGATGGACCTGCTGGTGGAGGAGGGCGTCACCTCCTTCAAGCAGTTCATGGCCTACCCCGGCGTCCTCTACTCCGACGACGGCCAGATCCTGCGCGCCATGCAGCGCGCCGCCGGCAACGGCGGACTGATCATGATGCACGCCGAGAACGGCATCGCCATCGACGTCCTCGTCGAACAGGCCCTCGCCCGCGGCGAGACCGACCCCCGCTTCCACGGAGAGGTCCGCAAGGCGCTGCTGGAGGCCGAGGCCACCCACCGCGCCGTCCGGCTCGCCCAGGTCGCCGGGGCACCGCTGTACGTCGTGCACGTGTCGGCCCAGGAGGCCGTCGCCGAGCTGGCCCGGGCCCGCGACGACGGACTGAACGTCTTCGGCGAGACCTGCCCGCAGTACCTGTTCCTGTCCACCGACAACCTCGCCGAACCGGACTTCGAGGGCGCCAAGTACGTGTGCAGCACACCGCTGCGCCCGCGCGAGCACCAGGCGGCCCTGTGGAGGGGGCTGCGCACCAACGACCTCCAGGTGGTCTCCACCGACCACTGCCCCTTCTGCTTCACCGGCCAGAAGGAGCTGGGCCGCGGCGACTTCTCCAGGATCCCCAACGGCATGCCGGGCGTCGAGAACCGCATGGACCTGCTCCACCAGGCCGTCGTCGACGGGCACATCGGCCGCCGCCGCTGGATCGAGATCGCCTGCGCCACCCCGGCCCGCATGTTCGGCCTGTATCCGCAGAAGGGCACCATCGCGCCCGGCTCCGACGCCGACATCGTCGTCTACGACCCGCACGCCCAGCAGGTGATCTCCGCCGAGACCCACCACATGAACGTCGACTACTCGGCCTACGAGGGCAGGCGGATCACCGGCCGCGTCGAGACCGTCCTCTCGCGCGGCGTGCCGGTCGTCACCGAGCGGGAGTACACCGGCCGCAAGGGCCACGGCGTCTACACCCCGCGCTCCACCTGCCAGTACCTGAACTAGGAGCGGTGCCCATGGACTTCGGACTCGTCCTGCAGACCGACCCGCCGGCCTCCCGCGTCGTCGGCCTGATGCAGCGCGCCGAGCACAACGGGTTCACGCACGGCTGGACCTTCGACTCCGCCGTGCTGTGGCAGGAACCCTTCGTGATCCACAGCCGGATCCTGGCCGCCACCACGCACCTGAGGATCGGCCCGATGGTCACCAACCCCGGCACCCGCACCTGGGAGGTGACCGCCTCCACCTTCGCCACCCTCAACGACATGTACGGCAACCGCACCGTCTGCGGCATCGGACGCGGCGACTCCGCGATGCGGGTGGCCGGCCGCAGACCCGACACCCTGGCCCGCCTGGGCGAGGCGATCGACGTGATCCGCGACCTCGCCGAGGGACGCGAGGCCGAGGTCGGCGGACGGCCGCTGCGGATCCCGTGGGTGCGGGACGGGAAGCTGCCCGTCTGGATGGCGGCGTACGGCCCGAAGGCCCTCGCCCTCGCCGGACGGAAGGCCGACGGCTTCATCCTCCAGCTCGCCGACCCGTACCTGACCGAGTGGATGGTGAAGGCCGTACGCACCGCCGCCGAGGAGGCCGGGCGAGACCCCGCCTCCGTCACCGTCTGCGTCGCCGCCCCGGCGTACGTCGGCGACGACCTGGCGCACGCCCGAGAGCAGTGCCGCTGGTTCGGCGGCATGGTCGGCAACCACGTCGCCGACCTCGTCGCCCGCTACGGCGCACACTCGGACCTGGTCCCCGAGGCGCTGACGTCGTACATCAAGGAGCGGCACGGCTACGACTACAGCCACCACGGACGGGCCGGCAACCCGTCCGCGGACTTCGTCCCCGACGAGATCGTCGACCGGTTCTGCCTGCTCGGACCGGCCGAGGCGCACATCGAGAAGCTGCGCACGCTGCGCGATCTCGGCGTCGACCAGTTCGCCCTGTACGCCATGCACGACGCACAGGAAGCCGTGATCGACGCCTACGGCACGCAGGTCATCCCGGCCGTCGACGGCTGACCTCCCCTCCCGGACCGCCCCCCTGCCCGCGACCGGCGGGCAGGGGGACGGGGCACACCCGCGCACCCCCCTCGGCACCGCACGCACGGCCTCTCCCGTCCCACCGCATGATTGGCCTGCCCATGACCGACACCGCGCCCACGCCCCTCCCGCCGTCCACCCAGGTCACCCTCCCCGACGGGCGCGTGGAGCTCGCCCCGGGCTCCCCGCCGCCGAGCGGCCCCTACGCCAACGAGGACCTGCTGCCGGTACCCGTCGAGAAGCGCACCTGGACCACGTACAACTTCTCCGCGCTGTGGGTCGGCATGGCCCACAACACGGCCTCCTGGACCCTGGCCTCCGGTCTGATCGCCGTCGGCATGGACTGGAAGCAGGCGGTGCTCACCATCGCCCTGGCCAACCTGATCGTGCTGGTGCCGATGCTGCTCACCGGGCACGCGGGACCCAAGTACGGCATCCCCTTCCCCGTCTTCGCCCGCGCCTCCTTCGGCATCCGCGGCGCCAACCTGCCCGCCGTCGTACGGGCGTTGGTGGCGTGCGGCTGGTTCGGCATCCAGACCTGGATCGGCGGCGAGGCGATCTACTTCCTGGCCGGCAAGCTGATCGGCGACGGCTGGTCGGACGCCGCGGCCTTCGGCGGTCATCCCTGGACGATGTGGCTGTCGTTCGCGGTCTTCTGGGCGATCCAGGTCGTCATCATCTACCGGGGCATGGAGACCATCCGCCGCTTCGAGAACTGGGCGGCGCCCTTCGTGCTGGTCGGCGCGTTCGTGATGCTGTGGTGGATGACCGACAAGGCCGGCGGCTTCGGCCCGCTCCTCGACCAGCCGTCGAAGCTCGGCTGGGGCGCGGACTTCTGGGCGCTGTTCTGGCCCTCCCTCATGGGCATGATCGGCTTCTGGTCCACGCTGTCCCTCAACATCCCCGACTTCACCCGCTACGGGAGGAGCCAGAAGGCCCAGACCCGCGGCCAGGCCCTCGGCCTGCCGACCACGATGACCCTGTTCGCCTTCCTGTCCGTCATGGTCACCTCCGGCTCCCAGGCGGTCTACGGGGAGCCGGTCTGGGACCCGGTGAAGCTCGCCGCGAAGACGGACAACGCGGTCGGGCTGCTCTTCGCCCTCGTCACCGTGCTGGTGGCGACCCTGTCCGTGAACATCGCCGCCAACCTGGTCTCGCCGGCCTTCGACTTCTCCAACGTCGCGCCGCGCAAGGTCAGTTTCCGGGCCGGCGCGATCATCACCTGCGTCCTCGCCGTGCTGATCTTCCCGTGGAAGCTGTACTCCGACCCCGAGGGCTACATCTTCACCTGGCTCGGCCTGGTCGGCGGACTGCTCGGCACGGTCGCCGGCATCCTCGTCGCCGACTACTGGATCCTGCGCCGCACCCGCCTCGACCTCGTCGACCTGTACCGCACCGGCGGCCGCTACTGGTACGGCGGCGGCTGGAACTGGCGCGCCGTCCTCGCCTTCGCCACCGGTGGCGTCCTGGCCGTCGGCGGCGCCGACTTCCACCCGCTGGTCGACGGCCGTCCGGTGCCGTTCCTCGAACCGCTGGCCGACTACGGCTGGGCGGTGGGCCTCGGCACCTCCCTGGCGCTGTACCTGCTGCTGATGCTGCTGCCCGCCACCCGGCCGGCCCGGGGCGCTGGAACCTAGCCCTCTTCCAGGGCGGCCACCGCCTCCTTGGCCGCCCTGATGGCCCCCTTGTTGATCTCTTCGGTGCCGGGCGCCTTCTTCGACTCGAAGTCACTGCCGTTGTACGTGACCATCACCACGGCGTTGGCCGCGCGGACCAGCACGGTGCCCTCCCGGGTCTGCTGCTTGTCCTCGGTGGTGAGGTTGACGACGGAGTACGCCGTGTCGCCGAGTCCCGGCACGTCCCCTCCGCCGCTGCGGTCGGCGACCCGCTCGGTGTACGACTTCCGCGCGGCCTCGTCCGACTCCATCACCTCGTAGGAGACGTCGAGCCAGCGGTAGTCGTACCCCTTGAGCGCGTTCCACGAGCAGGTGCGGCGCACCTTCTTGTCCGTCGACGGGATCTCCTTGCCCTCCTCCGCCTTCACCCCCGGCACCAGCGAGGTGACCGTCTTCTCCGCCAGGGCCTCGCAGGGCGCCGGGGCGGCGGCGTACGTCCTGGACGGCGCCCGCGTCGCCGGGGCCGAGGCGGAGGCGGACGGACGTCCGCCGTCGGGCGGCGTACGGTCGTCGGCGTCCGTGGTCGTGTCCGGCCCGGACGACATCACCCAGCCCGCCGTGGCGAGCACGGCGACCGGGGCCAGGCGCGCGGTCAGGGCGAGCGGCAGGGGAAGGGAACGCACGGCGCACTTCTCGTGGGGGACGGTACGGAAGGGGCCCGCACTGCGGACGGGACGCCAGTGTCACACGAGTCCCGGTGGGGCGGAAAGGGCGAACTCGCTGCGTGGCCGCACGGTGACGCAGACGGACCGGTCAGGGCACGCGGGCCGTCCACCGGGGGGTGGAGAACTTGGTGCGCGCCAGCTCGTGCGCCCGGGCCAGCTCCTCGTCGGTCACCTTCCCGCGGGTCAGCCCGTAGCGGCCGTCGAAGGAGGTGATCATCCGCTCGATCACGGCCTCGCGGGGCAGACCGGTCTGCCGGCGCAGCGGATCCACCCGCTTCTTCGCGCTCTTGACGCCCTTGTCGCTGAGCTTCTCCCGCCCGATGCGCAGCACCTCGAGCATCTTGTCGGCGTCGATGTCGTACGACATGGTCACGTGGTGCAGCACGGCGCCGGGGCCGCCGGCGTGGCCCACGAGCCGCTTCTGCGCGGCACCCGCGATCTTGCCCTGGTCGGTGGCGATGTCGTTCAGCGGCTGGTACCAGGCGCGGACGCCCATGTCACCGAGGGCGCCGAGCACCCAGTCGTCGAGGTAGGCGTAGCTGTCCTGGAAGGAGAGGCCCTGCACCAGTGCCTCGGGCACGGACAGCGAGTAGGTGATCGTGTTGCCGGGTTCCACGAACATGGCGCCGCCGCCGGAGATCCGGCGCACCACCTCGACGCCGTGGCGGGCGGCGGCCTCGGTGTCGACCTCGTTGCGCAGCGACTGGAAGCTGCCGATGATCACCGCGGGGGCGCCCCACTCCCACACCCTGAGCGTCGGCGGACGCCGGCCCGCCGCGACCTCGGCGGTCAGCACCTCGTCCAGGGCCATGTGCAGGGCGGGGGACTGCGGCGCCTCGTGGACGAGCTGCCAGTCGTAGTCCGTCCAGTCCGTGGCGTGCGCGAGGGCCCGGCGCACGGCGACGCCGACACCCTCCGAGGTCAGCCCGTACATCACGGTGCCCTCGGGCAGCGCCGCGTCGATGCGCGCGGCCAGCCCGGCGGCGTCGGTGTCGGCCGGGGCGCCCTCCAGCGCGCGGTTCACGGCGTCGAGGGCCTCGTCCGGTTCGAGGAAGAAGTCGCCCGCCACACGCACGTGCCGCAGCGCGCCGTCCTCGGCCTCCACGTCGACGACGACCAGCTTGCCGCCGGGGATCTTGTACTCACCGTGCACCGTTCCGCCTCCGTCTCCGCACACGGGAGGCAACAGCGGGAGGGGCGGCGGTGTTCCCGGCGGTACCCCGGCAGTCGGCCGGGGCACCGCCCGGCCGATGCCCACCGCGGCACGCGTGCGAGCATGTGCCGTACGGCGGAGCCCTGTTGGGGAGACTCCGCCGTGAGAACCGCATCCGGACCAGGAGGAACCTGTGCCCAGCCTCGCCCTCATGCCCGGCGTCGACCCCGCCGCCCGGTGAGCGGCGCCCGCCGGCGCGTGGTCGCCGTATGGGCCGGGCTCTGCCTGACCGGTGCCGTCGCCACTCTGGCCCTCGAGGGCGGTCCGCACCCCGCGGCATCGGAAGCCCCCACCGGGGAGCCCACGCCGGCCGGCACCCGCGCCGTCGACTGCGAGGAGATCGCCGACCACATCGAACAGGACCGGGCGGAGGCCGAGCGGGCGCGTCGGGAGGCGCTGGATCCGTCGGCGTCCCCCGACGGCACGTTCACCATGACCCACAAGGTCTTCGCGGTACCGCGGGAGTGCGCGGAGACCCTCGGGGAACGCGGTCCGCGGGACTGAGCGGCCGGCCCGGACGGGCGTGGTCCGGCCCCGGCTAGCCTGGGCGCATGCGTGTCACCAGGGAGCTGCCGGCGCTCGCCGCGGGCGAGGTGGACGTGCCCTTCGTGATCCATGGGTACGAGGAGGTCGTCGCCAGCGACACGGCGTGGAACGAGCACTCGCACCCGTGGCACGAGCTGCTCTGGAACGCGCACGGCACCTCCACCGCCGTGGTCGGCTCCCAGGTGTGGTGCATCACCCCGACGCTGGGCCTGTGGATGCCCGCCGGCCGGCTGCACTCCGCCTCCGCGGTCGCCGGCACCGCCTACCGCGCCCACTTCTTCCGCCACGGCACGGTGTCGGCCCTGCCCGACGTGCCGGTGACCGTCGAGATCACCCCGCTGCTCCGGCTCCTCATGGAACGGCTCGGGGAGCCGGACCTGCCGGCGCGGTCCCGGGCCGTGACCGAGGCGATGGTCCTCGACGTCCTGCGGCCGTCGCCCCGGGCGCTGCTGGTGCAGCTGCCCACCTCCCCGCTGCTGAAGCCCCTCGTGGACGCGGTGCGCGCCGACCCCTCCGACCAGCGGACGCTGACCGGCTGGGCCGCCGCGCTCGGCTGCAGCACCCGCACGCTGACCCGCGCCTTCCGGGCGGAGACGGGCACCAGCTTCGCCCGCTGGGTCGCCTCGGTACGGGCCCAGCACGCCGTGCGGCTCCTCGCCCGGGGCTTCGAGGTCGACGTGGTGGCCGAGGCGGTCGGCTACCGCTCGGCGAGCGCCTTCGGCGCGGCCTTCCGCCGGACCACCGGCATGACCCCCGGCAGGTTCCGGGCCCGCTGACGGACACGGACGGCGGGCGGGGCCGCCGTGCCGGATGTCCCGATCGCTACAGGGGCTGTCGATAAATCTCGATTGATCCGTTCCCCCTCGCTCCCTACGCTGGGCGGGCCAGGCCAAGCCCTCCCCGGCCTGCCGCAGCAAGTGCGGTGCCCCGCTCCACGCCCCACCGTCCCCGTGATCCGGACGTGCGAGCCCGGCCCCCGAACGAAAGTGGTCCCCGGGTCGATGAGAACCCCACGTCTTCGCACGCCCGCTCCCGGCGCCGTCCCCGCCGCCCTGGCTTCTGGGCGTCCGCGCACCTCCGGTCCCGCCGGGAGCCGCTGAACCATGACCTCCAAGCTCGCCTCGGTGCTGCCCGACCTCGCACCCTGGCGTTCCTCCCGCGACTTCCGCCTGCTGTGGGTGCAGGGCCTGGTCACCTACCTCGGCAGCGTGATGGCGCTGATCGCGCTGCCGCTCCAGATCAAGGAACTCACCGGCTCGCCGCTGGCCGTGGGCGCCATGGGCGCCGTCGAACTCGTCCCGCTGGTGGTCTTCGGCCTCTACGGCGGCGCCCTCGCGGACGCGGTGGACCGGCGCAAGGTCATCGTGCTGACCGAGGCGGGACTCGGCCTGCTGGCCCTGATCCTGCTGCTGAACGCCCTGCTGCCCCGCCCCATGCTGTGGCCGCTGTACGTGGTGGCGGCCGGCGTCGCCGCCCTCGCCGGACTCCAACGGCCCGCCGTGGACTCGCTGCTGGCCCGCATCGTCCCGCACGACCAGCTCGCCGCGGCCGCGGCCCTCAACGCCCTGCGCTGGCAGGCCGGCGCCATCGCCGGTCCCGCGCTGGCCGGCCTGGTGGTCGCCTACACGGGCAACGGCCCCGCCTACGCCACCACCGTGGTCTGCTTCGCCGCGTCGGTCCTGATGTGCCGCCGGCTCTCTCCCGTACCGCCCCGCGAGAAGGCGGCCCGGCCGTCCCTGCGCGGCATCGTCGAAGGGGCCCGCTACGCCTGGTCCAGGCCGGTGCTGCTGGGCACGTACGCCATCGACCTCGCCGCGATGTTCTTCGCCTTCCCCAACACCGTCTTCCCGTTCCTCGCCGACGAGCTGGACGCCGACTGGTCGCTGGGCCTGATGTACGCGGCGGGCTCCGTCGGCTCCCTGCTGGTCAGCCTGACCAGCGGCTGGGTCTCCCGCACCCGGCGGCACGGCCTGCTCGTGGTGTTCGGCGCCACCGGCTGGGGCCTGGCCATGGCGGCGGCCGGCTGGACGTCGGACATCTGGCTGGTGCTGGCCTGTCTGGGCCTCGCGGGAGCGGGCGACATGCTGAGCGGACTGGGCCGCTCCACCATCTGGAACCAGACCATCCCCGACCGGCTGCGCGGCCGGCTCGCCGGCATCGAGGTCCTCTCCTACAGCGTCGGCCCCCAGCTCGGCCAGGTCCGCGCCGGCGCCATGGCCGGCTGGACCGGCGCCCGCCCGGCGATCTGGACCGGCGGCCTCGCCTGCGTCGCCGCGGTGGGCCTGCTCACCGCCGCACTGCCCAAGCTCGTCGCCTACGACGCCCGCACCGACGAGGACGCCCTCCGCCGCGCCGCCGAGGACGACCTGCCCGGCCCCGGGAGGACGACGGACACCGGCCCCGAGGACACCGCACCCGAGGACACCGGCCTCGAGAACGGTCCCGAGGAGGCCGTCAGGGGAGAGGAGCCGTCGAGGCCCTGACCCGGCGGAGCGCGCAGGCCGCCTCCGGCCCCGGCCGTCCGAACCGTCCGCCCGGCGCGGTACGGGCCGGACGCGCACACGCCCGGACGGGCGGTCCGGGCCATCCACCACGGCACCCCGACGGCGGTCGGTCCCGCCACCCGGCAGGCCCGGCGCGCTGCCGGACCGGCGCGCGGCCCGCGACAGCCCGGTCACGGCGTTCACCGCCGACGGCCGTCGGCGGCGGTCGGCGCGCGCGGTGTGCCGGAACCTCATCCCCGCCTTCACCTGCCGTTATGCCGATGACGCAGAGGAGCATGCCGAAGAGGAACTTCCGGAAACGGCGGGCATGGGGTGTGCTGGGAACCGGGAGCACCCCTCTCCGCGGATCCCCCTCTCCACGGATCCCCATGGATTCCTGCGGATCTCCACGGACGGGAACGCCGGGCGGCGTCACCGTGACGCACCTCGCTCCTCCCACGCGCACTCGGAAGGTTTCGCATGACCAGCACCACCCCCCGCCCCGGCACGGCGACGGCCGCCGTGCCGCCGCCCGTCGCCTTCGACCCGGAACTGGCCCCCGTCCTGGCCTCCCTGGGCGAGCAGGCCCCGCTGACACCGGAGTTCATCCCGCAGTTCCGTGCCGCAGTGGCGGCCGGCGCGCTCGGCGACGAGGCTCTCGCGTGCGGCGGCGAACTGGTCCGGGAGGAGCGCACGGTCGCCGGGCCGGCGGGGGCGCCGGACATCACCCTGCTGATCTGCCGCCCGGCCGGGACGCCGAAGGACGCACGGCTTCCGGTGCTGTACCACATGCACGGTGGCGGCATGGTCGCGGGCAGCCGCCGGCACCTCGTCTCCGACGTCCTGGACTGGACGCGGACGCTGCGGGCGGTGACGGTGTCGGTGGAGTACCGGCTCGCCCCCGAACACCCCCATCCCGCACCGCTGGAGGACTGCTACGCGGGTCTGCTGTGGACGGCGGAGCACGCCGCGGAAATCGGCGCGGACCCGGACCGGATCGTCGTGGTGGGAGCCAGCGCCGGCGGAGGTCTCGCCGCGGGCCTGACCCTGCTGGCCCGCGACCGAGGTGGTCCCGCCCCGGCGGCCCAGGTCCTGCTCTCCCCGATGCTCGACGACCGCAACGACACCTTCTCCGGCCGGCAGACGGAAGGACGGGGCCTGTGGGACCGGGCCTCCAACGCCACCGGCTGGAACGCCCTCCTGGACGGCGCCGCGGGCACCCCGGAGGTGTCCCCGTACGCGGCACCGGCGCGCGCCGAGGACCTCACCGGTCTGCCTCCGGCCTACCTCGACGTCGGCTCGGCGGAGACCTTCCGCGACGAGACCGCCGCCTACGCGGGCCGGCTGTGGCGGGCCGGCGTCCCGTGCGAGCTGCACGTGTGGCCGGGGGGATTCCACGGCTTCGACGAGGTCGCCCCCGAGGCCCGCCTCTCCCGCCGGGCCAAGCGGACGCGCCGGGAGTGGCTGGCCTCCCGGCTCGCCGAGCGGCAGGGTCCCCGGTGAAGTTGACGCACACTTATGAAAGTGGTTAATTACTTTCATGAGTACCGCGAGGACGAGACAGCGTTCCACGGCCGAGGAGCGCCGGGCCACCGTGATGAGCACGGCGATCAGGACGTTCGCCGTGCGGGGCTACTACGGCACCTCGACCATGGACGTCGCCAAGGCGGCGGGGATCTCGCAGGGCTACCTCTACCGGCTCTTCCCGGACAAGGAGAGCCTGTTCGCCGCCCTGATCGACCACTGCTCCCGGGTGCTGCGCGAGGCCGCCGCCGCCGCGGTGGCCGAGGTCGGCAGCTCCGACCCGGAGGCCGTCCTCGCCGCGCTGAGCTCCTCGTACGAAGGCGTCGTGGCCGACCGGGACGTGCTGATGATCCTGATGCACGGGAACTGCGCGGCCGGCGAGCCGGTCATCGGTGAGGCGGTGCGCGCCTGCTACGCCAAGCAGGTCGAGTACATCCGGTCCGCCTCGGGCGCCTCCGACGAGCAGTTGCGCCGCTACTTCGCCGACTCCCTGCTGGCCAACGTCGTGCTGGCCGTCGGCGCCGACACGGTGGACGCCCCCTGGGCGCGCACCCTGCGGGCCTGAACCCTCCTTCCGTGTCCCGGGCCGCTCCGGCGGCCCTCTTTTCGGGCCAGGAAGTAAGCGGTCAACCGCTTACTTTCTTCCTTCCTTCCTTCCGGCAGTTCCGCTGCCGCTTCCGTCACTCCTGATCGAGAGGAACCGTCATGTCCGAGCGTCGGGGAACCGGGCTGCTGCTCGCTCTCCTGGCCTTCGCGCAGTTCATCAGCGCGATCGACTACAACATCGTCTACGTGGCGCTGCCCGAGATCGGCCGCGAGGTCGGGTTCGACGCCCACAGTCTGCAGTGGGTGGTCAGCGCCTACGCCGTCGCCTTCGGCGGGTTCCTGCTGCTGGGCGGCCGGACGGCCGACCTGCTGGGCCGGCGCCGCATGTTCGTCACGGCACTGGTCCTGTACGGGCTGGCCTCTCTCGCGGGCGGCCTCGCCACCGGGCCGGGCGTGCTGGTCGCCGCCCGTGCCGTCCAGGGACTGGGAGGCGCTCTGCTGCTGCCCGCCACCCTCTCCCTGATCAACACCAGCTTCGAGGAGGGCGCCGAGCGCAACCGGGCCCTGGCCGTGTGGGGCGGCGCCGGCGCCGTCGGACTCGCCCTGGGCTCGCTCCTCGGCGGGGTCCTCACCGAATACCTCGGCTGGGAGTCCGTCTTCTACGTCAACGTGCCCCTGGCGCTGGGCGCCGCCGCGGTCGCGTGGAAGGCCGTCGCCCCGGACGCGCCCCGCGAGACCGGCCGGGGCTTCGACATGACCGGCGCGCTGTCCGCGACGGCCGGTTTCACCTCCCTGGTCTTCGGCGTCGTCCAGGGCCCGGAGGCGGGCTGGGCGTCCGCCCAGGTCCTGGCCGCCCTCCTCGCGGGGCTCGTCCTGATCGGTCTCTTCCTCGCGGTGGAGGCCCGCACCGCGCACCCGCTCATGCCGCTGCGGCTGCTGCGCAACCGCGACCTCGTGGCCGCGATGGGCGTCACCTTCGTCTTCATGGGCACCTTCGGCGCGCAGTACTACTTCTTCACCCTGTACCTCCAGAACGTGCACCACTACAGCGCCATGGCCACCGGCCTGGCCTTCGTCCCGTCCGCGCTGACCGGCATGATCGGCACCAAGGCCAGCGAGAAGCTCCTCGGGCGGGTCGGCACGCGCACCACCCTGATCACGGGGCTGCTGCTCGGCGCCGCCGGCATGGCCGTGCTCGCCCTGGCCCTGTCGCCCACCGGCGGCTATCCGGCGCTGCTGCCCGGCATCGTCCTGCTCAGCCTGGGCCAGGGGCTGGCCTGGACCGCCATGTTCGCCGCCGCGGGCACCGGGGTCGACCCCGCCCACCAGGGCATCGCCTCCGCCATGGCCTCCACCACCCAGCAGATCGGCAGTGCCGTCGGCCTGGCCGTCCTGATCGCCGTAGCCTCCCACGGCACCCACGCCACCGACGGTCCCGCCCTCGTGCCCGGTCTGCGCACGGCAGGGTTCCTCGCGGCGGCGCTCACCCTGATCGGCGTGGCCATCGCCCTCACTCTGCGGCGCGGCGACACCTCCCGGCCCGCCGCCGGCGGCGACGCCGACGCCCGGGACGCCTCCCCGGTCCTGTCCGCCTGAGCCCGGGACCGACGGCATCCCCTCCGGGTCCCGCCCCCGGACGTCGTGAGGCGGCCGCCGTGGCGGTCACCCCCGGTGGGTGGCCGGGAGCGCGGCGGCGAGATCCGCCACGAGCAGGGCGTCGTCGCTGTGGGTGCCGGCCCAGGCGATGTGTCCGTCGGGACGGACGAGGACGGCGCGTACGCCGTCCCAGCCGGCCTGCGGCAGGTGCGGCGGGGTCCCGGCGCGCACGCGCAGGCCGGGCCGGGCGAGGCGGTCGAAGGGGCGGGCCGTGCCGCCGGTGAGGTCGAGCAGCAGGAAGCTGTCGGCGCGCAGCAGGGCGAAGAGGCCGGTGTCGCCGAGGGGGAGGTCGGGGGCGCGGGTGCCGGTCAGGGGATGGGCGCCGGGACCGGCGGGCGGATAGGCGACGGAGAGGGAGCCGACCTGTGCGGCGAGGAGGTCGTTGAGGTCGGGCAGGGCGGTGATCAGCCGGCCGAACAGGCCGCGCAGGGCGATCCCTTCGGGGGAGAACGCGGTCATGAGGGCGACCTGGGCCCGGCTGTTCCCCGTGAGGTCGGCGCCGACCGGATGGCGTTCGGCGTGGTAGGTGTCCAGAAGGCTGTCGGGGGCCCAGCCGTTGAGGGTCGCGGCGAGCTTCCAGGCGAGGTTGGCGGCGTCCTGGACGCCGACGTTCAGGCCGACGCCGCCGGCGGGGAAGTGCTGGTGGGCGGCGTCGCCGGCGAGGAAGACCCGGCCCTTGCGGTACCGGCCGGCGAGACGGGTGGCGTTGCTGTAGCGGGAGAGCCAGACCGGGTCGCGCATGCCGAAGTCGGTGCCGGCCACGGCGACGACGTTCTCGCGCAGTTCGTCCAGGGTGAGATCGCCGGGCCAGGTGGTGGTCAGGTCGCGCGGGGTGATGCCGACCAGGCGGTGGACGCCGCCGGGCAGGGGGACGGCCATCAGGGTGCCGGCCGGGCCGAAGACGCTGTGGCCGGGGGCCGGCGGATCGTCGAGGACGACGTCGCCGAGCCAGCCCAGCACGGTGGAGGGGGTGCCCGGCCAGCCGATGCCGGCCTCGGTGCGCACGGTGCTGCGGGCGCCGTCGCAGCCGACCAGGTGCTCCGCTTCCAGAACGAGGGGGCCTTCGGGGGACCGGACGTGCACGCGGACGCCGCCGGGGCCGTCGGTCAGGCCGGTGACCTCGTGGCCGCGCAGCACGGTGGCGCCCAGTTCGCGTGCCTGCCGCTCCAGCAGCGCCTCGGTGCGTTCCTGCGGCAGGACGAGGGTGTGGGGGAAGGGAGTCGGCAGGCGGCCGAAGTCCAGCCGGGACTCCAGTGCGCCGAAGTGACCGCCGGGAATCGGTACGCCCTCCTCGACGAAGGCCCGGTGCACGCCCCGGGAGGCGAACGTCTCCAGGGTGCGGGGGTGCAGGGTGAGGGCGCGGGAGCGCGTGTCGCGCTCGGTGCGCGCTTCGACGACCGTGACGGTGACGCCCGCGCGGCGCAGTTCCGCGGCCAGCCACAGCCCGACGGGGCCACCACCGGCGACGACGACCTGGACATCCATGAGCTTGCTCCTTCGGATCACTTCTTGGTCGGCGACCAAGAAGTGATCGGCAGTAAACTAGGTCGGTGACCAAGAAGCAAGCGAAGGAAGACGCCGGCGGCCGGCTCACGCGCGCGGCGGTGATCGAGGCCGCGCTGGCGGTGCTGGAGGAGCGGGGACTGGAGGGTCTGTCGACCCGTGCCGTGGCCGACCTCCTGCAGGTGCGCATGAACACGGTTCTGTGGCACGTGAAGACCAAGGCGCGGATGCTGGAGCTGATGGCCGACGCGGTGCTGGGCGGCATCGACTACGCGGAGCTGCCCTCCCCGCCGCGGCAGCGGGCGCGGGAACTGGCCGTCCGCTACCGGCGGGCGCTGCTCTCGCACCGTGACGGCGCCGCCCTGGTGACCGGCACCTATCCGGCCGAACCGCACACCCTGCGCTTCGCCGACCGCCTCGTCGGGGCCCTGCTGGAGGCCGGTGCGGACGAGAAGCAGGCGGCCTGGACGGCGTGGACGGTCACCTACTTCGTCCTGGGCCTGGTCCAGGAGGAGCAGGCCGCCCCCGACCGGCGCGACGACCGCCTGGCGCGGGCCGTGGACGCCACGGCGTACCCGGCCCTGCACCGGGTCGTCGAGCACCTGGGTCCCGATGCCTTCGAGGACCGCTTCGCCTCCGGCCTGGAGGCGATCCTCTCCCGCCTGCCGGAGTGATCACGGAGCGGGCGCGGAGCGGGCGCGGAGCGGGCGCGCACGTCACCGGCCGCCTGGCTCCCGCCCCGGCGACGGGCCGTCCCGGTGACGGGCCGCCCTGGTGACGAGCCACCCCGGCGACGGGCCGCCCCGGGCGTGCGGCACAGGCGGCGTGCGGCACGGACCGGTCCGTGCCGCGGGAGCGCCGACGGCCGAGGGCACACGATCACGGGGACACGGCCAAGGGGACACGGCCACCTCGACAGGGCCGACCGCGCGGAGACGCTCAGGCGTCTCCGGCCGCCCCCAGGAACGCCGCCGCGTGGCCGAGGAAGTGACGGGTCTCCGGAGTGACGTTCCGGTGCGCCCAGACCAGGCTGAGCGGCTGGAGGGGGCCGTCGCTCAGCGGAATGCCGACCGTGCCCTCCGGACGGCCGACGCCGTCGTCGGGGGCGCCGGCGAAGGCGACGGCCTGGCCGAGACGGACGACGGCGAGCATCTGCAGACCGTCGCTCACCTCCGGGCCGGGCAGTCCGGGCGGCCCGTCGGGCCACAGGGCGGGGTCGTTCAGCGCGGCGGCGGGGCCCGTCCAGCGCACGACGGGTTCCTCGGCGAGGTCGGCGAGGCCGAGCGACCGACACCGGGCCAGCCGGTGTCCGGTGCCGACGAGCACGTGGCCGCGTTCCCGGCGCACGGTGCGGCTGACGAGCTCGGGGTCGGCGACCGTCCCGCGTACGAGGGCGACGTCGGCCTGCCCCGCGTGCAGCCGGGTCAGCTGGTCGTCGACGGTGCCTACGGACGCGCGGACCCGGTACGGGAAGCGGGGGCCGTCGCAGGAGCCGACGAGGCGGTCCAGAAGGGCGGCGTCGCACCCGGGACTGGTGACCGTCACGGTCGTGGGACCGGCGGCCCGGCGGCGAACCCGGGCGGTGGCGCGGGCGGCGTGGGCGAGCAGCGCCCTGCCCTCCTCCAGGAGGGTCCGGCCGGCGGGGGTGAGGGACAGGCCGTGCGGGGCGCGGACGAGCAACGTGGTGCCCAGGGTCCGCTCCAGCGCCTTCACGGCGCGGGACAGGGCTGGCTGAGTCATGCTCAGACGGGCGGCGGCCCGGGTGAAGTTGCGTTCCTCGGCCACGGCGACGAAGTAGTGCAGCTGCCGCAGCTCGATGGTCGGGTCGATCATGCGCACATGCTGTCACGTGCGCTTATGCCGGTTCGGCATCGGGCCGTGCGCGGACGGGACCTCCACGGTCGCTCCCGTCGGGGCGCGCCGGACGCCAGAAAGGGAACGGCCTTCCCCGGAACGCCTTCAAGAGCACGGCGTGGCGGCAGCGCACGACGGACGCGCGGCAGTGGTGACGGCGGGAGCCGGCGGGACCCGATCCGGCCGTTGCCCGAAGGGAGCCGCGCGGTGGAGCGCCGCCCCCGGAATGCCGGTGTTCACGCGGACTCCTCCGGGAGTACGCCACCCGGGTGGGGGATGTCAGCGGCGCGTGCTCTCATGGAGTCATGATCGAGAACAACGAAACCATCGACGAGTTTCTCGCCCGGCACGCCGACGAGGTGGAGGAGGCCGTCCGCAAGGCGGCCGCCCAGGAGATCATGCCGCGCTGGCGCCGGCTCGCCGCCGACGAGGTCGACCAGAAGTCCGGCCCGCACGATCTGGTGACGGACGCCGACCGCAGGGCCGAGCTGTTCCTCACCGAGGCCCTGTCCGCCCTGCTGCCCGGCTCGGTCGTGGTCGGCGAGGAGGCGGTGCACGCCAACCCCGCCTCGTACGAGGCGCTGCGCGGCGAGGCACCGGTGTGGATCGTCGACCCCGTCGACGGGACACGGCAGTTCGTCCACGGCGACGAGGGGTTCTGCACACTGGTCGCCCTCGCCCATCACGGAGTGGTGCGCGCCTCCTGGACGTACGCGCCCGTCCGCGACCGGCTCGCCACGGCCGTACGGGGCCGGGGCGCCTTCCTGGACGGTGAGCGGCTGTACGCCGGGCCGCCCGAGCCCGGGCGCGACCTGCGGGTCGCCACCTCCCACCCGGACTACACGACGGACGAGCAGAAGCACGCCCTGCTCGGCCTGCGCGTCCCGGGGGTGGCCCCCCGCCCCTGCGGTTCGGCGGGCCTGGAGTACCTCGCCGTGGCCCGCGGTGAGCTGGACGCCACCGCCTTCTCCTGGGAAGCGGCGTGGGACCACGCGGCCGGCCTGCTCCTGGTCGAGGAGGCGGGCGGCACCCATCTGACGCGCACGGGCGAGCCCTTCCGTATCACCGGTGACAACGAACTGCCGTTCACCGCGGCCCGCGACGCGGCCACGGCCCGCCGGGTGGCCGCCCTGCTCGCGGGGGAGACCGCCTGATCCGGGGGCCCGCGGTCCTGCCTCCCCGCGGGGAGGACGTGCCGGTGGCCCGGCATATCCTGATCCCCAGTGGCCGTCGGCTGACGAAGGAGTCCGAAGGTGCCGTCGATGCTCGATGCGGTCGTGGTGGGCGCGGGACCGAACGGACTGACCGCTGCCGTGGAGCTGGCGCGCCGCGGTTTCTCCGTCGCCGTCTTCGAGGCGCGGGACACCGTGGGCGGCGGCGCCCGCACCGAGGAGCTGACCCTCCCCGGCTTCCGGCACGACCCCTGCTCGGCCGCACACCCGCTCGGGATCAACTCACCGGCGTTCCGCGCCCTGCCCCTGGAGCGGTACGGGCTCGAGTGGCTGCATCCCGCGCTGCCCATGGCGCACCCGTTCCCCGACGGCTCGGCCGCCGTGCTGTCCCGGTCGGTCGGCGAGACCGCCGCCTCCTTCGGCCCGCGCGACGCGGGCACCTACCGCAGGCTGGTCGAGCGTTTCCTGCCCCGCTGGGACACGCTCGCCCGCGACTTCATGTCCCTGCCGCTCACCGCGCTGCCCCGCGACCCGGTCACCCTCGCCCGCTTCGGCCTGGTCGGACTGCCGCCCTCCACGTGGCTGATGCGCCGCTTCCGCGACGAGAAGGCCAGGACCCTCTTCGCCGGCCTCGTCGCGCACGTCATGGCCCCGCTCGGCGGCTTCGCCACCAGCGCCATAGGCCTGGTCTTCGCCCTCGCCGCCCACGCCCGCGGCTGGCCCGTGGCCCGCGGCGGCTCCCAGGCCATCTCGGATGCCCTCGCCGCCTGCCTGAAGGACCTCGGCGGCACCGTCCACACCGACTACGAGGTCAGGCGCCTCGACGACCTGCCGCCGGCGCGGGCGTACGTCTTCGACACCTCGCCCACGGCCCTGGCCCGCATCGCCGGCCTCGGCAACCACTACGAGCGCTTCCGGTACGGCCCCGGCGTCTTCAAGATCGACTATGCGCTGGACGGCCCCGTCCCGTGGACGGCCGAGGAGCCCCGCAGCGCGGGCACCGTGCAGATCGGCGCCGACAGCGCGGAGATCGGCGCCGCCCTGCACGCCGCCTCCGCCACGGACCGCGCGCCGGACCGGCCGTTCCTCATCACCACCCAGCCCGGCGTCGTCGACCCCACCCGCGCCCCCGAGGGCAAGCACGTCTTCTGGGCGTACGGACACGTCCCCAACGGCTGGACCGGCGACCTCACCGACGCCGTCGAACGCCAACTGGAGCGCTTCGCCCCCGGGTTCCGCGACCGCGTCCTCGCCCGTGCGACCGCCGGCCCGCCCGAACTCGCCGCCCGCAACGCCAACTACGTCGGCGGGGACATCGCCTCCGGCGCGGTCTCCGGGCTCCAGCTGCTGCTGCGCCCCAAGCTCTCCCTCTTCCCGTACTCGACCCCGCACCCGGCCGTCTACATCTGCTCGTCGGCCACCCCGCCGGGCCCCGGCGTGCACGGCATGTCGGGGCACAACGCGGCGAAGGCGGTGTGGCGCAGGCTGCGCCGGACGTGACCTTTCGGCCGAGCCGACCCGAGGACCGGACATGACCACCATCACCCTCGTCCAGGGCGACATCACCCGCGAGAGCGTCGACGCCATCGTCAACGCCGCCAACTCCTCGCTCCTCGGCGGAGGCGGCGTCGACGGCGCCGTCCACCGGCGCGGCGGTCCTGAGATCCTGGCGGAGTGCCGCAAGCTCCGCGCCTCGCACTACGGCAAGGGCCTGCCCACCGGCCGGGCTGTCGCCACCACCGCGGGCCGCCTGGACGCCCGCTGGGTGATCCACACGGTGGGACCGGTCTGGTCGGCCACCGAGGACCGTTCCCCCCTCCTCGCCTCCTGCTACCGCGAGTCCCTGCGCGTCGCCGACGAGCTCGGTGCCCGCACGGTCGCCTTCCCGGCAATCTCCACAGGCGTCTACCGCTGGCCGATGGACGACGCGGCCCGCATCGCCGTCGAGACGGTACGGAACACCACGACCTCGGTCACGGAGGTCCGCTTCGTCCTGTTCGACGACCGGGCGTATCAGGCATTCGCCGCACAGGCGCACTGAAGTCCCCTCCGGCCGGCCCGCCGGACCTCCGCACGCCTCCCCACCTGGCTTGACGCTGCTGTTGCAACTGATGTGCAATAACCCCGCACCAACAACAAGCGTGGGGGAGACATGACAACCCGTCGGATACGAAGTACCGCCGCCGCCGCGGCGTTCGCCGCGGGCGTCACCGCCTGCTCCGCGCCCGGAGGCGGCGGAACGGGCGGGGACGCCAAGGCGGCCGAGTCCGTGGTGATCGGGGTGGCCTCCGAGCCGGACACCCTCAGCCCGCTGCTCGGCTACGGCAAGGACGGAAACTCCAAGATCTTCGACGGGCTGCTCGCCCGCGACACCGACCTGAAGCTGAAGCCCGCGCTCGCCACCGCCCTGCCGAAGATCACCGACGGCGGCCGGACGTACACGTACACCCTGCGCGAGGGCGTGAAGTTCAGCGACGGCGAACCGCTGACGGCCCAGGACGTGGTCTACACGTACCGCACCGTCCTCGACGAGAAGACCAACAACACCGCCCGCAGCGAGCTGGACGCCGTCAAGAGCGTCAGCGCGAAGGGCGACGACACCGTCGTCTTCTCCCTCAAGTACCCGTACGCGGCCTTCGCCGCCCGCACGGTGCTGCCCATCGTCCCCGAACACGTCGCGGCCGGCCAGGACCCCAACACCGGCGCCTTCAACACCCGGCCGGTCGGCACCGGGCCCTACGTCCTCACCGACTGGCGCAAGGGCGAGAAGCTCACCTTCAAGGCCAACCCGCACTACTGGGGCGGCAGGCCCGCGGTGAAGTCCTTCACCATGGCGATCATCGCCGACGACAACGTCCGCGCCACCCGGCTGCGCTCCGGCGACCTCGACGGCGCCGTCCTGCCGCCCAACCTGGCCGCCACGTTCAAGAACGACGACGGGCGGCGCACGTACCGGGCCAAGTCGTACGACTTCCGGGCCGTCACCCTGCCCACCGCGAACAAGGTCACCGGCGACCGCGCGATCCGGCGCGCCCTGGACGCCGCCGTGGACCGCCAGGCCATGGTCGACAAGATCCTCGACGGCGCGGGCCGGCCGGCGTACGGGCCGCTGCCCGTCGACGACCCCTGGTACGAGCGCGGCATCGAGCGCCCGCACGACCTCGCCGAGGCCGAGCGCGTCCTGGACGAGGCCGGCTGGAAGCCCGGCTCCGACGGCATCCGCGCCAAGGACGGACAGCGCGCCTCCTTCACCCTCTACTACCCCTCGGGCGACAAGGTCCGTCAGGACCACGCCCTCGCCTACGCCTCCGACGCCAAGAAGGCCGGCGTCGAGGTGAAGGTGGAGGGCGCCACCTGGGAGGTCATCGAGCCGCGGATGAAGAACGACGCGGTCCTCGCGGGCTTCGGCAGCGTCGGCGACCCGGACTTCGGTCTCTACACCCTGCTGCACTCCTCCCTGGCCAACGACGGCTTCAACAACATGGCCGGATACGACAACGCGGCCGTGGACAGGGCACTCGACGCCGGCCGCCGCACCCAGGACCCGGAGCAGCGCGCGGCCGCCTACGACAGGATCCAGCAGGCCCTGGCCGAGGACCCCGGCTACACCTTCCTCACCCACATCGACCACCTCTACGTCCTCGCCGACCGCTGGGACGGGCTGACCACGCAGCTGGAGCCGCACGAGCACGGCTTCGCCAGCGGGCCCTGGTGGAACATCGAGAACTGGCAGCCCAAGAAGTGACCCGGTCCCTCCGGAGGCTGCCCTGGGGAGCGATGGCACGGCTGGCGGGGCGGCGGGCACTGTTCGCCGTCCCCGTCGTCCTCGTCGTCACCTTCGGCGCCTTCGCCATCGCCGCCGCCTCCCCCTTCGACCCCGTCAAGGCGTACGCCGGCACTGCCGCGCTCGGCGCCGACCAGGAGACCCTGGACCGGCTGCGCGACAACCTCGGCGTGGACCGGTCGTTCGTCGTCCGCTGGTGGGACTGGCTGACCGCCGCCCTCACCGGCGACCTCGGCCACTCCCCGGTGATGCGCCAGCCGGTGGCCGAGGTGATCGGCGAACGCCTCGTCTGGTCCGCGCTGTTGTGCGCCGTCGCCTTCACGGTCGCCGTCCTGCTGGGCACGCTCCTCGGCGTGCTGGCCGCCCGCCGCCCCGGCTCGATGCCGGACAGGGCGGTCACCTCGCTCGCGTACACCCTGGAGGCGGCGCCGGTCTTCTGGATCGCGCTGCTCGCGGTGTGGCTGTTCGCCCTCCAGTGGGACCTCCTGCCGGCCGGCGGACTGACGGACACCGCCAGCGAACAGGTCGGCCCCGGCCAGGTCGCGAGCCACATCGTCCTGCCCGCCGGTGTCCTCGCCGTCTCCCAACTGCCCTGGTTCACGCTGTACGTCCGCCAGGGCGTCGCCGACGCCCTCACGGAGGACCCGGTGCGCGGGGCGCGGGCCCGCGGGCTCGGCGAGGGCACCGTCCTGTTCGGACACGCCCTGCGCTCGGGACTGCTGCCGGTGCTCACCCTGATCGGCTCCCGCGTTCCCGAACTCATCACCGGCGCCCTGCTGGTGGAGACCGTCTTCAGCTGGCCGGGCATCGCCGCGGCCACCGTCGAGGCGGCCACCGCCGTCGACTTCCCGCTGCTGGCCGCCCTGACCACCCTCGCCACCGTCGCCGTCCTCGCCGGCAACCTGCTCGCCGATCTGCTCTACGGACTCTTCGACCCGAGGGTGGAACTCAGTGAAATGTGAGTCCCATGGCTGACATCGCCGCCAAGAAGCCAGAGCAGCCCGAGAAGCCAGAGCAGCCCGAGAAGTCCAGGCCGCCCGAGAAGCCGGGGCGGTCCGGGCCCGACGGCACCGTCTGGCGGGCCCACGGCACCGACCGCCGCTCCACCCGCACCCTGCGCCTGCGCGTGTCCGCCGCCCTGCTGACCGCGACGGTCCTCGCCGTGCTGCTCGTGCCGCCGCTGGTCCAGCTCGACCAGCAGGCCGTCGACCTGGCCGCCAAGCTGCGGCCGCCCAGCCTCTCCCACCCCTTCGGCACCGACGACGTCGGCCGCGACCTGCTGCTGCGGTGCGTGTACGGCCTGCGCGTCTCGCTGCTCGTCGGCGTGGCGGCGGCCCTGACGGCGACGGTCGTCGGCACCGCGGTGGGTGCCCTCGCCGGGGCGCTGGGCGGCTGGGCCGACCGCGCCGTCATGCGGGTCGTCGACGTCATCTCCTCCGTGCCCCATCTGCTGCTCGGCATCTTCATCGTCGCCATGTTCCGCCCGGGCGTCTGGCCGGTGGTGATCTCCGTCGCGCTCACCCACTGGCTGTCCACCGCGCGCATCGTCCGCGCCGAGGTGCTGTCCCTGCGCGCCCGCCCCCACATCGACGCGGCCGTCTCCGGCGGCGCCTCCCGGTGGCGGGTGGCCGTACGGCACCTGCTGCCGGGCGTGCTGCCGCAGGCCGCGCTGGCCGCCGTGCTGATGGTGCCGCACGCCATGTGGCACGAGTCGGCGCTGTCCTTCCTCGGGCTCGGCCTGCCCACCCACACCGCGAGCCTCGGCAACCTCGTCCAGGAGGCGCGCGGTTCGCTGCTCGCCGGGCAGTGGTGGCCGACCCTCTTCCCGGGTCTGTTCCTCATCGTCCCCACCCTCGCCGTCGCCGGACTCGCCGGTGCCTGGCGGGAGCGGATCAACCCCCGTCGCCGATCGGAGCTGATGCTGTGACCGAGCGAGCCCCCGTGCTGTCGGTACGCGGTCTGTCGGTGCGTTTCCTGATGCCGGGCGGGCGCCGTGTCGCCGCCGTCACCGACGCCCGCTTCGACGTGGCGCCCGGCGAGTGCCTCGCGCTGATCGGCGAGAGCGGCTGCGGCAAGTCCGTCCTCGCCTCCGCCCTGCTCGGCCTGCTGCCCGGCAACGCGCGGATCGCGGGCAGCGCGCTGCTCGGCGACCTCGACCTGCTCACCGCCGACGAGCGGACCTTCGCCCGCACCGTACGGGGCCGGCTCATCGGCCTCGTCCCGCAGAGCCCGGCCGCCCACCTCACCCCGGTGCGCACCATCCGCTCGCAACTGGAGGAGACGGTCGCCGCACTCACCGGGGTGCGCGGCCGCGCGGCCCTGCGCACGGCCGCGGAGGCCGCCGCCGAACGCGCCGCGTTCCCCGTGACCCACCTCGACCACCACCCGCACGAACTCTCCGGCGGACTCGCCCAGCGCGCCGCCACCGCCCTCGCCCTCGTCGGCGACGCCCCGCTGCTGCTCGCCGACGAGCCGACCACCGGACTCGACCGCGACCTGGTGGACCGCACCGTCGACGAGTTGCGGCGACATGTCGACAACCAAGCGGGCGACCGGAGCCGAGCCCTGCTGATGATCACCCACGACCTGGCCGCCGCCGAACGCATCGCCGACCGGATCGCCGTGATGTACGCCGGCCGCATCGTCGAACTCGCCGACGCCGCCGACTTCTTCGGGCGCCCCGGCCCCCGGCACCCCTACAGC
The DNA here is from genome assembly GCF_042870695.1 of Streptomyces sp. NPDC006384. NCBI lineage: Bacteria > Bacillati > Actinomycetota > Actinomycetes > Kitasatosporales > Streptomycetaceae > Streptomyces > Streptomyces sp. NPDC006384. The sequence goes on from NZ_JBIAHR010000013.1 coordinate 176,215, forward strand.
CGGGGCCTGCTCGACGCCCTGCCCGACCGCGCCTTCACCCCCATCCCCGGCCTGCCGCCCGAACTCGGCGCCCTCCCCGACGGCTGCGCCTTCGCCGCCCGCTGCGACCGGGTCACCGACGCCTGCGCCGCCCTGCCGCCGCTGACCGCCGAGCCGCCCTCACCGGCCGGCGCACCGCCGCCACCGGCCGGCGCGGTCGCCTGCCACCACCCGCACGCCGCGCTCACGGAGGCCGCCGACCGTGCTTGAACTGCACGCCATCACCGCCGGATACACCCGGAACGCCCCCGTGATCCGGGACGTCTCCCTGTCCGTCGCCCCGGGCGAGGCCGTCGGACTGCTCGGCCCCAGCGGCTGCGGCAAGTCCACCCTGGCCCGGGTCGCCGCCCTGCTGCACCGCCCCGACGCCGGCTCCCTGGTCGTCGACGGCACCCCCGTACGCCGCTGGCGCCACCGCGCCCCGCGCGAACAGCGCACCGCCTTCGGCGTCGTCTTCCAGCAGGCCCGGCTCTCCGCTGACCCCCGCCTCACCCTCCGGGACCTGATCGCCGAACCGCTGCGCGCCACCGGCCGGCGGGAGGGGATCGCCGCCCGGATCGCCGAACTCGCCGCCACCGTGGGCCTGACCGCCGACCTGCTGAGCAGACGCCCGCACGAGGTCAGCGACGGCCAGCTGCAGCGCGCCTGCCTCGCCCGCGCCCTCGTGCTGCGCCCGCGCTGGCTGGTGTGCGACGAGATGACCGCGATGCTGGACGCGTCCACCACCGCCGCCCTGGTCGCCGTGGTCGAGCAGTACCGCGCCGCCACCGGCGCCGGACTGCTGGCCGTCGGCCACGACCGGACCCTCCTCGACCGCTGGTGCGACCGCACCGTCGAGTGGGGCACCCTGCACCCGGCCCGCCCCGGCGGGTGACGGCCCACGGCGACCCACGGGTCACGGTGGTTCACGGGCACGGCGGCCGGGGCACCCGCCCCGGCGCCCCGGCTCACGTGGGCAGCAACTGCCGCACCAGCGCGTCGGCGGCCCAGTGTTCCCAGCGGGCCGGTGTCCAGCCCCGCCCGGTGACCAGCAGACCGTAGGTCTCCGGGCCGAGGACGGCCAGGGCGATGTCGGCCGCGGAGACGGCGTCGTGGCCGTCCCGCAGGGCGCCCCCGGCCTTGGTCACCAGAGCTTCGGCGAAAGCGAGTTGCACGGTGTGCCGCTGCCGCCGGTTGAGCTGCCACAGTTCGGCGATCTCCCGGTCGGCGGCAGCAGCGGCGTGCACCACCTCGAGTACGGACGCGGCACGTTCCAGGACGGCCCGGGCGCCCGTCGCCTGCAGGGACAGCTGGGCGACGGGGTCCGGGGCGTCGAGCACGGACCGGGCCCAGGGCCGGTCCAGCGTGGCCACCGGGTCGAGGTCTCCGGCGATCACCGTGTCCAGCAGTTCTTTGAGCAGCGCACGCTTGGTTCCGAAGGTGAAGTAGACGGTCTGGATTCCGACTCCGGCGGTGCGGGCGATGTCCTCGACGGTCGTCCCCGCCCAGCCGTGTTCGGTGAACAGCCGCCCGGCGGCGTCCAGCATCCGCTGCCGGGTGCGGCGCGTCTTCTCGGCGCGGGTGACGGGTGGCGTCATGCCGTGTCCTGCCTTTCCTCTGCTCCTCCGTGCGGAGCCGCTCGGTGCGGTCGGGGCGCGGCCGGGGAGCCGCCGGGCTTTGACTGTAGTGCCACTCCAGTGTAATCACTGGAGTATGACTACAGTGAAACGGGACGGTGCTGACGGGCGCATCCTGATCGCCGGCGGGTACGGCGCCGTCGGTACCGGCGTGACCTCCGTCCTCGGCGAGTGGTTTCCGGGCCGGGTGGTGCCCGGGGGGCGGGACGGGGCCAGGGCGCGGCGGCTCGCAGGAGTGCGCGTGGACGTCACCGACGCGGTGGGCTTCCGGCGTGTACTGGACGACCTGGGCGACGTCGCGGCCGTCGTGCTGTGTGTCGAACCCCCCGACGCGTCCGTCGCCCGGCTCTGTCTGGAACGCGGCGTGCATCTGGTCGACGTGGGAGCCACCGCCCGCCGCCTCGACGCCGTGGCGGCCCTGTCCGGAACGGCCACGGCCGCCGGGGCCACCGCCCTGCTCAGCGTGGGCGTCGCCCCGGGGCTGACCAATCTGCTGGCCCGCCGGGCCCACGAGGCCGTCGGCGGCGCCGGACGCATCGACATCACACTGCTGCTGGGCACAGGTGAACGGCATGGCGCCGACGCCCTGCGCTGGACCCTCGCCGGCCTGGGCGAGCCCGCGTCGGCCGCGCCGCGCGCAACGGTCCTGCCGGAACACGGCATGCGGACCGCGTACCCCTTCCCGTTCTCCGACCAGCACACCCTGCCGCACACCCTGGGGGGAGCGGACGTCACGACCCGGCTGTGTCTGGATTCCCGTCCGCTGACCGCGGCGCTGTTCGGGCTGCGTCGCACGGGACTGCTGCGGGCCGTGGGCCGGCCACGGGTACTGCGGTCGCTGACCGGCGCACTCCACCGAGTCCGCCTGGGCCGGGACGACTTCGCGGTGCGGGTGGACGCGTGGCGCGGGGACCGGCACGCGGCGTACGCGCTCACCGGCCGCGAACAGAGCCGGGTCACCGCGCTCGTGGCCGCGTACGCCACCCGTGAACTGCTCACCGGGACGGTACCGTCCGGCGTCCACCACATCGAACAGCTTCCGGCCCTGGCCGCGCTGCCCGAGACGCTGGCCGCCCACGGTGTGACGCTCCACCGCCTCGCCGGCCGGGGGCAGCGGTGACCGGCGACTGGTGCGGCGGTGACTATGCCGCCGCCGGGGACGCGTGGGCCCACGCCGCGGACGACGTCGTGCACGAGGCGATCACCCGGTACACCCGGTACGCCCGGCGGGACGGTCCGGGCCCCGCCGCGCCCCGGGTGCTGGACGTGGGCACCGGTACCGGCCCCGCCGCGCTCGCCGCCGCCCGGGCGGGAGTCCGGGTGGTGGGACTGGACCGGGAGACGGGGCTGCTGCGAGCCGCCGCGGCCCGGGCGGACGGAACGAGGGCGGGCCGCACGGTACGTCTCGTGGCCGCCGACGCGCTCGCTCTGCCGTTCGCGTCCGGCGTCTTCGACCTCGTCCTGTCCACCTTCGGCGTGATGTTCGCTCCCGACCCCGCCCGTGCCGCCGCCGAACTGGTCCGCGTCTGCCGTCCCGGAGGTCTCGTCGCAGTGGCCTCCTGGACGCCGGACGGGGTCCTGGGCCGGATCGCCCCCACGGTCACCCGGCACCTCGGCTCGCCACCGGCCGGCGCACCGCCGACCCGCTGGGGCGAATCCGCCTACGTCCGCGGCTGGTTCCGTTCCCTGCCGGTGACCGTGACGACCCGGGAGGAGCGGGTCGAGGTCCGCTACCCGTCCGTCGCGCACGCGGTCGCGGTCTTCGAGAACAAACCGGGGCCACTGCGCGCCCACCGCCGGGCCCTCGAAGCCGCCGGACGCTGGGACCGGGCACGCACCGCTCTCGCCGTGCTGTTCGAGGAGCACAATCGGGCCACCGACGGCGGCGTCCGGCTGGACGTCCCTTACCTCGTGGTGCACGCGGAGGTCCGTACGGAGCCGGAAGGCTCACCGCCCCTCAGGAACCCACAAAGTCCGACGGGGTAATTGATTCGGTTGTGTTCGGGTCCTAGGGTGACCCCTGATTCAGTAGCCGCTCCATCACCGCCAGTTGGCATCCGTACCACTGCCGACTCCCGGTACAGCACCGTGCGTTGAGCCGCCCCCGAAGCCACACGGAAGGCCACGGTCATGCCGCACTCGCCCGTGACACCCGCCGGTACCCCGGCCGCCCCCCGCCCCCGCCCGCTCGTCAGCCGCCGCCGTCTCCTGGAGGGCGGTGCCGCCGCGTTCGGCGCGCTCGCCCTGGCCGCGTCGCCCGTCACCGCGCACGCGGCCGGGCGACGGGCGGCGGCCGACGAGACCCCGGAGTGGAACGACTTCGGCGTCTTCCGGCTCGGCACCGAGCCGCCGCACACCACGCTGATGCCGTACGCGGACGTGAGACAGGCCCTCGCCGCCGACCGCACCGACTCGCCGTACCGGCTGAGCCTCGACGGCACCTGGAAGTTCGCCTACGCCGACCGCCCCGAGGACCGGGACGCCGACTTCCACCGCACCGACCTGGACGACGGCGGCTGGGGGACCATCCCGGTCCCGTCCGTGTGGCAGCTGCACGGCCACGACTTCCCGATCTACCTCAACATCACCTACCCGTACTGGGGCCCCAACGGCCGCGGCGAGGACCCGCGGCCGCCCGCCGCGCCGACCCGCTACAACCCGGTCGGCCAGTACCGCCGCACCTTCACCGTCCCCCGCGGCTGGAAGGGCCGCCGCACCTTCCTCCACTTCGAGGGCGTCAAGTCCGCCCACTACGTGTGGATCAACGGCGAACCGGTCGGCTACGACGAGGACTCCTACACTCCGTCCGAGTACGACATCACCGACCACCTGAGGCCCGGCACCAACCAGATCGCCGTGGAGGTCTACCGCTACTCCGACGGCGACTGGCTGGAGGACCAGGACATGATCCGGCTGAGCGGCATCTTCCGCTCGGTCTACCTCTACTCCACCCCGGCCGTGCACCTGCGCGACTTCAAGCTGGACACCCCGCTGAACGACACGTACACGGCCGCCGAACTGGCGGTCACCGCAAGCGTGCGGGCGTACGGCGACGGGGCGAAGGACGCCGGCCGGTACACCGTCGAGACCCAGCTCTACGACGCCCGGGGCCACGCCGTCTGGTCCCGCCCCCTGGAGCAGACCGCCGACCTCGGGACGGTCCGCGCCGGCCGGGACGTCACCGTGCGGGCGGCGAAGGCCGTGCCGAAGCCCCGGCTGTGGTCCGCGGAGCACCCCTACCTCTACACGGCCGTCCTGCGGCTGCGCGACCCGGCCGGCAAGGTCGTCGAGACGCTGTCCCACCGGGTCGGCATCCGCGAGTTCGCCCTCGAGGACGGGCTGATGCGGATCAACGGCAAGCCCGTCTCCTTCCGCGGCACCAACCGCCACGAGATGCACCCCGACCGGGGCACCGCACTCACCCGCGAGGACATGGTCGAGGACATCAAGATCATCAAGCGGATGAACATGAACAGCGTCCGCACCTCGCACTACCCGGACAACCCGCTGTGGTACGAACTCGCCGACGAGTACGGCCTCTACCTCGTCGACGAGACCAACCTGGAGACCCACGGCGTCCGCGAGGAGTACCCCGGCGACCACCCCGACTGGACGAGGGCCTGCGTGGCCCGCGCCCAGAACATGGTCCACCGCGACAAGAACCACGCCTCGGTCGTCATCTGGTCGCTCGGCAACGAGGCGGGCGGCGGCTCCACCTTCACCGCCATGCACGACTGGATCCGCTCCTACGACCCCACCCGCGTCATCCAGTACGAGGGCGACGACCGCCCGGGCATCAGCGACATCCGCTCCGAGATGTACGACACCCCGCAGCGCGTCGAGCAGCGTGCCAGGGACACCTCGGACACCCGGCCGTACGTGATGATCGAGTACGCGCACTCGATGGGGAACTCGACCGGCAACCTCAAGAAGTACTGGGACATCGTCCGCGCCCACGACGTGCTCCAGGGCGGCTGGATCTGGGACTTCGCCGACCAGTCGCTGACCTGGCCGGTGCCGCGCCGCATCCTGCTGACCGAGGAGGGCCCCGCAGCCCTGCGCGGGGAGATCCTCGCCGCCTCCGGCACCTTCGAACGCGGCAAGGGCCTGTCGGGCGGCACGGTCTTCGCCCGCGACGAGGGCCTGGACCTCACCGGCTCGCTCACCCTGGAGGCCTGGGTCACCCCGCGCTTCACCGGCTACCACCAGCCGATCATCGCCAAGGGCGACACCCAGTACGCGCTGAAGCTGAACAACCGGACGCTGGAGTTCTTCATCCACTCCGGCGGCCGGTGGATCACCGCCACCTGGACCGTGCCCGAGGACTGGACCGGCCGCGAGCACCACGTCGCGGGCGTCTTCGACGCGGACGCCGGCACCCTCACCCTGTACGTCGACGGCGAGCGCCGGGCGACCCGCACCACCGACCGGCGGCCCGGCAGCAACACCGCGTCCCTGGCCCTGGCCACCGACATGGACAACCAGACCCGCGAGTTCAGCGGCACGATCCGCCGCGCCCGCGTCTACGCCCGCGCCCTCACCGCCGCCGAACTGGCCCGGGACGGCCGCGGCCCCGGCGACGACGGCGTGCGGTTCTGGTTCGACGCGGCGACCGTGAGGACGGAGCAGAGGCGGCCGAAGGAGAAGACCTTCCTCGCCTACGGCGGCGACTGGGGCGACAACCCCAACGACGGAGCCTTCGTCGCGGACGGCATCGTCACCGCCGACCGGCGCCACACCGGCAAGGCCGCCGAGGTCAAGCGGGTCTACCAGGCGGTCGGCGTCGAGCGGCGCTCCGGCGGCCCGGGCGCGGTCACCCTCGTCAACGAGTACCTGTTCACCGACCTCCGCGAGTTCGACGGCCACTGGGCACTGGTCGCCGACGGCGAGACCGTACGTCGCGGACGGCTCACCCGGGACCAGCTGGCCGTGGCACCGCTGTCCAGGAAGGACATCACCGTCCCCGTGCGGCTGCCGGACGACCCGGCGCCCGGCACCGAGTACTTCCTCGAGCTGTCCTTCACCACCAAGGAGGCCACCCCCTGGGCGAAGGCCGGCTTCGAGGTCGCCCGGCACCAGCTCGCCCTCGAGACGGACGTCCCCGCCGTGACGCCCGTGCCCCTGGACCGGGTGCCGACCCTGCGCCACCGGGACGGCGAGGACGAGGTCGGGGTCGACGGCCGGGGCTTCTCGCTCACCGTCGACAAGCGCACCGGCACCATCACCTCGTACGAGGCGAAGGGCACCCGCCTGATCACCTCGGGGCCGGTGCCCAACTTCTGGCGGGCGCCCACCGACAACGACAAGGGCAACGGCCAGCACACCCGCAACCAGACCTGGCGCGACGCGGGCGCCCGGCGCAAGGTCACCGGCGTCGCCGTGCGGACCCTGGGCGGCCGGGCCGTCGAGATCAAGGTCTCCGGCACCCTGCCGACCACCGTGGAGTCGGCGTACACCACCACGTACACCGTCTTCGGCAACGGCGAGATCAAGGTCGACCACACGCTGCGCCCGGGCGCACCAAACCTGCCGTACATCCCCGAGGTCGGCACGCTGCTGTTCCTGCCGCGCTCCCTGGACCGGATCCACTGGTACGGCCGCGGCCCCGAGGAGAACCACTGGGACCGCAACACCGGCACCGACGTCGGCCTGTACTCCGGGACCGTCGCCGGGCAGTGGACGCCCTACATCCGCCCGCAGGAGAACGGCAACAGGACCGACGTCCGCTGGGTCGCCCTCACCGACTCCCGCGGCGTCGGCCTGCTCGCCTCCGGTGAGCCCCTGCTGGAGGTCAACGCCTCCCACTTCACCCCGGAGGACCTGTCCGGCGGGGTGCGGCACGACTACCAGCTCACCCCGAGGGACGCGGTCGTCCTGCGCCTGAACCACCGGCAGATGGGCGTCGGCGGCGACAACAGCTGGGGCGCGCACACGCACGACGAGTTCAAGCTCTTCGCCGACCGGGACTACGCCTACACCTACCGGCTGCGCCCGCTGACCGACGTGAAGGAGGCGACGGCCGCCGCGCGGCGCCCCACGGCCACCGGATGACGGAGGATGAACCGGGAGTCCGGGGCAACCCGGACTCCCATGGGTGACGTACTGGTGGGAGCGTGTTCCTGGACCGACCGGCAGCTGGTCGCGAGCGGCTGGTACCCGCGCGGACGGCGGGACGCCGAGGGGCGGCTGCGGCACTACGCCTCACGGCTGCCCGTCGTCGAGGTGGACGCCGGGTACTACGCGCTGCCGAGCCGCCGCAACAGCGAGCTGTGGGTGGAGCGCACGCCGGAGGGCTTCCGCTTCGACGTCAAGGCGTTCTCCCTGCTGACCGGCCACCCCACCCGCCCGGAGGCCCTGCCCGCCGACCTGCGCGGGGCCGACCCCGGCCGGCTGAGGCGCGGGCAGGCGGAGGCGGGGCTGCTGGACGAGGTGTGGGGGCGCTTCGCCGACGCCGTCGCGCCGCTGCGGAAGGCCGGGCGGCTGGGCACCGTGCTGTTCCAGTTCCCGCCGTGGTTCGTACCCGGCGCCCCGGCCGAGGCGGCGCTCGAGGACTGCGCCCGGCGCACGGAGGGCTGGCCGCTCGCCGTGGAGTTCCGGCACCCGGACTGGTGGGCGCCGCACCGGGCGGACACCACCCACGCCCTGCTGGCCGCGCTGGGCGCCTCGGCCGTCGGCACCGACATGGCCCAGGGGCTGCCCGCCTCCCTGCCGCCCATCGCGCCGGTCACCCGGACGGCCCTCGCCGTCGTCCGCTTCCACGGGCGCAGCCCGGTGTGGGGGAGGGGCAGCAAGGAGGACCGCTTCCGGTACGACTACCCCGCCGCCGAACTGGCCGCCTGGGTGCCCCGGCTCCGGCGCGCCGCCGCACAGGCGGACGAGCTGCACGTGCTCTTCAACAACTGCTGCGCGGACGCCGCGGTACGCGCCGCCGAGACCATGCGGGAGCTGCTCACCGAGCCGCGTCGCTGATCCCCAGCCGCAGGTGCTCCACGTGGTAGACGGCCTGGTCCAGCAGCTCGGCGACATGGTGGTCGTGCAGCGCGTACACCACGGAACGGCCGCGCCGCTCGCCGACGACGAGTCCCAGGTTCCGCAGCAGGCGCAGCTGGTGGGAGCAGGCCGACTGCTCCATGCCGACCTCCGCCGCCAACTCGGTGGCGGGCAGCGGTCCTTCGCGCAGCCGCGCGAGGATCAGCAGCCGGGAGGGCGTGGACAGGGCCTGGAGCGTGGTGGCGACCTTGGCGACGTTGTCCGCGTCCAGGCGCACGCGCTCGGCCGCGTCCTGCGCGGTGGTGACGGCTCCGTGACCCATGCCGGTCATCTTACGCATCCGGCCCGTACGCATGACCGGCGACCGGATGAAAGAATGAACGAGTCTTCATGTGTTCCTGTATGGTGTCCGCGTGTCCACGACCCTCGCCCCCAGCCCCGCCCCCGCGCCCGCCCGGCAGACCCCCGTCCGCCGCACCCGTGTCCTGGCCCTGCCCGAGGCGCGCTGGGCGCTCGCCTCGCTGCTCGCCTTCCTCGCCGCGCTCGCCCTGGACCTCGGCGGTGCCCCCGCCTGGACGTACGGCCCGCTGTACGCGCTCGCCTACGCCGCGGGCGGCTGGGAGCCCGCGCTGGAGGGCCTGCGGGCGCTGCGCGAGAAGACCCTCGACGTCGACCTGCTGATGATCGTCGCGGCGCTCGGCGCGGCGGCCATCGGGCAGGTCCTCGACGGCGCCCTGCTGATCGTCATCTTCGCCACCTCCGGCGCCCTGGAGGCCCTGGCCACCGCCCGCACCGCCGACTCCGTGCGCGGCCTGCTCGACCTCGCGCCCACCACCGCGACCCGGGTGACCGGGGACCGCGAGGAGACCGTCGCCACCGCCGACCTCGCCGTCGGCGACGTCCTCCTGGTCCGGCCCGGCGAGCGGATCGGCGCCGACGGCACGGTCCTCGGCGGCGAGGGCGAGGTCGACCAGGCCACCATCACCGGAGAGTCCGTCCCCGTCCTCAAACGCCCCGGCGACGACGTCTTCGCCGGCACCCTCAACGGCACCGGCGCCCTGCGCGTCCGCGTGGAGCGCGACCCCGCCGACTCGGTCATCGCCCGCATTGTCACCCTCGTCGAGGAGGCGTCCCGCACCAAGGCGCCGACGCAGCTGTTCATCGAGAAGATCGAGCAGCGCTACGCGGTCGGCGTGGTGGTGGCCACCCTCGCGGTCTTCGGCGTCCCGCTCGCCTTCGGCGCCGAGCTCACCGACGCCCTGCTGCGCGCCATGACCTTCATGATCGTCGCCTCGCCCTGCGCGGTCGTCCTCGCCACCATGCCGCCCCTGCTCTCCGCCATCGCCAACGCCGGCCGCCACGGCGTCCTGGTGAAGTCGGCCGTCGCCATGGAACGCCTCGGCGAGATCGACACCGCCGCCCTCGACAAGACCGGCACCCTCACCGAGGGCACCCCCGAGGTGACCGCCGTACGCCCCCTGCCCGGCTCCGGTCTCGACGAGGACGCCCTCCTTGCCCTCGCGGCCGCCGCCGAGCACCCCAGCGAGCACCCGCTGGCCCGCGCGATCGTCGCCGCCGCCCGCGCGCGCGGCCTGCGCATCGCCTCCGCCCAGGACTTCACGGCGGCCCCGGGCCGCGGCGTGACGGCCGTGGTCGACGGCCGCGAGATCCACGTCGGCCGCGCCGAGGCACCCGAGGGCGCCGAGACCACCGTCCAGGTCACCCGCGACGGCACCCCGCTCGGCACCCTCGCCCTCACCGACCGCCTGCGCGCCGACGCCGCCGGGGCCACCGCCGAGCTGACCGCCCTCACCGGCACCGCCCCCGTCCTGCTCACCGGCGACCACGCGCCCGCCGCCGCCCGCGTGGCCGAGGCGACCGGCATCACCGACGTCCGCGCCGGCCTGCTGCCCGAGGACAAGGTCGCGGCCGTACGGGAGAGGGAGGGCGCCGGCCGCAAGGTCCTCTTCGTCGGCGACGGCGTCAACGACGCCCCCGCCCTCGCCGCCGCCCACGCCGGCATCGCCATGGGCCGCGCCGGCTCCGACCTGGCCCTGGAGACCGCAGACGCCGTCGTGGTCCGCGACGAGCTGACCGCCGTGCCCGCCGTCGTACGCCTCTCCCGCCGCGCCCGCCGGCTGGTGCTGCAGAATCTGGTCATCGCCGGCACCTTCATCACGGCGCTCGTCCTGTGGGACCTGATCGGCCACCTCCCGCTGCCGCTCGGCGTCGCCGGGCACGAGGGCTCGACCGTGCTGGTCGGCCTCAACGGGCTGCGGCTGCTGCGCGAGTCCGCGTGGCGATCCGGCGAGGCGCAGGAAGCGTGAGGCCCATGTCGGATTCCCGCCAGCCCCGGCCCGCCCGGTGGACCATCCTGGACGCATGCAGACGGGAATGCACACCGACACCGAGCGCTGCGTGCGCGCCGTCCGGTCGAAGGACGCGCGCTTCGACGGCTGGTTCTTCACCGCGGTCCTGACGACCCGCATCTACTGCCGTCCCAGCTGTCCGGTGGTGCCGCCCAAACCGGCGAACATGGTCTTCTACCCGAGCGCGGCGGCCTGCCAGCAGGCCGGGTTCCGGGCGTGCAAACGCTGCCGCCCGGACACCAGCCCCGGCTCCCCCGAGTGGAACCGGCGCGCCGACCTCACCGCCCGCGCCATGCGCCTGATCGCCGACGGCGTCGTGGACCGCGAGGGCGTCCCCGGCCTCGCCGCCCGGCTCGGCTACAGCACCCGGCAGATCGAACGCCAGCTGCTGGCCGAGCTGGGCGCGGGACCCCTCGCCCTCGCCCGCGCGCAGCGCGCCCAGACCGCCCGTCTGCTGATCGAGACGACTCCGCTGCCGATGGCGGACATCGCCTTCGCCGCCGGTTTCTCCTCCATCCGCACCTTCAACGACACGGTCCGCGAGGTCTTCGCGCTCTCCCCGACCGAGCTGCGCGCCCGCCGCTCGCCCAAGGACCGGCCGGCCGCTGCCCCCGGCGGCGCGCTGACCCTCCGCCTCCCCTTCCGCACCCCCCTCAACCCCGACAACCTCTTCGGCCACCTCGCCGCCACCGCCGTACCCGGCGTCGAGGAGTGGATCCCCCACAGCCCCGAAGGCGTGGGAGGTGCCTCCACCGGCTCCTACCGCCGCACCCTGCGCCTCCCGCACGGCCACGGCGTCGTCGCCCTCACCCCGAACCCCGGCCACATCGGCTGCCGGCTCACCCTCACCGACCTGCGCGACCTGACCGTCGCCATCAGCCGCTGCCGCCGCCTGCTCGACCTGGACGCCGACCCGACGGCCGTCGACGACCAGCTGCGCGCCGACCCGCTGCTCGCGCCGCTCGTCGACAAGGCACCGGGCCGCCGCGTCCCGCGCACCGTCGACGAGGCCGAGTTCGCCGTACGGGCCGTCCTCGGCCAGCAGGTCTCCACCGCCGCCGCCCGCACCCACGCGGCCCGCCTGGTCACCGCCCACGGCGACCCGGTCGACGACCCCGAGGGCGGCCTCACCCACCTCTTCCCGTCCGCGACGGCACTGGCCGGGGTGGACCCGGACACCCTGGCGATGCCCCGCACCCGCCGCACCACCCTCACCACCCTCGTCCGCCACCTCGCCGACGGTTCCCTCAACCTGGGCGTCGAGAGCGACTGGGCGCAGACCCGCGCCCGCCTCCTCGCCCTCCCCGGCTTCGGCCCCTGGACCGCCGACGTCATCGCCATGCGCGCCCTCGGCGACCCGGACGCCTTCCTCCCCACCGACCTCGGCATCCGCCGCGCCGCCCGCGAACTGGGCCTGCCCTCCACCCCGGCGGCGCTCACCGCCCGCGCGGCCGCCTGGCGGCCCTGGCGGGCGTACGCCGTCCAGTACCTGTGGGCGACCGACGACCACCCGATCAACTTCCTGCCCGTCTGACCCCGTACGAGGAACCGACATGAAACAGCACACCGTGATCGACAGCCCCTACGGCCCCCTCACCCTGGTCGCCGAGGACGGCACCCTGTGCGGCCTCTACATGACCGACCAGCGCCACCGCCCGCCGGAGGAGACCTTCGGCACCCGTGACGAACGCCCCTTCGCCGAGGCCGAGGAACAGCTGGAGGCCTACTTCGCCGGTGACCTGACCGACTTCACCCTCCCCCTGCGTCTCGACGGCACCCCCTTCCAGCGCACGGTCTGGGACCAGCTCCGGAAGATCCCCTACGGCGAGACCCGCACCTACGGCGAACTCGCCGCCGCCCTCGGCAACCCCACCGCCTCCCGCGCCGTCGGCCTCGCCAACGGCCGCAACCCGATCGGCATCATCGTCCCCTGCCACCGCGTCATCGGCGCGAGCGGCAGCCTCACCGGCTACGGCGGCGGCCTGGCCCGCAAGCAGCGCCTGCTGGACTTCGAGCGGGGGAGGGCGGGGGCGGCCCTGTTCTAGACCACCCGCCCCCGCCCGGGCCCGCGCACGCCCGGCGGGGCGTTCCACGGAGCGGGCAGGGGCATGACGGCGGGGGTGTGCTGCGGTTAAGGTCGCAGCGGCGCGACTGCCTTGACGTGCGCAAGGCTCGAAGAGCAAGGGGAGACAAGGTGGCTGACGCTGCAGTGGACGGGGCCCGCCGGGTGCTCGTCGCCGCGGACAAGTTCAAGGGCTCGCTGACGGCCGTCGAGGTCGCCGAGCGGGTCGCGGCCGGGCTGCGCCGCATCGTGCCGGACCTGGAGGTCGAGGCGCTGCCCGTCGCCGACGGCGGCGACGGCACCGTGGCCGCGGCGGTCGCGGCCGGTTTCGAACGCCGGGAGGTACGGGTCGCCGGGCCCCTCGGGGACGAGGTGACGGCGGCGTTCGCGCTGCGCGGTGACACCGCGGTCGTGGAGATGGCCGAGGCCAGCGGGCTGCAGCGGCTGCCCGCCGGTGTCCTGGCCCCGCTGACCGCCTCCACCCGCGGCTCGGGCGAGCTGCTGCGGGCCGCGCTGGACGCGGGCGCGCGGACGATCGTGTTCGGGGTCGGCGGCAGCGCGACCACGGACGGCGGCGCGGGCATGCTGTCCGCGCTGGGCGCGCGGTTCCTGCGCGAGGACGGGGAGCCGGTGGCACCGGGCGGCGGCGGTCTCGCCGACCTGGCCTCGGCTGATCTGTCCGGCCTGGACCCGCGGCTGGCGGACGTCGAGCTGGTGCTCGCGAGCGACGTCGACAACCCGCTGACCGGCCCCAAGGGCGCCCCGGCGGTCTACGGCCCGCAGAAGGGCGCCACGCCGGAGGATGTGGAGACGCTGGACGCGGCTCTCGCGCACTTCGCGAAGGTCCTGGAGGGGACGGTGGGCGCGCGGGCCGCCGAGTACGCCGCCTCGCCGGGCGCGGGAGCCGCGGGCGGCATCGGGTTCGGCGCGATGCTGATGGGCGCGCGGTTCCGGGCCGGCATCGAGGTGATGCTGGACGTGCTGGGCTTCGCGCCGGCGCTGGAGCGGGCCGAGCTCGTGATCACGGGGGAGGGCTCGCTGGACGAGCAGACCCTGCACGGGAAGGCGCCGGCCGGTGTCGCGGCGGCGGCGCGGGCCGCGGGCAAGGAGGTCGTCGCGGTGTGCGGGCGGCTGGCGCTGGCGCCGGAGGTGCTGGGGCGGGCCGGGATCCGGCGGGCGTATCCGCTGACGGACGAGGAGCCGGACGTGGCGAAGTGCATCGCCGATGCCGGGCCCATCCTGGAGCGGGTCGCGGAGCGCATCGCGCGGGACTTCCTGGCGTAGGGGAGCGCAGGGGGGTCTCGCCCCCGCCGCCCTTCCCCCTTCCCGCCCCCGGGGGCGGAGTCCCCGGGGACGTCCACACCGGCACCGGACACGCACAAACAGAAGGGCCCCGGACCCGACCCGGGTCCGGGGCCCCACTCAGCGGTAGCGCTACGGCAGCTGCGCCGCCCGCGCCTCCCGCCGGCTGCCGCGGAAGTTGTTCACCCGCCGCGCCGTGGCGAACAGCGGGATCACCGCGCCCATCACCAGCTGCAGCGCACATCCGGTCTGCAGCAGCAGCTGTCCGCTCGGCGCGTCGAAGGCCCAGCCGGCCAGCAGGCCCATCGACAGGACGATCCACGACAGCATCGCCACCGCGAGGCGCCCGCGCGGCTTCGGGTACTCGACCCGGCTCACCATCAGCCAGGCCGTCCCGATGATGGCGAGGAGCGTCGCCACGAAGGGCAGCTCCAGCAGCACGATCGAGACCACCGTCAGCGCGCCGAACGGGGACGGCATGCCCTGGAAGGTGCCGTCCTTCACGGTGACGCAGGAGAATCTCGCGAGCCTGAGCACCACCGCCAGCAGCACCACGATCGCGCCCACCGCCGCGACCCGCTGGTACGCGTCGTGCGCGACCATCCCGTAGACCAGGACGAAGTACGCCGGCGCCAGCCCGAAGCTGATCAGGTCGGACAGGTTGTCCAGCTCGGCGCCCATCGGCGAGCTGCGCAGCTTGCGCGCCACGAGCCCGTCGAACAGGTCGAAGATCGCCGCGCACAGCATCAGGATGACCGCCGTGGCCGCGCTGTGCCGGGCCATGCCCGACTCCTCGCTGCCCGTCAGGTGCGGGATCAGGATGCCGGTGGTGGTGAAGTACACCGCCATGAAGCCGCACGTGGCGTTGCCCAGGGTGAGGGTGTCCGCTATCGACAGGCGGAGCGAGAGAGGCATCTCCTCCTCGTCGTCCGCCTCGTCGGCCTCGGGCACCCAGCCGGCCTGGGTCTGTGGATCAACCACGGTCAATTCGAGTCACCCCAGCCACCGTTTTCTGCCCCACCTCGACCGCGACCTCCACGCCTTCCGGCAGGTACAGGTCGACGCGCGAGCCGAAGCGGATCAGGCCGATCCGCTCGCCCTGCTCCACCTTCGTGCCCTGCGGCACGTAGGGGACGATGCGGCGGGCCACCGCACCGGCGATCTGGATCATCTCGATGTCACCGAGCTCGGTGTCGAAGTGCCACACCACCCGCTCGTTGTTCTCGCTCTCCTTGTTGAAGGCGGGAACGAAGCCACCGGGAACGTGCTCGACGGAGGTCACCGTGCCCGCCAGGGGGGCGCGGTTGACGTGGACGTTGAGCGGGCTCATGAAGATCGCGACGCGGGTCCTGCCGTCCTTCCACGGCATGATGCTCTGCACCACACCGTCGGCGGGCGAGATGACCCTGCCCTGGGCGATCTCGCGCTCGGGGTCGCGGAAGAACCACAGCATCCCCGCCGCGAGCGCGGTGGCGGGGACGGCGACGGCCTTGGCCACGCCCGAGCGGCGGGCACGGACCAGACTGACGGCTGCGGTGGCGACGGTCGGCAGAAGCCACGGCGATGCTCCGCGCGCGAGGCGTACGCCGGCCAGGCTGTCGCGAGATGCAGAGATTTGGCTGTGGGGCATGGATGACCTTCGTAGCGGATGATGCCGCGCTCTGACGGGGGACGGCGGCTTTCCGGCGATCGTAGCGGCAATCAGCCGCAACTGGGTAAGCCAGGAAGCCGAGTCGGCGGCCGAACAGTGCCTACGGGGTGTGACCTTCTTCTCCAAGAAAACACCCCGTATCCGGACATCTAACCCTGGAATCGATACTCTTCGAGCAGTCGGCGGCCGATGATCATTTTCTGGATCTCGGCGGTCCCTTCACCGATCAGAAGCATCGGGGCCTCGCGGTAGAGCCGCTCGATCTCGTACTCCTTGGAGAAGCCGTACCCGCCGTGGATCCGGAAGGCGTCCTCCACGACCTCCTTGCAGTACTCGGAGGCGAGGTACTTGGCCATCCCCGCTTCCAGGTCGTTTCGTTCGCCCGAGTCCTTTTTGCGTGCAGCGTTCACCATCATCGCATGCGCGGCCTCGACCTTGGTGGCCATCTCCGCGAGCTTGAACTGAATGGCCTGGTGCTGGGCGATCTGCTTGCCGAAAGTGTGGCGCTGCTGGGCGTACCGGACACCGAGCTCGAAGGCACGCTGAGCGACGCCGCAGCCACGCGCCGCCACATTGACGCGGCCGACCTCGACGCCGTCCATCATTTGGTAAAAACCCCGGCCGGTGACGCCGCCGAGCACCCGGTCGGCGGGAACCCGCAGGCCGTCCATGATGAGCTCGGTCGTGTCGACGCCCTTGTAGCCCATCTTGTCGATCTTGCCGGGGACGGTCAGGCCGGGGCGGACCTCGCCGAAGCCGGGCTCCTTCTCCACCAGGAAGGTCGTCATCGACTTGTGCGGGGCCGTGCCCTCGGGGTGTCCTTCGTCACTCTTCACCAGAACGGCCACCAGGGACGACGTACCGCCGTTCGTCAGCCACATCTTCTGGCCGGTGAGGACGTACTCGTCGCCGTCCTTCACCGCCTTCGAGGTGATGGCCGACACGTCCGAGCCGAGCGCCGGCTCGGACATGGAGAACGCGCCCCGGACGTCGCCGGCGGCCATGCGGGGCAGGAAGTGGTCCTTCTGCTCCTGCGTGCCGTGCTGCTTGAGCATGTACGCCACGATGAAGTGCGTGTTGATGATGCCGGACACCGACATCCAGCCGCGGGCGATCTCCTCCACGCACAGGGCGTAGGTGAGGAGCGACTCGCCCAGGCCTCCGTACTCCTCCGGGATCATCAGACCGAACAGGCCCAGTTCCTTCAGCCCGTCCACGATGTCCTGCGGGTACTCGTCCCGGTGCTCCAGCTCGGTCGCGACCGGGATGATCTCCTTGTCCACGAAGTCCCGGACGGTGGAGAGGATCTCCCGCTGGACGTCCGTGAGGCCGTGGGTCTGGGCGAGGCGGCTCATCTTCTACTTCCCCTGTTCCTTCGGCTCGGGGCGGCCCGGCTGCTCGCCGCCGCGCTCCTTGATGTACGTCTCGGTGGGCACCATCACCTTGCGGCGGAAGACGCAGACCAGCGTGCCGTCCTGCTTGTAGCCCCTGGTCTCGACGTGCACGATGCCGCGGTCGCTCCTGGACTTCGACGGCCACTTGTCGAGCACGGTGGTCTCGCCGTAGACCGTGTCGCCGTGGAAGGTGGGCGCCACGTGCCTGAGCGACTCGATCTCCAGGTTGGCGATGGCCTTGCCGGAGACGTCGGGGACCGACATGCCGAGCAGGAGCGAGTAGACGTAGTTGCCGACCACCACGTTCCTGCCGAAATCCGTCGTCCTCTCGGCGTAGTTCGCATCCATGTGGAGCGGGTGGTGGTTCATGGTGAGGAGGCAGAAGAGGTGGTCGTCGTACTCGGTGACCGTCTTCCCGGGCCAGTGCTTGTAGGTCGCGCCGGCCTCGAACTCCTCGTAGGTGCGTCCGAACTGCATCGCCCTCAGCCCTCCGGGATCTCGAACTTCGACGTGCGCCGCATGCCGGCCGCACGGCCCTTGCCCGCGACGACCAGGGCCATCTTGCGGCTGGCCTCGTCGATCATCTCGTCGCCGAGCATCGCGGAGCCCTTCTTGCCGCCCGCCTCGGACGTGTAGTAGTCGTACGCGTCCAGGATCAGCTCGGCGTGGTCGTAGTCCTCCTGGGACGGCGAGAAGATCTCGTTGGACGCCTCGACCTGGCCCGGGTGCAGCACCCACTTGCCGTCGAAGCCGAGGGCGGCGGCGCGCCGGGCGACCTCGCGGTAGCCGTCGACGTTGCGGATCTGGAGGTAGGGGCCGTCGATCGCCTGGAGGTTGTTGGCGCGGGCGGCCATCAGGATCTTCATCAGGATGTAGTGGTAGGCGTCCGCCGGGTAGCCGGGCGGCTGCTCGCCGACGACCAGGGACTTCATGTTGATGGACGCCATGAAGTCGGCCGGGCCGAAGATGATGGTCTCGAGGCGGGGACTGGCCTGCGCGATCTCGTTGACGTTGTTCAGACCCTGCGCGTTCTCGATCTGCGCCTCGATGCCGATCCGCCCGACCTCGAAGCCCATCGTCTTCTCGATCTGGGTGAGCAGGAGGTCCAGGGCGACGATCTGCCGGGCGTCCTGGACCTTCGGCAGCATGATGCAGTCGAGGTTCTGGCCGGCGCCCTCGACGACGGTCACGACGTCGCGGTACGTCCACTCGGTCGTCCAGTCGTTGACGCGCACGACGCGGGTCTTGCCGGTCCAGTCGCCCTCGTTGAGGAACTTCACGATGGTGTGCCGGGCCTCGGGCTTGGCGAGCGGCGCGCAGGCGTCCTCCAGGTCCAGGAAGACCTGGTCCGCGGGGAGGCCCTGGGCCTTCTCCAGGAAACGCGGGTTGCTTCCCGGGACCGCCAGGCAGGAGCGGCGGGGGCGAAGGCGGTCGACTGTCGTCATGCGGGGACCTCCAGGGGGTCGAGCTTGTTCGCGTTCCGGATCTCGTCGACGATCCGGCCGATGATGCCGGTGATGTCGAAGTCCTTCGGGGTGAAGACCGCGGCCACTCCCGCGGCCCGCAGCAGTTCGGCGTCACCGCTTGGGATGATGCCACCGGCGATCACCGGTATATCTGTGGCACCGGCCACACGGAGCCGCTCCAGCACGTCGGGGACGAGCTGGGCGTGCGAGCCCGAGAGGACGGACAGGCCCACCGCGTGCACGTCCTCGGCGAGGGCGGCGTCCACGATCTGCTCCGGGGTCAGCCGGATGCCCTGGTAGACCACCTCGAACCCGGCGTCGCGGGCCCGCACGGCGATCTGCTCGGCGCCGTTGGAGTGGCCGTCCAGGCCGGGCTTGCCGACCAGGAAGCGCAGCTTGCCGACACCGAGGTCCCGCGCCGTCAGCTCCACCTTGCGGCGCACCCCGGACAGGGCCGAGCCCTCCTCGGCGGCGACCGCCACCGGCGCCGAGGACACCCCGGTCGGCGCGCGGTACTCGCCGAACACCTCGCGCAGCGCCCCGGCCCACTCGCCGGTGGTGACGCCGGCGCGGGCGCACTCCAGGGTGGCCTCCATGAGGTTCTCGGTGCCGCGCGCGGCCTCCTTCAGCTTCTCCAGCGCCTTGCAGGGGCGCGGGTGGTTGAAGGGCGGCTGGTAGCGGGTGTCCCGCCAGTGCTGGAGCGAGGCGATGACGCGGGCCTCCACCGCCGGGTCGACCGTCTGGATCGCGGTGTCCAGGTCGGCGGTCAGCGGGTTGGGCTCGGTGCCCTGGAAGGCGTTGACACCGACGATCTTCTCCTCGCCCGACTCGATCCGGGCCCGGCGCTCGGCGTGCGAGGCGACCAGCTGCGACTTGAGGTAGCCGGACTCGACGGCCGCCATCGCGCCGCCCATCTCCTGGATGCGCCCGATCTCGGCCAGCGACTCCCGGACCAGCTCGTCGACCTTCGCCTCGACCACCTTCGAGCCCTCGAAGAGGTCGTCGTACTCCAGCAGATCGCTCTCGTACGCCAGCACCTGCTGGATGCGCAGCGACCACTGCTGGTCCCAGGGGCGGGGCAGGCCGAGCGCCTCGTTCCAGGCCGGCAGCTGCACGGCGCGGGCGCGGGCGTCCTTGGAGAGGGTGACGGCCAGCATCTCCAGGACGATCCGCTGGACGTTGTTCTCCGGCTGGGCCTCGGTCAGGCCGAGCGAGTTGACCTGGACGCCGTAGCGGAAGCGGCGGTGCTTGGGGTTCTCGATGCCGTACCGCTCGCGGGTGATGCGGTCCCAGATCCGCCCGAAGGCCCGCATCTTGCACATCTCCTCGACGAAGCGGACGCCCGCGTTGACGAAGAAGGAGATGCGGCCGACGACGTCGCCCATGCGCTCCTGGGGCACCTGGCCGCTGTCGCGCACCGCGTCGAGCACGGCGATCGCGGTGGACATCGCGTACGCGATCTCCTGCACCGGCGTGGCGCCCGCCTCCTGCAGGTGGTAGCTGCAGATGTTGATCGGGTTCCACTTCGGCATGTGGGAGACCGTGTACGCGATCATGTCCGTCGTCAGGCGGAGCGACGGCCCCGGCGGGAAGACGTGCGTCCCGCGGGACAGGTACTCCTTGACGATGTCGTTCTGGGTCGTCCCCTGGAGCTCGGTGATGTCCGCGCCCTGCTCCTCGGCGACGACCTGGTAGAGCGCCAGCAGCCACATGGCCGTGGCGTTGATGGTCATCGAGGTGTTCATCTGCTCCAGGGGGATGTCCTGGAACAGCCGGCGCATGTCACCGAGGTGCGCGACCGGCACCCCGACCCGGCCCACCTCGCCGCGGGCGAGGACGTGGTCGGAGTCGTAGCCGGTCTGGGTCGGCAGGTCGAAGGCGACCGACAGACCCGTCTGCCCCTTGGCGAGGTTGCGCCGGTACAGCTCGTTGGACGCCTCGGCCGTGGAGTGGCCGGCGTACGTGCGCATGAGCCACGGCCGGTCCTTCTGACGCTCGGTCATCTGTGCCCCCGGCCTTCTCAGATGTCGCGGAAGCGGTTGATGGCGTCGAGGTGCTTGGCGCGCATCTCGTGGTCGCGCACGCCCAGGCCCTCCTCGGGCGCCAGGCACAGCACGCCGACCTTGCCCTGGTGGGCGTTGCGGTGCACGTCGTGCGCGGCCTGGCCGGTCTCCTCCAGCGGGTACACCTTGGAGAGCGTCGGGTGGATCTTGCCCTTGGCGATCAGGCGGTTGGCCTCCCAGGCCTCGCGGTAGTTGGCGAAGTGGGAGCCGATGATGCGCTTCAGGGACATCCACAGATAGCGGTTGTCGTACTCGTGCAGGTAGCCCGAGGTCGAGGCGCAGGTGGTGATGGTGCCGCCCTTGCGGGTGACGAAGACGGACGCGCCGAAGGTCTCGCGGCCGGGGTGCTCGAAGACGATGTCGATGTCCTCGCCGCCGGTGAGTTCGCGGATGCGCTTGCCGAAGCGCTTCCACTCCTTGGGGTCCTGGGTGTTCTCGTCCTTCCAGAACCGGTAGCCCTCGGCGTTGCGGTCGATGATCGCCTCGGCGCCCATGGAGCGGCAGATCTCCGCCTTCTGCGGGGAGGAGACGACACAGACCGGGTTGGCGCCGCCGGCCAGCGCGAACTGGGTGGCGTAGGAACCGAGGCCGCCGCTCGCGCCCCAGATCAGGACGTTGTCGCCCTGCTTCATGCCGGCGCCGTTGCGGGAGACCAGCTGCCGGTAGGCGGTGGAGTTGACCAGGCCCGGGGCGGCGGCCTCCTCCCAGCTGAGGTGCTTGGGCTTGGGCATCAGCTGGTTGGACTTGACCAGCGCGATCTCGGCGAGGCCGCCGAAGTTGGTCTCGAAGCCCCAGATGCGCTGCTCGGGGTCGAGCATCGTGTCGTTGTGGCCGTCGGACGACTCCAGTTCGACGGAGAGGCAGTGCGCGACGACCTCGTCGCCGGGCTTCCAGGAGTTGACGCCGGGTCCGGTGCGCAGGACGACGCCCGCGAGGTCGGAGCCGATGATGTGGTACGGCAGGTCGTGGCGCCTGGCCAGCTCGCTGGTGCGGCCGTAGCGCTCCAGGAAGCCGAAGGTCGACAGCGGCTCGAAGATCGAGGTCCACACCGAGTTGTAGTTGACCGAGGAGGCCATGACGGCCACCAGGGCCTCGCCGGGGCCCAGCTCGGGCACCGGCACCTCGTCGAGGTGGATCGACTTGCGCGGGTCCTTGTCGCGGGTCTCGAGGCCCGCGAACATCTCGGTCTCGTCCTTGTGCACGGTGATCGCGCGGTACGACTCGGGGAGCGGCAGTGCGGCGAAGTCGGCCGGCGTGGATTCGGGCGACTGGATCGCGTCCAGGATGTCCTTCACGGTCACGGTGTTGCCTCCGGCGGTGAGCGCCCTGAGGGAGGGGCGCCGATGGGTACGTCGGTGGTGCAGAGGAGTTGGTGAAAGTGCCTGTGACGCAGGCGCCGGGCGCGCAGGGGATGGGTGCGGGGACAGCCCGGACACCCTCAACGTATGACACCGCGTGTCACCCTGCAAGGCACTGAGTGCCAGAACTTCTTCTCAGATGAAATCTTTACCCGACAGATGAGCGATGATCGATCGAACGGGGGTCGGGAAGAGGCGGGAAAGGGGCGTTGACGTGCAAAAACGGCCACCCGGAGGGTGGCCGTCGTCACAGGTCGTCACAAGGGGAAGGGGTGGGTCAGCGCTCCTTGAGGGCCTGCTCGATGGTGCGCATGACCTCGTGCAGGGGCGCGTCGGTCCGCGCGACCGTCACCAGCACCTCGCCCTCCACGGAGGCCGCGGAGGAGGCGGGGACGGCCGGCCGCGAGGACGCCGTGCCGCGCCCGGCGCCGATGCCCGTGCCGAACGTCCGGCGCACGATCGAGAAGGCGTGGTCGAGCTGGGCCTCCACGTCGCCCTGCCCGCCCGCCCTGAGCCAGCGCCGCAGGACGTGGTTGTGGGCGGTGACCACGGCCGAGGCGGCGACCTCCGCCAGCAGCGGGTCGTCGTTGGCGTCGTCGTCGTGGGCGTGCTCGTCGAAGTGGCCGAGGAGGTAGCGGGTGAAGAGGCGCTCGTAGCGGGCCACCGACGCGATCTCCGCCTCGCGCAGGGTGGGCACCTCGCGCGTCAGCTTGTAGCGGGCGACCGAGATCTCCGGCCGGGCCGCGTACATCTTCATGACCTCCTTGATGCCACGGCACACCGTGTCGAGCGGATGCTCGTGCGCGGGCGCCGCGTTCAGCACCGCCTCGGCGCGCACCAGGGTGTCGTCGTGGTCCGGGAAGATCGCCTCTTCCTTGGAGCGGAAGTGGCGGAAGAAGGTGCGCCGGGCGACGCCGGCCGCGGCCGCGATCTCGTCGACGGTGGTCGCCTCGTACCCCTTGGTCGCGAACAGCTCCATCGCCGCGGCCGCCAGCTCCCGGCGCATTTTGAGCCGCTGGGCGGCGGCCCGGCTGCCGGCCGCGCTCTCCGGCGCGTCGGGCGTAGCTGGTGTACGTGAGGACTTGGCGGGCTGGGACATGCACCGAACGTACTGCATGTGCGCGCCGTCATGCGCGTGACCGGGGAGTTCGGAGGGTCCGGGGGGTCCGGGGGCTCCCCCGCCCGAGCGGGACGGGGGAGCGGCGGCCGGGGAGGACGGGGAGGGGGCGGCCGGGGAGGACGGGGGAGAAGCGGCCCGGGAAGGCGGGGGAGAGGTGGCCGGATCGAGCAGTCCGCCCCAGTCCTCCCCGGACCGGAACCGGTCGCCCGGCCGCTCAGCGGCGGGCATGCTCGCGGAAGCCGCGGCCCGTCTTGCGGCCGAGGCAGCCCGCGGCCACCAGGTGCTCCAGCAGCGGCGCCGGAGCGAGACCCGGATCGCGGAACTCGCGGTGCAGGACCTTCTCGATGGCCAGCGACACGTCCAGCCCGACCACGTCCAGCAGCTCGAAGGGGCCCATCGGGTAGCCGCCGCCCAGCTTCATCGCCGCGTCGATGTCGTCGAGCGTCGCGTAGTGCTCCTGGACCATCTTGACCGCGTTGTTGAGGTACGGGAACAGCAGCGCGTTCACGATGAACCCGGCCCGGTCGCCGCAGTCCACGGCGTGCTTGCGGATCTCGGCGCAGACCTCGCGGACGGTGGCGTGCACGTCGTCCGCGGTCAGCACCGTGCGGACCACCTCGACCAGCTTCATCGCAGGCGCCGGGTTGAAGAAGTGCATGCCGATCACGTCCTGCGGGCGCGAGGTGGCGCGGGCGCAGGCGACGACGGGCAGGGACGAGGTGGTGGTCGCCAGCACCGCACCCGGCCTGCAGACCTTGTCCAGCGCGGCGAACAGCTGCCGCTTGACCTCCAGGTCCTCCGCGACCGCCTCCACCGCCAGGTCCACGTCCGCGAAGTCGTCGTACGTCCCCGTCGGCGTGATCCGCTCCAGCGCCTCGGCGGCGGCCTCCGCGGTCAGCCTGCCCCTGTCCACGCCGCGCGCCAGCGACTTCCCGATACGGGCCTTGGCGGTCCGCGCCTTCTCCGCGCTGCGGGCGGCGAGGACGACCTCGTACCCGGCCTTGGCGAACACCTCCGCGATGCCGGACGCCATGGTGCCCGAGCCCGCGACACCCACCGAGCGCACGGGACGGCCGGCGACCGGGGCCTTGCCCGCACGCGGGGTCAGGGCGTCCGGCACCACGACCGCGCTGCCGGGCGCCTCGTACGTGTAGAAGCCGCGCCCCGCCTTGCGGCCGGTCAGGCCGGCCTCGCTGAGCTGCCTCAGGATCGGCGCGGGGGCGTGCAGCCGGTCGTGGGAGGCGGAGTACATGGCCTCCAGGACCGTCCGCGCGGTGTCCACGCCGATCAGGTCCAGCAGCGCCAGCGGGCCCATCGGCAGCCCGCAGCCGAGCCGCATCGCGGCGTCGATGTCCTCGCGGGAGGCGTAGTGCGCCTCGTACATCGCCGCGGCCTGGTTGAGGTACCCGAACAGCAGCCCGTCGGCGACGAAACCGGGCCGGTCGCCGACCGCGACGGGCTCCTTGCCCAGTTCCAGGGCGAGATCGGTGACGGCCGTGACGGCCTCCGGCGCGGTCAGCACCGAGGAGACCACCTCGACCAGCCTCATCGCCGGTGCCGGGTTGAAGAAGTGCATGCCCAGCACCCGTTCCGGACGGGCCGAATCGGCCGCCAGCCGCGTCACCGACAGCGCGTTGGTGCCGGTCGCCAGGATCGTCCCGGGGCGCACGATCCCGTCCAGTTCCCGGAAGATCTGCTGCTTGACCTCGTACGACTCCGGCGCCACCTCGATCACGAGGTCGGCGTCGGCCGCGGCCGCGAGGCCGGTGGCGGTGCGGATCCGGGCGAGGGCGTCGGCGCGCTCCTGTCCGGTCAGGCGCCCGCGCTCCACGGCACGGGCGGTGGACGCCTCCAGCGCGGCGACGGCCTTCACGGCCTGAGCCTCGCTGATGTCGATGCCGATCACGTCACGGCCGGCCCGGGCCAGCACCTCGGCGATGCCGGTGCCCATCGTGCCGAGGCCGACGACGGCGACGGTCCGCAGCGGGGAGGGAGGAGTGTGGGACAGGGGAGTGGCCATCGCGGGACTCCAGGAATGAGGGGTGACGACGGGAGAACGCCCCGGTGCGCCGCGCGGCGCACCGGGTGCGTACGGAGTGAGACGTGCGGAGTGCGGGTGTTGCCGGGCCACTGGCGCACATGCCCGGTGCCGTCCGCGGGGCGGGCACACGCCCGGGCGGCGGCGGGTCCGACCGGCCCTGTCCCGAGGCCGGGTCGCACAGCGGTGCCCGAGGCACCGGCCGACTGAACTGCCCCTCACGAAGGCCGCGTCACCAGACCGCCATGAGGAGTACCGCGGGTGGGTGACCCGCTCGTCTGAGATTAACTCGCGGGTAACGAGCGCGCCAGCCCCCGGTGTTCGTGACGTGGCTCCCACACCGTCCGTGAGGTGGCTCTCACGCGGTGCGTGACGCGGCTCCCGCATCGCGGGCGACCCGCCTAACCTCGGTGTCATGGACGAAGAGTTGCGATCACTCACGGAGCGCTTACGGGCCGAGGCGGCCGCCTCGGGAGCGCCGGACGCCCCGGCGGTCTGCGACCGGCTCGCGGCGACCGAGGACCAGGACGAGCTGGCCGCGGTGCTCACCGAGCCCGGACAGCCGCTGTGGGCAAGGGAACTGGCCGCGTTCCGGCTCGGACTGGCGGGGGACCGGCGCGCCTTCGAGTCCCTCGTGCTGCTGCTCAACCACCGCGACCCGCCGCGCTGCGCCGCCGCCGCCCACGCCCTCGCCCGCCTCGGCGACCCGCGCACCGCCCGCGCCGCCGCCGCCCTCGCCACCAACGAACTGCGCGTCGCCTACGCCCTCCACCCCGTGCGCCTGCTGGTCGAGCTGCGCGCCCCCGAGGCCGTGCCCGCGCTGATCACCACCCTGCGGCGCCGGCTGACCCCGCACGACCCGTACCGGCGCGTGGCCCTGGCCTGCGTCGAGGGGCTCGGCACACTCGGCGACGACCGTGCCGCCCCCGTACTGAACGACGCCCTCGCCCACCCCGCGCTGGCCGAGGCGGCGGTACGGGCACTGGCCCGCATCCCCGGGCAGCGGTGAGCCGCCGTCCGGCGCGGGCCGTCAGCCGGTGAGCGGCCTGGCGTACCGCACCTCGGGCACCGCGACCCCGTCCACGTCGGAGGAGTCCGTGGCGCCGTCGGCGCGGAAACCGGCCCGTTCGTAGAAACGCCGGGCGCGGGCGTTGCCCTCCAGCACCCACAGCAGCATGCGCGGGTGCCCGGCGGCGGCGCACCGGCCCGCCGACTCGCGGAGCAGGGCCTGCCCGATCCCGGTGCCGAAACGCGTGGTGTCGACGTAGACCGCGTACAACTCGGCCTCCCCCGTGCGCCGTTCACCGTCCCGGTACGGACCGTGAGCGGCCCAGCCGACGACCTCGCCCGCGTCGTCCTCCGCGACCAGGTTCACCACACCGGCCGGGGCCCGGGTGAAGAGGGCACGGCGCCGCTCGGCTTCCTCGGCGGCATCGAGCCCGTCGAGGTACGACTGCGGCATGAGCCCCCGGTACGCGGACTGCCAGCCCCGGACGCGTATCCCGGACACGCGGTCGCAGTCGGCGAACGTCATCTCCCGCACCCGCGGCCCGCTCACCGCGGAGGCGCTCCTGGTCGGCCCACTCATGCCCCCATGGTGGACCAGGCACCGGCAACGCCCCCGGCGGGCCGTCGGGCCGCCGGGGGCGTTGCCGGTGTGCTGGGTGTGCCGGGCGGCCGGGAGGCGCTCAGCTCCGGAAGCCGAGCAGGCCGTGCAGGGTGGAGCCGCGCGAGGACGTCGACGCCGCCCTGGACTCCAGAGGCTTCGGGGCGGGCGACGCCGCGCACACGGCGTCGGCCTCGCCGTCGCCGCGCGGTACGGTGCCGTCGGCCAGGTAGGCGGTCAGGTGCCGGTCCAGGCAGGCGTTGCCGCTCAGCGTGATGCCGTGGTTGCCGCCGCCCTCCTCGACCACCAGGCGGGAACCGCGCAGCAGCCGGCGCATCGTGACGCCGCCCTCGTACGGGGTGGCCGCGTCATCGGTCGCCTGGAACAGCAGCGCCGGCGGCAGTTCGCGGTTGGCGACGTCCACCGGGCGACGCGACTTCGCCGGCCAGAAGGCGCACGGCGCGTTGTACCAGGCGTTGTTCCACGCCATGAACGGCGCCTTCTCGTACGCCTTCCAGTGGTCCTCGCGCCACCGCGCCCAGTCGCGCGGCCAGCCGGCGTCACGGCACTGCACCGAGGTGTAGACGCTGTAGCTGTTGTCGCCGGTGGCGTCCGAGGCGCCGAAGTTCTCGTACGACTCGACGAGCGGGCCGGTGTCCCCGTCGTTCACGTACGCCGCGAACGCCTCCGCCAGGTAAGGCCAGTAGCCGTTGTAGTAGCCGCCCGGCAGGAAGGTGTCCTCCAGTTCGGCGCCGCCCACCTTCCCGCCGGCCGGCTTCTTCACCAGGGCCGCCCGCATCGCGTACCAGGCGGTCTCGATCCGTTCCGGGTCGGTGCCGAGCCGGTACGTCGCGTCGTGCTTCGCCACCCAGGCCATGAAGGCGCGGTGACGGTCGTTGAAGGCGCGGTCCTGGTCGAGGTTGGCCTCGTACCAGACGTCGGTCGGGTCGGCGACCGAGTCCAGCACGAGGCGCCGCACCCGCTGCGGGTGGAGCTTGGCGTAGACGGCGCCCAGGTAGGTGCCGTACGAGTAGCCGAAGTAGCTGATCCTCTCCGAGCCGAGCGCCGCGCGGATCGCGTCCATGTCACGCGCCGCGGCGACCGTGTCGATGTGGGGCAGCACGTCGGCGTACTTCTCGCCGCAGGCCCCTGCGAAGGACTTCGCGCGGGTCAGATTGGCCTGCTCGACGGCCGGCGAGACCGGCAGCGTGTCGGGGCGCACCGCGTCGAAGTGCCCCGGCCGGCAGTTCAGGGCGGGCTCGCTCCGGCCGACACCCCGCGGGTCGAAACCGACGACGTCGTACTGGGCGGCCACCTCCTCGGGCAGCGAGGACGCCACGAACCCGGCGAGGCTCAGCCCGCTGCCGCCCGGCCCGCCGGGGTTGACCAGCAGCGGTCCCTGATACGTCTTCGCGGTGTGCGGGACACGGGACAACGCGAGGGTGATCCGCTTCCCGTCCGGGCGGTCGTGGTCGAGCGGCACCGAGAGCGAGGCGCACTGCAGCGTCGGATAGTCGGCCGTACCGCACTTCTTCCAGGCGAGCCCCGCGGGGCGCGGGGTCTCGGCGGGGCGCGGGGCGCCGGCCTCGGCGGGGACGGCCGTGAAGGAGCCGGCCGCGATGACGGCGGCGCCGCACAGCACGGCTGCGCGTTGTCTCATGCGTCCTCCCGGGACGGAGGGGGGTGCGGTCCGCGCGGGTCGCGGCCCAAGCCGCATCGTGCCGAGGGACACCCCCGGCGGAACGCGTTGCGCCGGTACATGACCCGATCGGTCCGCCAGAAGCCCTCGAATGCCCGCACCCGGGAACGACAGGAGCCCGAGACGCCCGGGGGTGTCGCAGGCCGGCCGGTGGCGTCGGCCATCCCCTCCGTCCGGACGTCCACACCGACCCGGCCCCTGACTCTCAGGGACCTGGGCCGGGGCCGGGCACGAACAGACTCAACCGGTACGTGGTCGCCCGCTCAAGACGTCCGCAGAGGACGTCGATCCGAGTCGCCGACCAGTCGATCCGCTCCGCCCCGGTGCGCAGTTGACGCAGGCGGGCATGCCACTCCGCCTCGTCCTGCGTCTCGAGGACCACCTGCCAGTGCCCCGGACCGGAGTCCACGGGCCCGCCAGCCTGCTGCCGACGCCTCCTCTTCCGCTGCCCCGGCACCCCCGCAGCACCCCCATCCTCACTCAGCCGGTACTCCCGGCTTGCCCGACGTCGTCGCCGTGCCTCCCCCGAGCACACATCGCGGACCCGGCAGCCCGCACCCGGTTTCCGGCAGCCGGGGCCCGGAGCGAATACTCTGGGCGGCCGCGTGTCCGTACTACGGGGGAGAGACATGACAAGTCGGTTCACGGAGCTGGCCGTTGACTGCCGCGATCCGGAGGGACTCGCGGCCTTCTGGTGCGCGGTGCTGGGCTTCGAGGTGAT
Organism: Streptomyces sp. NPDC006384; assembly: GCF_042870695.1. Lineage (NCBI taxonomy): Bacteria > Bacillati > Actinomycetota > Actinomycetes > Kitasatosporales > Streptomycetaceae > Streptomyces > Streptomyces sp. NPDC006384. Next base: position 205,709 of record NZ_JBIAHR010000013.1, read on the forward strand.
CGACCGGAGCGAGGGCACGGTCGAGATCGGCTCCTGGAAACCGACCGCCGAAGAGGTCCGGGCCCGTCAGATGCCGCCCACCCTGCTGTTCGTCCGGGTGCCCGAGGACAAGGCCGTGAAGAACCGGCTCCACCTGGACGTCAGCCCGATCGACGGCAGCACCGACGAAGAGGTGACCCGGCTGCTCGGCCTCGGCGCCACCAGGGCGGACGTGGGCCAGGGACTGGACCGGAGCTGGGTGGTCATGGCCGACCCCGAGGGCAACGAATTCTGCGTCCTGCGCACCTTGGCGCCCGGGAGCTAGACCGGCGCGGGGACGCCGGACCGGCGGCCGGTGCCGCGTACGGCAGCGCAGGACGGAGACCGCGACCGGCTCGGACGGTCTCTACGACCGTGCCGGCCAGACCACGGCCTGGGCGACGATGACCCTCTCACCGTTGAAGGTGACGGCGGGGCCGCCGTGCAGTTCGTAGCCGAGACCGATCGCTTCGCTCACACGCCGGCAGAACGCGGCGTCGTCCGGTCCGGTCAGGACCCGGTACACGGGCAGTCCATCCGGTGGGGTGCTCATGAGGGAGATGATCCCAGACGCCCCGGCCTGCCGAGCCCGGGGGGCGTGTGCCGGGTCCGGTGGGCCCCGCCTCGTGCGCGCAGCCGAACCGTACGGATCGATCAGCCGACGACGATCTGGGTGTTCTGACAGGCGGTCAGCAGCCAACGGCCGTCGCCCTGCCTGGCCGCCACGTATGGCACTCAGGGATGTGCGCCGGGCAGGCGTGGCCTGTCCGCGAGGGCCGGGAACGGCACGTCGTGGCCGGTTCCGTCCGTATGCCGGACGGATGAGGCCGGGCCGGTGACCTCCACGTGTGCCGGGCGCAGCAGATGGTCACCGAGACGGTAGCCGGGCCGGTGGACCGCCGAGCACACGAGGCGGTCCGCGTCGGGGGCGATGCGGTGTGCCAGGGCGTCGTGGCAGGCGGGGTCGAAGGGATCACCCGCCTCGCCGAACGACGTGACGCCCAGGGCGCCGAGCTGCTCGCGCAGGCTGCCGGCGATGTCCTCCAGACCGGGCGTGAGCGGCTCGTGCGCGCACGCCCGGTCGACGGCGTCCAGCACCGGCAACAGCGTCCGGAGCACGTTGACCGTCGCGATCTCCCGGACGGCCAGGCGGTCGCGCCTCACCCGCTTGCGGTAGTTGTCGTACTCGGCCTTCACCCGCTGCAGATCCGCGGTCCGCTCCTCCACGAGGCGGCGCAGTTCTGCCACTTCGGCGCTGTGCGGCCCGCTCGCGGTCATCGTCGGTCTGCCTCCGGCTTGTCGTCGTCGACGATCTCGGCGTCCACCACGTCGTCCTCGGACGAGTCGCCGGCCGTACCGCCCCGGCCCGCGCCGGTCCCGCTCGGGGGCTGCTCGGTCCGTGACGTGTCGTACAGGGCCGCGCCGATCTTCTGGGCGGCCTGCGCGGTGCGGTCGATCGCCTGCCGGACCGCCGCCGTGTCCGCGGAGGTCTCCTTCAGCTTCTCCTTCAGGCCGGCGAGCGCCGACTCCGTCTCGTTCCTCGCCTCGGCCGGGATCCTGTCGGCGTTGTCCTTCAGGAGCTTCTCGGTGGAGTACACGAGTTGCTCGCCCTGGTTGCGGGTCTCGGCGGCCTCGCGGCGCCGACGGTCTTCCTCGGCGTGCTGCTCGGCCTCGTGGACCATGCGGTCGATGTCGTCCCTGGGCAGCGCGGAGCCGCCGGTGACGGTCATCCTCTGTTCCCTGCCGGTGCCCAGGTCCTTCGCGGAGACGTGCATGATGCCGTTGGCGTCGATGTCGAAGGTGACCTCGATCTGCGGGACGCCGCGCGGGGCCGGGGGCAGACCGGTCAGCTCGAACATGCCCAGCTTCTTGTTGTACGCCGCGATCTCGCGCTCGCCCTGGTAGACCTGGATCTGCACGGACGGCTGGTTGTCCTCGGCGGTGGTGAAGATCTCCGAGCGCTTGGTCGGGATCGTCGTGTTCCGCTCGATCAGCTTGGTCATGATGCCGCCCTTGGTCTCGATGCCGAGGGACAGCGGGGTGACGTCGAGGAGCAGGACGTCCTTGACCTCGCCCTTGAGGACACCGGCCTGGAGCGCGGCACCGATCGAGACGACCTCGTCCGGGTTGACGCCCTTGTGCGGGTCCTTGCCGGTCATCTCCCTGACCAGCTCGGTGACGGCGGGCATGCGGGTGGAGCCGCCGACGAGGACGACGTGGTCGATCTCGTTGACGGAGATGCCGGCGTCCTTGATCGCGTTGTGGAACGGCGTCCTGCAGCGCTCCAGCAGGTCGGCGGTGAGCTGCTGGAACTGGGCGCGGGTGAGCTTCTCGTCCAGGTGCAGCGGGCCCTCGGCGGAGGCGGTGACGTAGGGCAGGTTGATCGTCGTCTCGGTGGACGAGGACAGCTCGATCTTGGCCTTCTCCGCCGCCTCGCGCAGACGCTGCACGGCCATCTTGTCCTTGGCCAGGTCCACGCCGTAGTGGTTCTTGAACTGCTTGATCAGATGGTCGACGATCCGCTGGTCCCAGTCGTCGCCGCCCAGGTGGGTGTCGCCGTTGGTGGCCTTGACCTCGATGACGCCCTCGCCCATCTCCAGCAGGGAGACGTCAAAGGTGCCGCCGCCCAGGTCGAAGACGAGGACCGTCTGGTCGTTCTCCTTGTCCAGCCCGTACGCCAGTGCCGCCGCCGTCGGCTCGTTGACGATGCGCAGCACGTTCAGGCCGGCGATCTCACCGGCCTCCTTGGTGGCCTGGCGCTGGGTGTCGTCGAAGTACGCGGGCACGGTGATCACGGCGTCGGTGACGTCCTCGCCGAGGTACGCCTCCGCGTCCCGCTTCAGCTTCTGCAGCACCCGCGCGGAGATCTCCTGCGCGGTGTACCGCTTGCCGTCGACGTCGCCGTGCCCGGGGAAGCGCCAGGCGTGGTCGCCCATGTGCCGCTTGACCGAGCGCGCCGTGCGCTCCACGTTCGTCACGGCCTGCCGCTTGGCCACCTCGCCGACCAGGACCTCGCCGTTCTTGGCGAAGGCCACCACCGACGGTGTGGTCCGCGCGCCTTCCGTGTTGGTGATGACGGTGGGCTCGCCGCCCTCGAGGACCGAGACCACCGAGTTCGTCGTACCGAGATCGATACCTACCGCACGCGCCATCTGTCCGTTCCCTCCTCTCCCGTACAGCTTCCGTACAGCGTCGGGCGTCCTTGCGGGCGCCCCCCGCGGATGCTCACTCGGGTGCCGGATCCCACCGGACGGGCGGGGCCGGTTCACGACACGGCGCTGGTTCAGGACGGGACGCCGGTCCGGTTCCGCGTCGGCGTGCGCGGTCGTACGCCGCACGTGGTGAGCTGCGTATACGTCCTGACTTGCCTACACTTATGAAGTAAAACCTGAGCCTCTCCATGTCAAGGAGGGAGGGTGTGGAGGGATCGCAGGGCCGACTCGGCTCCGTTTCGCCTCCCCGCCCCGGGGTGCGCCCGTTGCGGCCTCGTCCCGGGGTTATCCTCCCGAGGTGTTCCTCCCGGAGCCTGGATCTCATCCGATCGCCGGACAGGAGGTGCTGTGCAGTGATCACCGAATTTGCCGTCGAACGTGTCGAGTTCACCTGCGGTTCGTGCTGGTACCGCTGGAGCGCCGACTACGACGTGCGGCGCTGCCGGGACGACGACGGGACCGAGCGGGAGTACTTCCACCGCGACAACGCTCCGGTCGACTCCCCGTACACGCCGCAGGGCGCGCCGTGCTGCGAGCACTGCGGCCGGCGCTGGGTCGGGCGCCTGGTGGCGCGCCTCCCCGTGCCGCCGGAGGGAGAGGCCGAGGCGCCCCGCGGTCGCGTCCCCGGCTCGCCCGCGCTCCTCACCCACCCACGGTGACGCGCCCACGGCGATGAGCGGCCGGTGGGCGGGACACCGGCGCGTGCACGAGAAGAGGCGGTGACCGGTTCATCAGTACGACATCAGGGCCCCGGACCAAGAAGTCCGGGGCCCTCAAGACGGTCTGGACGGTCTGGCCGCCGTCGTCGGCCGCCGCCGGATCCGGGAGTCGCGCTCGCTGTGCGCGCGGTGCCGCCGTCACGCCGCGGCCCGGGTCCGCTAGCGCATCCCCTGGCTGGTCCGGGGCGGCGGGCACGTTCGGGTGTTTCCCCCGTGCGACAAAAAATTGAGTCGGAGTGTGTCAAGTTCGCCCAGTCCGTACTTGTCAATCGATCTGCCGTAGGTTATATGAAGAAATGGTTCACGTGTCATGACCGTCACCGACTGCTGACGCCACAAGTGAACGGAGAAGTGCGGGAATGCTTGCGGCCACCGACGCTCCTGCAGAGGCGGACCGGCTTACGCGGCACTGCCCGGCCATCGCCCCGGACGACGCCTTCGTCCCGGCGGACGTATGGCGTGGGACCGAAGCGCTCTACGTACAGTTCGATCTGCCGGGCGTGGACCGATCCAGCATCGAACTGACCGTGGAGTGCGGCACGCTCACCCTGGTCGCCCGGCGCACCACCCCGGTCCCCGCCGACGCCCGGCCCGTGCTCGTCCAGCGCCCCGCCGGCCGGTTCACCCGCTGCCTGCACCTGTCCGACGCCCTGGACATCGAGGCCGCCGAGGTGGCCTACGACAACGGCGTTCTCACCCTGCGCATCCCGCTCGCCGCACACGCCGAACCCCGCAAGATCATCCTTTCCGGTGGCGCACCCAAGCGGTTCACGGTTCGGGATTCGGCTTGAGATTCAGGAGGGTGGACTTGTGAGTGCCCTGTTGTGGCTGCTCATCCCGTTCCTCACCGGCATGGTCGCAAGCGTCTGGGCCTGGAGCGCCGGCCGCCGTGATCCCGGCCCGCCCGACCGCGACACCTGGGAGGATCTCGACCGCTATCGGCGGCTGCGGACCGCGCTGAGCGGCACCAGCGCTGCGACGCGGCGCGAGGGACGCGCCGGCACGGGCACAGGGCTGGTCACAGCGGCGCCGCCGGCCTGAGGAGAAGCGGGCCCGTCCACGGGGTGGCCGCGGCACCGGATGCGGCGGCGGACTCTCGTACTCCTGCGGCCTTGTGGGCGTCGAAGCCGAGGTTGTCCCGGCGCGTGACACCTCCTCCGCGGAACGACCGAGGGAAGGGAACGACAGTTCCCTCGGTCGTGCGGGCGAGTCGTGCGGAGCCGGTTCGCGCCCCCCCGATTTGGTGGCCGGGCGGCGGGGTGGTTGGCTTGCCCCGTCCCCGATAACCAGCCCTGGAGGAACCCGATGGCGCAGGTCGAGGCCACGACGGAGCGGATCGTCGCCGCGGACGCGGAGACGGTGTTCGACACCCTCGCCGACTACAGCGGCACCCGCGAGAAGCTGCTCCCCGAGCAGTTCAGCGAGTACGAGGTCCGCGAGGGCGGCGACGGCGAGGGCACCCTCGTCCACTGGAAGCTCCAGGCCACCAGCAAGCGCGTCCGCGACTGCCTGCTGGAGGTCAGCGAGCCGAGCGACGGCGAGCTCGTCGAGAAGGACCGCAACTCCTCGATGGTCACCACCTGGCGGGTCACCCCGGCCGGGGAGGGCAAGTCCCGGGTCGTCGTCACCAGCACCTGGAAGGGCGCCGGTGGCATCGGCGGCTTCTTCGAGAAGACCTTCGCGCCCAAGGGGCTCGGCCGGATCTACGACGCGGTGCTCGCCAATCTCGCCTCCGAGGTGGAGAAGTAGCCAACACGCCCATTCACCACGGGTGTTGGCGGTCTCACCGGTTCGAGTGATCCTCGGTCGATCGCGCCGTACGCCGTAACTTGTCGCACTTGTTCGTAGTTGTCGCCGCTGGCGGCAGAAATGAGCAGGTGCGACGAGGGGAGCGGGACATGGGCGGGATCACTCTGGTGCAGGACGAGCCGGTCGCCGCACCACCCCCGACGGAACCCGAGGAGACCGCTCCCGAGGCGGAGCGGGGCGCCGGGCTCAGCCCGCGCCGGGTGCGGCTGGTCTTCGTCGGGCTCATGCTGGCGCTGCTGCTCGCCGCGCTGGAGCAGATGATCGTCGCCACGGCGCTGCCGAAGATCGTCGGCGAGCTGCACGGCCTGGACAAGATGTCCTGGGCGATCACCGCCTACCTGCTGACCTCCACCATCGGCCTGCCGATCTACGGCAAGCTCGGCGACCTCTTCGGCCGCAAGGGCGTCTTCCAGTTCGCCATCCTGGTCTTCATCGTCGGCTCGGCGCTCGCCGGACGCGCCCAGACGATGGACCAGCTGATCGCCTTCCGGGCCGTGCAGGGCGTCGGCGCCGGCGGACTGATGATCGGCGTGCAGGCGATCATCGCGGACATCGTGCCGCCCCGGGAACGCGGCCGGTTCATGGGCCTGATCGGCGCCGCCTTCGGACTCGCGTCGGTCGCCGGCCCCCTGCTGGGCGGCTACTTCACCGACCACCTCTCCTGGCGCTGGTGCTTCTACATCAACGTCCCCTTCGGTCTGCTCACCATGGCCGTCGTCGCCGTCGTCCTGAAGCTGCCCCGGCCCCGCGTCAAGCCCCGCCTGGACTACCTCGGCGCCCTGCTGCTGGCCGCCGCCTCCACCTGCCTGGTGCTGCTCACCAGCTGGGGCGGCACCGAGTACGACTGGGACTCGGAGGTCATCCTCGGCCTCGCCGCCGGCGCGGTCGCGACGACCGTCCTCTTCCTGATCGCCGAGCGCCACGCGCCCGAACCGCTGATCCCGCTGCGGCTGTTCCGGGACTCCGTCTTCAACGTGACCGGCCTGGTCGGCCTCGTCGTCGGCATCGCCCTGTTCGGCGCCGCCAGCTACCTGCCGACCTTCCTGCAGATGGTCGACGGCGCCACCGCCACCGAGTCCGGCCTGCTGATGCTCCCCATGATGGGCGGCATCGTCGGCACCTCGATCATCTCCGGACAGCTCATCAGCCGTACCGGGCACTACCGGTCCCACCCGATCCTCGGCAGCGCCCTGTCCGTCGTCGGCATGTGGCTGCTCTCCCGGCTCGACGCCGACACGCCCCGGCTGCACTACAGCATCTGGATGGCCGTCCTCGGCGCCGGCATCGGCATGGTGATGCCCGTCCTGGTCCTCGCCGTGCAGAACTCCGTGCGCCCCGCCGACCTCGGCACCGCCACCAGCGCCAACAACTACTTCCGGCAGATCGGCGGCAGCGTCGGCGCCGCCGTCTTCGGCACCCTCTTCGCGGGCCGGCTCACCGACGCCCTCGCCGACCGCCTCCCCGCCGACGCCGGACTGCCCGAAGCCGAGTCCATCACCCCGCAGTTCGTCCACTCCCTGCCCCCGGCGCTGCGCGACGCCTACATCGGGGCGTACGCCGACGCCATGCCGCGCATCTTCCTGTACCTGGTGCCGGTGCTCGTCCTCGGCCTGCTCATCGCCTTCTTCCTCAAGGAGAAACCCCTGGTGTCCCACAACGCCCCCGTCACCGAGCCCGAGACCGCACAGCCCGCCGCCCACGTCCCGCAGGCCCGCCCCCACTCCCCGGGCGGACACCACACCGGCCCGCTCCGCGCGCCGTACGCCGCCGGCATCCCGGTCTGCGGCACGGTGCAGCACCCCGACGGCACCGTGGTGCCCCGCGCCGCCCTCACCCTCATCGACGTCGGCGGGCAGCAGATCGGCCGGGGCGCCAGCGGCGACGACGGACGGTACGCGCTGGCCACACCCGGCGCCGGGTCGTACGTCCTGATCGCCGCAGCCGGCGGCCACCAGCCGCAGGCGGTCTCCGTGACCGTCGGCGAACGCCCGGTGGAGCTGGACGTGGTCCTCGGCGGCGCCGGACGCCTCGCCGGCAGCGTCGTCACCGCCGACGGCACCCCCGTCCGGGACGCGATCGTCACCCTCACCAACGTCCACGGCGAGGTCGTGGCCACCACCCGCAGCGCCCGCGAGGGCGGCTACGTCATCACCGAGCTGGTGGCCGGCGAGTACACCCTCGCCGCCAGCGCGCCCGCCTTCCGCCCGGCCGCCCTGCCGGTCAGCGTCCAGGCCGCCCGCGAGACCCGGCAGGACATCGAACTGGCCGGCGGCGCCGTCCTGCGCGGCACCGTGCGGGCCAGTGGCGGACGGGTCGTCGAGGACGCCCGCGTGACCCTCCTCGACGCGGCCGGGAACGTGGTGGACACGCTGACCACCGGCCCCGACGGCACCTTCCGCTTCGTCGACCTGTCCTCCGGCGAGTACACCGTCATCGCCGCCGGCTACCCGCCCGTCGCCACCGTCCTCCAGGTGGCCGGCGGCGGCCGCACCGAGCGCGACCTCCAGCTCGGGCACGAGGACTGACACCGGCCGGCGGTGCATACCCGCCCTCCGGCGCCGCCCCGGCACCGGAGGGCGGAAAGCTGTCCACAGCCCTCGTGCGGCCGGCCGCCGGCGGTTGTCCACAGACCTGGCCGAGGCGGCCGGGGAACGCGTACGGTTTCGAGCCATGAAGATCCTCATCAGCGCCGACATGGAGGGCGCCACCGGTGTCACCTGGCCGGCCGACGTCCTGCCGGGGACTCCGCAGTGGGAGCGGTGCCGGTCGATGTTCACCTCGGACGTGAACGCCGCCGTGCAGGGCTTCTTCGACGGCGGCGCCGACGAGGTGCTCGTCAACGAGGCCCACTGGACCATGCGCAACCTGCTGCTGGAGCGCCTCGACGAGCGCACGCGGATGCTCACCGGACGGCACAAGGCCCTGACCATGGTCGAGGGCGTGCAGCACGGGGACGTCGACGGCATCGCCTTCGTCGGCTACCACGCCGGCGCCGGCATGGAGGGCGTCCTCGCGCACACCTACCTCGCCAACCAGATCACCGGCGTGTGGCTGAACGACGTACGGGCCAGCGAGGGCCTGCTCAACGCGCACGTCGCCGCCGAGTACGGGGTGCCGGTGGTGCTGGTCACCGGGGACGACGTGGCCTGCGAGGACGCGCTCGGCTATGCTCCCGAGGCGCTGAAGGTCGCGGTCAAGGACCACGTGTCCCGGTACGCGGCCGTGTGCCGTACGCCGGCCAGGACCGCCGCCGACATCCGGGCCGCGGCCAAGGAGGCGGCGGCGCTCGCGGTGCGGCACGAGCCGGTGAGCGACGGGCCGTTCACCGTCGCGGTGGAGTTCGACGCCGAGCACCTGGCGGACGCCGCGACCGTCGTGCCGGGCGTGGCCCGCGTCGGGGAGCGCAAGGTGGCATACACCCACGACACCATGTTCGAGACGATCCGTACGTTCAAGGCGGTCACCACGATCGCCTCCGCCGCGGTGGAGGAGCAGTATGGCTGAGCAGTCCGGGAGCACGCCGGGGAGCGGGGACGGCGCGTCCGGCGGGGTGGACGCGCGGGCGCTGGACGAGGTCGTGCGGTTCACCTCCGACCTGATCCGCATCGACACCACCAACCGGGGCGGCGGCGACTGCCGGGAACGCCCCGCCGCCGAGTACGCCGCCGAGCGACTCGCCGACGCCGGGATCGAACCCACGCTGCTGGAACGCACCGAGGGCCGGACCAACGTCGTCGCCCGCATCGAGGGCACCGACCCGTCCGCCGACGCGCTGCTCGTCCACGGCCACCTGGACGTGGTACCCGCCGAGGCCGCCGACTGGAGCGTCGACCCGTTCTCCGGGGAGATCCGCGACGGCGTCGTCTGGGGGCGCGGCGCGGTCGACATGAAGAACATGGACGCGATGATCCTCGCCGTCGCCCGCGACTGGGCCCGGCAGGGCGTACGGCCGCGGCGGGACATCGTGATCGCCTTCACCGCCGACGAGGAGGCCAGCGCCGAGGACGGTTCCGGTTTCCTCGCCGACCGGCACGCCGCGCTGTTCGAGGGCTGCACCGAGGGCGTCAGCGAGTCCGGGGCGTTCACCTTCCACGACGGCTCCGGCCGGGAGATCTACCCGATCGCGGCGGGCGAGCGCGGCACCGGCTGGCTGAAACTCACCGCACGCGGACGCGCCGGACACGGCTCCAAGGTCAACCGGGAGAACGCGGTCACCCGCCTCGCCGCGGCGATCACCCGCATCGGCGAGTACGAGTGGCCGCTGCGCCTGACCCCGACCGTCGGCGCCGCCCTCACCGAACTCGCCGCCCTGTACGGCATCGACCCCGACCTCGGCGACGTCGACGCACTGCTGGACAAGCTCGGACCGGCCGCGAAGCTCGTCGAGGCGACCGTCCGCAACAGCAGCAACCCGACCATGCTGGACGCCGGCTACAAGGTCAACGTCATCCCCGGCCAGGCCGTCGCCCACGTCGACGGACGCTTCCTGCACGGCTGGGAGGACGAGTTCCGCGCCACCCTCGACCGGCTCACCGGGCCGGAGGTGGACTGGGAGTTCGTCCACCGCGAGGTCGCCCTCCAGGCACCGGTCGACTCGCCGACGTTCGCCGGGATGCGCGCCGCCGTCGAGGAGTTCGCCCCCGAGGGGCACGTCGTGCCGTACTGCATGTCCGGCGGCACGGACGCCAAGCAGTTCTCGCGGCTCGGCATCACCGGATACGGGTTCACGCCGCTGAAGCTGCCGGAGGGCTTCGACTACCAGGCCCTCTTCCACGGCGTCGACGAACGCGTCCCCGTCGAGGCGCTGCACTTCGGTGTCCGCGTCCTCGACCGATTCCTGCGTACGGCATGACGAGGGAGCTGGAGGAGACGATGGGGGAGCAGCCGGTGCGGACCCTGGCGTACGGATCGTGGCCGTCGCCCGTCGACGCGGCCCTCGCCGCCGCGCACGACGGACGGCCCGAGGACGTCGGCTTCGTCGGCGACGAGGTGTGGTGGACCGCGCCCCGCCCCGCCGAGGGCGGCCGGCGCACGCTGATGCGGCGGCGCGCGGACGGTGTCGAGGAACAGGTGCTGCCCGCGCCGTGGAACGTCCGCAGCCGCGTCATCGAGTACGGCGGCCGCCCCTGGGCCGCGCTCATGACCGACGAGGGACCGCTGCTGGTCTTCGTGAACTTCGCCGACCAGCGGCTGTACGTCCGGGAGCCGGGCGGCGCCGAACCGCGTCCGCTGACGCCGCTCTCCCCGGTGGGCGGCGGGCTGCGCTGGGCCGAGCCCGACCTGCGCCCGGAACGCGGCGAGGTGTGGTGCGTCCTGGAGGAGTTCACCGGCGAGGGCCCCACCGACGTGCGCCGGGTGCCGGCGGCGGTGCCGCTGGACGGATCCGCCGCCGACGACCGGGACGCGGTGCGCGAACTCGCCGGCGCCCACCACCGGTTCGTCACCGGGCCCCGGCTCTCGCCCGACGGGCGGCGCGCCGCCTGGCTCGCCTGGGACCACCCGCGGATGCCCTGGGACGGCACCGATCTGATCGTCGCCGACATCGGCCCCGAGGGCACCTTCCGGGACGCCCGGACCGTCGCGGGCGGCCCCGAGGAGTCGATCGCCCAGGCCGACTGGGCCCCCGACGGTTCCCTCCTGTACGCCTCCGACCGCACCGGCTGGTGGAACCTCTACCGCGACGGGCAGCCGCTGTGCGCCCGCGAGGAGGAGTTCGGCGGGCCGCTGTGGAAGCTCGGGCAGCGCTGGTTCGCGCCGCTGGACAGCGGCCTGATCGCCGTCGTGCACGGCCGCGGCGCCACCGTCCTCGGCATACTCGACCCGGAGACCGGCGAGGTCGTCGACGCGGTGGGCCCCTGGACCGAGTTCGCGGCCACCCTCGCCGTCCACGGCGAACGCGTCGTGGCCGTCGGCGCGAGTCCCCGCAGCGCCTACGAGGTGGTCGAGCTGGACGCCCGCACCGGCAGGTCCCGGGTGATCGGCGCCCCGCACCACGACCCGGTGGCCCCGGCGTACTACCCCGAACCGCGGGTCCGCACCTTCACCGGGCCCGGCGGACGCGACATCCACGCGCACCTCCACCCGCCGCGCAACCCCGGCCACACCGCCCCCGACGGCGAGCTGCCGCCCTACGTGATCTGGGCGCACGGCGGCCCCACCGGCCGGTCGTCCCTGGTCCTGGACCTGGAGATCGCCTACTTCACCTCGCGTGGCATCGGCGTCGCGGAGGTGAACTACGGCGGTTCCACCGGGTACGGCCGCGAGTACCGCAACCGGCTGCGCGAGCAGTGGGGCGTCGTCGACGTCGAGGACTGCGCCGCCGTCGCCCTCGCCCTCGCCGACGAGGGAACCGCCGACCGGCGGCGGCTCGCGGTGCGGGGCGGCAGCGCCGGCGGCTGGACCGCGGCCGCCTCGCTGGCCACGACCGACGTCTACGCCTGCGGCACGATCATCTACCCGATCCTCGACCTGACCGGCTGGGGCACGGGAGAGACCCACGACTTCGAGTCGCGCTATCTGGAGAGCCTCATCGGCCCGCTGTCCGAGGTGCCCGAACGGTACGCGGAGCGGTCGCCCGCCGAGCACGCCGACCGGGTCACCGCGCCGTTCCTGCTCCTGCAGGGCCTGGACGACGTGATCTGCCCGCCCGTGCAGTGCGAGCGGTTCGTGGCCCGCATGAAGGGCAGGGGCGTGCCGCACGCGTACCTCACCTTCGAGGGCGAGGGGCACGGATTCCGCCGGGCGGAGACCATGGTGCGCGCGCTGGAGGCCGAACTCTCCCTCTACGCCCAGGTCTTCGGCCTGCGGCCGCAGGGCGTCCCGATCCTGGAGCTGACCAGGTGAGGGAGCAGGCCCAGGCGAGGGAGCAGATCCGGGTGAGGGAGCTGACCAGGCCCGCCCGGCTCGGTCCCGGGGCCCGGGTGGCCGTCGTCGCGCCCAGCGGGCCCGTGCCCGAGGAGCGGCTGCAGGCAGGCCTCGACGTGCTGCGCGGCTGGGACCTCGACCCGGTCGTGGCACCGCACGTCCTGGACCGGCACGGCACCTTCGACTACCTCGCCGGCACCGACGCCGACCGGGCCGCCGACCTCCAGGCGGCCTGGTGCGACCCCGCCGTGGACGCGGTGCTGTGCGCCCGCGGCGGGTACGGTGCCCAGCGCATGGCCGGCCTGCTCGACTGGGAGGCGATGCGCGCGGCCGGGCCGAAGGTGTTCGTCGGCTTCAGCGACATCACCGCCCTGCACGAGGCGTTCGCCCGCCGCCTCGGCCTGGTCACCCTGCACGGCCCGATGGCCGCGGGCATCGACTTCCTCAAGAACGCCCGCGCGCAGGACCATCTGAAGGCGACCCTGTTCGCCCCGGAGACCGTCCGCGTCATCGCCTCCGACGGCAGTACGCCCCTGGTCCCCGGCCGGGCGCGGGGCGTCACCCTCGGCGGCTGCCTCGCCCTGCTCGCCGCCGAGCTGGGCACCCCGCACGCCCGCCCCTCGGCGCGCGGCGGACTGCTGTGCCTGGAGGACGTGGGGGAGGAGCCGTACCGCCTGGACCGCTACCTCACCCAGCTTCTGCGCGCCGGCTGGCTGGACGGGGTCGGCGGGGTGCTGCTCGGCTCGTGGGAGCGGTGCGAGCCCGCCGAAGGGCTGCGGCCGATGCTGGCCGACCGGCTCGGCGGTCTCGGCGTACCGGTCGTCGACGACTTCGGCTTCGGGCACTGCGCGGGGGCGCTGACGATCCCCTTCGGAGCGGCCGCGGAACTCGACGCGGACGCGGGCACCCTGACGCTGGAGGAACCGGCGCTGCGCTGACCGGGTGCCCGTGCGGGCCCGCCGCGGAGTCGGGCCATAGAGTGACGGGATGCCGCGCAGCGCCTCCCGTCACCTCGCCGAGGGCCCCCGCGTGGGCATCCGGCACTTCACGTACGACGACGGCGCCGAGTTCACCGCCCGGGCGCGGGAGAGCAAGCACCTGCACCACCCGTGGCTCTTCCCGCCGGACAACGCCGAGGCGTACGCCGCCTACGCGGCCCGGCTCATCGAGGACCCGGCCAAGGCCGGGTTCCTGGTGTGCGAGAAGGACGGCGGGGGCATCGCCGGGTTCGTCAACATCAACAACATCGTCCGCGGCGGCTTCCTCAGCGGCGCCCTCGGCTACGGCGCCTTCGCGCACGCGGCGGGCCGGGGCCTGATGCGCGAGGGACTGGACCTCGTCGTGCGGTACGCGTTCGGGCCGATGCGGCTGCACCGCCTGGAGATCAACGTCCAGCCGGGCAACGCCGCCTCCATCGCGCTGGCCCGCGCCTGCGGCTTCCGCCTGGAGGGCTTCTCGCCCCGGATGCTCCACATCGACGGGGCCTGGCGCGACCACCAGCGCTGGGCGATCACCGCCGAGGACGTACCCGCCGGCTGACCCGCACGCCGCCCAGCCCCTCTCCGGGGCGCGGGACAGCGTGCCGCCGGACACGGGCGCTAGGCGCGACGGTCCACGTACTCGTACACCGTGCCGTCCGGATGACGGGCGATCAGGTTGCGGCCCGCGGGCGTCGGGAGCGGGCCCGCGACGATGTCCGCGCCCAGCCCGGACAGGACCCGGCCGGTCTCCTCGACGTCCGTCACGGCGATCGTCGCGGCCACCTTGCGCAACACCTCGAGCTGGGACTCGGGTCCGCTCATCAGCAGGAAGCAGCCGACCGCCGCGACGTGCACGCCACCGCGCTCGAAGCGCAGCGCCGGGCTGCCGGCCAGACCTTCGTAGAAGGGGATCGCCTTGTCCAGGTCGTCGACGTAGATACGCAGTGTGGCTCCCAGAATCTCCATACGGGCGAGCCTAGTTGGGTGCGGCGCGGTGCCGCCCATGGAACGCCCGCCCGCGGGTACCCGCAACGCATGGACCGCATGGATCACTTGGAACACCTGGACAGGCAACTGGTCGACGAGCTGGCGCAGGTGGCACGCGAGACCGTGCGCGACGAGCTGCGCGAGCAGACGCGCAAGCAGCGCCGCAAGGCCACGCTCTACGCCGCCTCCGGCGCCGCCGCCCTGTACGCGGGCGCCGCGCTCGCGCTCGCCGTGGGCCTGGTGCTCGCGATCGGCCTGCCGGGCTGGGTCGCCGCGCTGATCACGGCCGTCCTGCTGGGCGTCGCGGCCTGCCTGCTGAGGAGCGCGGCCCGTCCCCACACCTCCGGGCCGGGAGCAGGGCACGGCGGAGGCCAGGGACACTCCGCCGGCGGCCACGCGCGCGCCGCGGCGCCCGACGGGCTCGGCGTGCCGTACCCGCCCATGCCGCCCGCCGCACCGCCGGCCGCACCGCCCGTCGTGCCCGGCCCGGCCGGTGCCCCGGGCACGGGCGCGCCCGCGCCGGGGAACACCGGGCCCGCGGTGCCGCGCCAGGGCGGCGCCGGGCCCGAGGACCCGCACCGCCGCCGCGGCTGACGGGGTCCGCGCGGCACGGAGCCCCCGGACGAGCGTCCGGGGGCTCAGGCATGCCCGGAACCGGGCGGGCGACGCACAGCGGCCGGTGGCCGGCAGGGCAGGCGGCCCGCCGGAGCGTCTCAGGTGCTCTGCTGGAGCTGCGGCAGCACCTTCGTGCGGTAGAAGTCGAAGAAGCCGCGCAGGTCGGGGCCGATCTGGTTGACGTAGACGCGGTCGAAGCCGGCGTCGGCGAAGGCCTTCAGCTCGGCGACGTGTTCGTCCACGTCGTCGCCGCACACGCGGTTCTCGCGCACCATGTCCTCGGTGACCAGCGTCTGCGCCTGCTCGAAGTGCTTCGGCGAGGGCAGGACCTGGCCCAGCTCGCCCGGCAGCAGCTCGTTGGCCCACAGCCGGTGCACCTCCCGTACGGCGGCGTCCCGGTCGGTGTCGTAGCAGACCTTGGTGCCGCCGCTGACCGGCTTGGCGCCGCCTCCGCCTTTCCGGTACCGCTCCACCATCGAGGCGTCCGGCATCATCGTGACGTAGCCGTCGCCCACCCGGGACGCCAGCTTGGTCGCCGCGGGGCCGAAGCCGGAGATGTCGATCGGGACCGGCTCGTCCGGGACGGTGTACAGGCGGGCGTTCTCCACCGTGTAGTGCGTGCCGTGGTGGTTGACCTCCTCACCGCTGAACAGCCGGCGCATGATCAGGATGGCCTCCTCCAGCATCTCCATGCGCACGTGCGCGGCCGGCCACGCGTCGCCGAGGATGTGCTCGTTGAGCGCCTCACCGGTGCCGACGCCGAGCCGGAAGCGGCCGTCCGTCATCACCGCGCTGGTCGCCGCCGCCTGCGCCACGACCGCCGGATGGATGCGCACGGTCGGGCAGGTCACCGCCGTCTCGACCGGCAGGGACACGGCCTCCGACAGCGCGCCGATCACCGACCACACGAAGGGGCTCTGTCCCTGCTCCCCGTTCCACGGGTGGTAGTGGTCCGAGATCCACAGCGCCTGGAATCCGGCCTGCTCGGCCATCCGCGCCTGCTCGATCAGCTCCGCGGGACCGTACTGCTCGCAGGAGAGGAAGTATCCGTACTCGGGCATGGGCTGCCTCCGGGACATGGGCGGGTGGGTCCCGGCCCGGGTACCCGGGCGGTGGTCCGGAAACCGGCGGTACGGGTCCCGGCAGGGCCTTCGGACACGTTTGGGCGACCCGGCCGAGGGGACGCGGAAAGCCCACGAGGTACGCGACGGCCCAAAGACCCACCGCGAGCCGACCTCGCGCCGTGATCGCCGGTGCCGGCTGCGGGTCCGGCGTGCCGAGGACCCGCAGAAGGAGACTCATGAACACCGGTGAACTCGTCGAACTCGGACAGCAACTGCGCGTCGACAGCGTGCGCACCTCCGCCGCGGCGGGCTCCGGGCACCCGACGTCCTCGATGTCCGCGGCGGACCTGATCGCCGTCCTGTTCGCCCGCCACCTCCGCTACGACTTCGCCCGCCCCGACCACCCCGGCAACGACCGCTTCGTCCTCTCCAAGGGGCACGCCTCACCCCTGCTGTACTCCGCCTACAAGGCGGCCGGCGCCATCGACGACGAGGAACTGCTCACCTTCCGCAAACTGGGCAGCCGCCTCGAGGGACACCCCACGCCGCAGCGGCTGCCATGGGTCGAGACGGCCACCGGCTCGCTCGGCCAGGGGCTGCCCGTCGGTGTCGGCATCGCCCTGTCGGGCAAGCGGCTGGACCACGCCGACTACCGGGTGTGGGTGCTGTGCGGCGACAGCGAGATGGCCGAGGGATCGGTGTGGGAGGCCGCCGAGCACGCCGGGCACGAGCGCCTCGACAACCTCGTCGTGATAGTGGACGTCAACCGGCTCGGCCAGCGCGGACCCACCCGCCACGGGCACGACCTCGACGCCTACGCCCGCCGCTTCCGGGCCTTCGACTGGCACACGGTAGAGATCGACGGCCACGACGTCGACGCCGTCGACCGCGCCTACGGCGAGGCCCTGTCCACCAGGGGCCAGCCCACCGCGATCATCGCCCGCACCCTCAAGGGCAAGGGCGTCGAGGCCGTCGAGGACCGCGAGGGCCGGCACGGGAAGCCGCTGCCGGACGCCGACGAGGCGATCGCCGAACTCGGCGGCCCCCGAGAGATCACCGTCCAGGTGCACGAACCGCCGTCCGCGCGTTCCCTGCACTCGGCCGGCACCGGGCAGCTCGAACTGCCCCGGTACGGGATCGGCGACGAGGTGGCCACCCGCAACGCCTTCGGCGAGGCGCTGGCCGCGCTCGGCACCGCCCGCGGGGACGTCGTCGCCCTCGACGGCGAGGTCGGCGACTCCACCCGCGCCGAGTACTTCGCCAAGGAGCACCCCGAGCGCTACTTCGAGTGCTACATCGCCGAGCAGCAGATGGTCGCCGCCGCCGTCGGCATGGCGGCGCGCGGCTGGGTGCCGTACGCCACGACGTTCGCGGCCTTCCTCACCCGTGCCCACGACTTCATCCGCATGGCGTCGATCAGCGGCTCCGGCCTCAACCTCGTCGGCTCCCACGCGGGCGTCGCCATCGGCCAGGACGGGCCCAGCCAGATGGGCCTGGAGGACCTGGCCATGATGCGGGCGGTCCACGGCTCCACCGTGCTGTACCCGGCCGACGCCAACCAGACCGCCCGCCTCGTCGCCGCGATGGCAGGTCTGGAGGGCATCCGCTATCTGCGCACCTCGCGCGGCGAGAGCAAGGTGATCTACGGGCCCGACGAGGAGTTCCCCGTCGGCGGCAGCAAGGTGCTGCGCTCCTCGGACCGCGACCGGCTGACCGTCGTCGCGGCCGGCGACACCCTGCACGAGGCGCTGGCCGCGGCCGACCTCCTCGCCGGGGAGGACATCCCGGTCCGGGTGATCGACCTGTACTCGGTCAAGCCCGTGGACCGGGAGACGCTGCGGACGGCGGCCGAGGAGACCGGCTGCCTGCTGACGGTGGAGGACCACCGGGAGGAGGGCGGCATCGGCGACGCCGTCCTCGACGCGTTCACCGACGGGCGGCCGGTGCCGCGCCTGGTCCGTCTCGCCGTACGGACGATGCCGGGTTCGGCGTCCCCGGAGGAGCAGCTGCGGGCGGCGGGCATCGACGCCGACTCCATCGCGGCGGCCGGCCGGCTGCTGGTGGGGGAGGCGGTCGTCGCGTGACCCGGGGCGCCGGCCGGGCGGCCCCGGGCCGCTCCCGGCGCTCATGACCGACGCTTCCCGAGGCTCCGGCACGTGGTCGCTCCGCTGAGGGGGCGACAGGTGTGTGGGAGGGAAGGCAGCGGGGGGGGGGGGGGGGGGGGGGGGGGGGGGGGGGGGGGGGGGGGGGGGGGGGGGGGGGGGGGGGGGGGGGCGGGGGCCGCCCCCCGCCCGCCCGCGGCGCCCCCCCCCCCCCCCCCCCCCCCCCCCCCCCCCCCCCCCCCCCCCCCCCCCCCCCCCCCCCCCCCCCCCCCCCCCCCCCGCGCTGTCCACGCGCCGCCGGGGCCGTGAGCCGCGCGGTCGAGTCGCACCCGCCGCACCAGCCACGCCAGCCACGCCAGTCGCACCGGACGTCGGTCCCCGGCCCGGAGCCGTGTGGCACATGCATGGGCGCGTGGAGGTTTGGCGAACACGCTTGCGGCCACACGGAGGGGGAGGTGGCCATGTCGAACACGAAGAATACGTCCGAATCGCCCAGTTCACAACAGAGTTCACCTGAATCGCAAAACTCACAGGAAGAACAAAAGCGACAGAGTGCGCAGGAGTCGCACAGCGTGCAGGAGTCACAACAGTCACAGGCGAATCACCGGCCGAGTCCGATGGAGGTGCTGCGTGAGGCGCGCGCCCAGTTTGCGGAACTCACCGGACTGGCCGTCGAGTCCGTGTCGTCCTTCGAGCAGACGGAGGAGGGCTGGTCGCTGGAGGTCGAGGTGCTCGAACTCGAGAGGGTGCCCGACACGATGAGCCTGATGGCGAGCTACCTGGTGGAACTCGACTCCCAGGGAATGCTCACCGGCTACCGGCGTGCCCGGCGCTACGAACGCGGCCGGTCCGACACGCGCGGTTCCGGCGGCCACTAGACCGCCGGCCGGACTCCGCGACCCGCACCCGCACTCGCGCCCGCACCCGCACCCGCGGGGCAGGGCGAGACAAGAGGCGAGACGAGAAGGAGGTACAGCCGGAATGACAGTCGTACCGGCACAGCAGACCGGTGGTGGAGGCGGCAGCAGCGGCCTCTACGACGTGCTCGAGCTCGTTCTGGACAGGGGGCTCGTCATCGACGCATTCGTGCGCGTCTCCCTGGTCGGCATCGAGATCCTGAAGATCGACGTCCGTGTCGTCGTCGCCAGCGTCGACACCTACCTGCGCTTCGCCGAGGCGTGCAACCGGCTCGACCTGGAGGCCGGGCCGCGCAAGAACCCGGGCCTGCCCGACCTGGTCGGCGAGATGACCGAGTCCGGCGCCCGCGGCAAGTCCAAGGGGGCGCTGTCCGGCGCCGCCGAAACCATCTCGGACGCGTTCAAGCAGGGCCGTGACGACAGCGGCTCCGAGCGGGAGGCCGCCTCGCGCCCCCGCGCCCGCAAGGCCGCGCCCCGCCGGAAGGAGGAGCAGGAGTGAGCACGTACGTCTACGGCATCACCGCCGCCTCGCACCCGTCGCTTCCCGAGGGACTGACCGGTGTCGGCGAGCCGGCGCGCAAGGTGCGGATCCTCGAGGCGGGCGAGCTGGCGGCCGTCGTCAGCGACGCCCCCGAAGGGCTGCGCCCCAAGCGCAGGGAACTGCTCGCCCACCAGAACGTGCTCAGCGAGGCGGGGGCGGAAGGCTGTGTGCTGCCCATGCGGTTCGGCAGCATCGCCCCGGACGACAATGCGGTCACCGGTGTGCTCGCCGAGCGCGCCGAGCACTACCTGGAGCGTCTGCGGGCGCTGGACGGCAGGGTCGAGTACAACATCAAGGCCAACCACGTCGAGGAAGCCGTCCTGCACCACGTGATGGCCGAGAATCCGGACATCCGCGCCCTCGCGGAGGCCAACCGGCAGGCGGGCGGCGGCAGTTACGAGGACAAGATCCGCCTCGGCGAGATGGTCGCGAACGCCGTCAAGGGCAAGGAGGCGCAGGACGGCGCCGCGCTGGAGCGGGCCCTGGAGGGCACCGCCGACGCGGTGAGCGTGGGTCCCGAGTCCACCGGCTGGCTCGCCAACGTGTCGTTCCTGGTGAAGCGCGAGTCGGCCGAGGAGTTCCTGGCCGCCGTGGAGCGGGTCCGCAGGGAGATGCCGCACCTGGAGGTGCGGGTGAACGGGCCGCTGCCGCCGTACAGCTTCGTCGAGCCCGGCCCGGCCGAGCCCGCGGGCACCGCGGCCGGTGGTGCGGACGCCGGAGCGGGGTGACGGCCATGGGACTCCTCTCGGAGGTCCTCCTGCTGCCGCTCGCCCCGGTGCGCGGCGGCGGCTGGGCCATCAGACAGGTGCTCGCCGAGGCCGAGCGCATCTACTACGACCCCTCCACGGTCCGGGCCGAACTGGCCCGTCTGGAGGAGCGGTTGGAGGCCGGTGAGATCACCGAGGAGGAGTTCGACCAGGAGGAGGACGCCCTCCTGGACCGGCTGGAGATCGCTACGCGCCACAGCGCGGGATTGGGCAACGGGACAGCACCATGAACCGAATGGGACTGGGCCTCGCCGTAGGGGCCGGCTATCTGCTGGGACGCACGAGGAAACTGAAGACGGCGGTCGCCGTGGGCACCATGGTGGCCGGCAGGAAGATGAACCTGACCCCGAAGGGCATCGCGGAACTCGTCTCCGCCCAGCTGCAGAACAACCCGCAGTTCAAGGAGATCGGGGACCAGCTGCGCACGGACCTGCGGGGGGTCGGCAAGGCCGCCTCCGGGGCCCTGGTCGAGCGGCAGATCGACGCGCTCGCCGACCGTCTGCACGGACGCACCGCCCAGGTGCGCGACCAGCTCTCCGGTACGGCGTCGAAGGCGCGGGGCGAGGACTCCGACGACTCCGGTGACTCCGGTGACTCCGAGGACACCGGCGAATCCCGCGGTCCCGAGGACGCGGAGGCCCCGGAACACGAGGACGGGGAGCACGAGGACGGGGAGCAGGAGGAGCGCGGGCGGCGGCGCGAGCGCCCCGCGAAGAAGGCGCCCGCCGGGAAGGCGCCCGCCAAGAAGGCCGCCGCGAAGACATCCGCGAAGGCACCCGCGGGGAAGACGGCCGCCAAGCGGGCGCAGCCCGCCAGGAAGGCGGCCGGCAAGAAGACGGCCCAGGCCCGGAACGCGGCGCGCGGCGCCGGATCCCGGCAGTCGAAGGGCGGTGGTGAGTGATGACCGACAGCCTCGGTTCCGCGGCCTCCGCGGCAGGCAGGGCCGCGAAGAAGAATCCGCTCGCCGACGTGGCGCAGAGCGAGGCGGCCGACCGTCTGAAGGCGGAGGTGCAGGACTACCTCGCTGCCCAGGCCACCCGGCTGCTGACCGGCGTCGGCCGCAAACTCGGCGAGACCACCGGCAAGCTGAACGACATCGCCGAGGGCAACAGCCCCGGCTTCGCCAAGCTCGCCCTCGACGGCGGACGCAAGCTCGCCGAGGGCAAGAGCCCGATGCGGGCCGCGCTCGAGGTCGGCGCAGGCAAGGCGAAGGACAGCGTGGTCGGCGCCGTCAAGAACCTCGGCGGCGGCAAGGGGAAGAAGAAGGGCGGCGGCGGCCAGAAGCCGACCGTCATCATCGAGTACGTCGACGTCGGCGTCCCGCTGCGCACCGCCTACGACCAGTGGACCCAGTACCAGGAGTTCAGCACCTTCGCCAAGGGCGTCAAGAGCGCGAACCGCGCCGACGACACCTCGTCCGACTGGCAGCTGAAGGTCTTCTGGTCCAACCGCAGCTGGAAGGCGAAGACCACCGAGCAGATCCCGGACGACCGGATCTCCTGGACGTCCGAGGGCGCCAAGGGCACCACCAAGGGCGTCGTCAGCTTCCATGAGCTCGCCGACAACCTGACCCGCGTCATCCTGGTCATCGAGTACTACCCCAGCGGCTTCTTCGAGAAGACCGGCAACATCTGGCGCGCCCAGGGCCGCCGGGCCCGTCTCGACCTGAAGAACTACGTCCGCCACATCACCTTCAAGGGCGAGGCCGACGACGGCTGGCGCGGCGAGATCCGCGACGGCGAGGTCGTCCGCAGCCACGAGGACGCGGTCGCGGAGGAGGAGCAGGAGGAGCAGGAGCAGCAGGAGGACCGGGAGGAACAGGAAGGCCGGGAGGACGAGGAGCCGGAGGCCCGCGAGGGCCGCGGCGAGGACTCCGACGAGCCGGAGGACGCCTACGAGGACGACGAGTCCCCGTACGTCGAGGACGAGGACGAGGACGAGGAGGAACCCGAAGCAGCCGAGGACGAGGAGTACGACGAGGAGGCCTACGAGGACGAGCCCGAGGACGAGTACGCCTCCCGCGGTGAGTACGCGGACGAGGACGAGTACGAGGACGCCGATCAGGGGAGCCGTCGATGACCACGCCCGGCCGGCTGCCCGACACCTACGGCCAGGGACAGGGCGCCAACCTCGCGGACATCCTGGAGCGGGTGCTCGACAAGGGCGTCGTCATCGCGGGCGACATCCGGATCAACCTGCTCGACATCGAACTGCTCACCATCAAGCTGAGGCTCGTCGTGGCCTCCGTCGACAAGGCCAAGGAAATGGGCATCGACTGGTGGGAGAGCGACCCGGCGCTCTCCTCGCGCGCGCGGCGCGACGAACTGACCCGGGAGAACGCGGAGCTGCGCCAGCGGCTGCGCGAGCTGGAGGAAGGGCACGTACCGAGGGAGGCACCGTGAGCGGACTGCGCTACGTCTACGCCGTCTGCCGTCCCTTCGACGCGCCCCTCCAGTCCCAGCTGTCGGGGGTGGCGGGCGATCCGCCGCGGCTTCTGACCCACCACGGTCTGGTGGCCGTGGTCAGCCACGTGCCCGAGGCCGACTTCTCGGAGGAGGCGCTGCGGGCCCACCTGGAGGACCTGGACTGGCTCGCGGCGACCGCCCGCGCCCACCAGCAGGTCATCGACGCGCTCACCGCCGTCACCACCCCGCTGCCTCTGCGGCTGGCCACCGTCTTCCGGGACGACAGCGGGGTGCGCCTGATGATGGAGCAGCGGGAGGACGCCTTCCGGCGCACCCTCGACCGGCTCGACGGCCGGGTGGAATGGGGCGTCAAGGTGTACGCCGAGGCGGAGTCCGGACAGCAGGCCCGCCCGGCGCAGCCGGCGGCGAAGCCCGCCACGGGCCGCGACTACCTGCGGCAGCGGCGCATGCAGTCGCGGGCGCACGAGGACCTGTGGGCCAGGGCCGAGGCGTTCGCGACGCGCCTGCACGAGGACCTGTCCTCCCGGGCCGACGACACCCGGCTGCACGCACCGCAGAACCCCGCCCTCTCGGGTGCCGCGGGGCGGAACGTGCTCAACGCCGCCTATCTGGTCCCGCGGAGCGCCTCCGAGGAGTTCGTGGAAGCGGTGGACCGCACGAAGGACGACACCCCCGGCATGCGCGTGGAACTCACCGGTCCGTGGGCGGCCTATTCCTTCGCCGGCGCCCCGGACACGGAGGAGCCGCCGGACACGGAGGAGCCGGGGGAGGGGGCGCCGTCGTGACCGTCGTGGAACGCCGTGAGATCGCCCTGGTGGACCTGCTGGACCGGCTGCTGGCCGGCGGGGTCGTCATCACCGGCGACATCACGCTGCGCATCGCGGACGTCGACCTGGTCCGCATCGACCTCAACGCGCTGATCAGCTCGGTCAACCGCAATGTGCCCTCACCGTTCGGGGACTGATGTGAGCGAGAATCCCGAACGTCGCAGGCGTCTCGACCTGGAGCCCGACACCGTCGAGCGCGACCTGGTCAAACTGGTGCTGACCGTCGTGGAGCTGCTGCGCCAGCTCATGGAGCGCCAGGCGCTGCGCCGCGTCGACGAGGGCGACCTGAGCGAGGAGCAGGAGGAGCGGATCGGGCTCACCCTGATGCTGCTCGACGACCGCATGGCCGAACTGCGCGACCGCTACGGCCTGCGGCCCGAGGACCTGAACCTGGACCTCGGACCGCTGGGACCGCTGCTGCCCAGGGAGTGATCCCCGGGAGTGAGCACCGGGCCTGCCGGACAGGGCGGTGGGGGGGGGGGGGGGGGCGCGGGCCCCCCCCCCCCCCCCCCCCCCCCCCCCCCCCCCCCCCCAACAAAAAAACACCCCCCCCCCCCCCCCCCAAACCCCCCCCCCCCCCCCCCCCCCCCC
>NZ_JBIAHR010000014.1:0-212774 GCF_042870695.1 Streptomyces sp. NPDC006384
GGGGCGGCGCTCGGGGGCGGGGCGGCGGGCGGCGCCCCCCCCCCGCGCCGCGCCCCCCCCGCCCCCCCCCCCCCCCCCCCCCCCCCCCCCCCCCCCCCCCCCCCCCCCCCCCCCCCCCCCCCCCCCCCGCCGTGTGTTCGGGTGACTACGAGCCGCCAGGACGGGCCTTGATGGCGGTCAGGTCCAGGTCCACCGGGAAAGGTGCACTCACCTTCATGCGTTCACGGAAGATGCCCACGCTGGTGTAGGCCTCGACGGTGGGCTCGAGTTCGAAGGCGTGTACCACCGCAAGCCCTTTCTCACTCTCGACCCGCCAGTAGTGGGGAATCTTCGCCCTGGCGTACTTCAAAGGCTTGGTCTCGCGGTCTCGTGAGACTGAGTCGACGGAGACCACCTCGACTGCCAGCAGGACGGCTGAGGACGGAAATCGGGTCTGATTCGTTTCCGTCCAGGCGTCGGCCTGCAGCACGATGACGTCCGGCTCCGGCCTGTTCTGCGCGTCGATGTCGATCGTGAAGTCGCGGAAGACCTCGAACTCGGCAGGTGCCAGCGACTGCAGCTGCCATTTGAAGAAGTCGACAGCTCGTTCATGAAAAGCGGTCTGCGGACTCACGAAGACCAGGCTCCCGTCGATCAGCTCCGTATGCGGAGGCAGGTTCGGAAGCCGGTCCAGGTCGTCCGCCGTCCAGCCGCCCTCCGGCGGGACCGGCCAGTCGGGCGTGGACGCCTTCGGTGCGACGCTCATCAGTGCTCCCATGGGACGGAGTCTCGCGGGCGCAATCAGACTATCCAGCGGAAACGGGCACGTCTCCCGCGAACGTGTGAACGAGCGTCGTGCTCTTGACGCCGGCGTCGAGGGGCGGCCTGTGGACAACTCCGGGGCTGTCGGTGCGGACCCCTATCGTTGAGGCAGTGGTCGGGACAGGACGGACCAAGCGGACCGGACAGACCAGACAGACCAGACAGACCGGACGGGGTCGGACGGCCCGGGCGGGCGAGGCAGGACGTACGGGGGCCAGGCGATGGGCGGGACGGGCGTGATCGGCGAGATGGCGGAAGCGGCACAGACGAGGGACACGGACAGCGAGGCGCTGGCCACGCTGCACCGGGTCTTCGGTTACGAGGCGTTCCGCGGCGAGCAGGAGGCGGTCGTCGAGCACGTGATCGCGGGCGGCGACGCCGTCGTGCTCATGCCGACCGGCGGCGGCAAGTCGCTGTGCTACCAGATCCCGGCCCTGGTCCGGCCGGGCACCGGCGTCGTGGTCTCGCCGCTGATCGCGCTGATGCAGGACCAGGTCGACGCGCTGCGGGCACTCGGTGTGAACGCCGGGTTCATGAACTCCACCCAGGACTTCGACGAGCGGCGGGTCGTGGAGGCCCAGTTCCTCGCCGGCGAGCTGGACCTGCTGTACCTGGCCCCCGAGCGGCTGCGGCTGGAAGGCACCCTCGACCTCCTCTCCCGCGGCAAGATCTCCCTCTTCGCGATCGACGAGGCGCACTGCGTCTCCCAGTGGGGCCACGACTTCCGGCCCGACTACCTCGCCCTGGCCCTGCTCGGCGAGCGCTGGCCCGACGTGCCCCGGCTCGCGCTCACGGCGACGGCCACCCACGCCACCCACCGCGAGATCACCGAGCGGCTGGCCATGCCGGCGGCACGGCACTTCGTGGCCAGCTTCGACCGGCCCAACATCCAGTACCGGATCGTGCCGAAGAGCGACCCCAGGAAGCAGCTGCTGGGCTTCCTGCGCGAGGAGCACGCGGGCGACGCGGGCATCGTGTACTGCCTCTCGCGCAACTCGGTCGAGAAGACCGCCGAGTTCCTGACCCGCAACGGCATCGAGGCGGTGCCGTACCACGCCGGTCTGGACGCGGGCACCCGCGCGGCGCACCAGTCCAGGTTCCTGCGGGAGGAGGGGCTGGTCGTCGTGGCGACCATCGCCTTCGGCATGGGCATCGACAAGCCCGACGTGCGGTTCGTCGCCCACCTCGACCTGCCCAAGTCGGTCGAGGGCTACTACCAGGAGACCGGCCGCGCCGGCCGCGACGGACTGCCGTCCACGGCCTGGATGGCGTACGGGCTCAACGACGTCGTCCAGCAGCACAAGATGATCCAGACCGGCGAGGGCGACGAGACGTTCCGCAGGCGGGCCCGGTCCCATCTGGACGCGATGCTCGCGCTGTGCGAGACCGTGCAGTGCCGCCGCGCCCAGCTCCTCGCCTACTTCGGCCAGGACCCGGACGCGGCCGCCTGCGGCAACTGCGACACCTGCCTGACCCCGCCCGAGACCTGGGACGGCACGGTTCCGGCACAGAAGCTGCTGTCCACGGTGGTGCGGCTGAAGCGGGAGCGCGGACAGAAGTTCGGCGCCGGGCAGATCGTCGACATCCTGCTGGGCAGGCGGACCGCCAAGGTCATCCAGTTCGACCACGACCAGCTCTCCGTCTTCGGCATCGGCGAGAACCTGACCGAGGGCGAGTGGCGGGGCGTCGTCCGGCAGCTGCTGGCCCAGGGACTGCTCGAGGTCGAGGGGGAGTACGGCACGCTGGTGCTGACCGAGGCCAGCGGTGAGGTGCTGCGGGGACAGCGGAAGGTGCCGCTGCGCAAGGAACCGAAGAAGCCCGTCTCCGCCCGTGCGGCGGGCGCCCGCGGGGACCGCAGGGCCAGGGCCGCGGCGGCCGAACTGCCCGAGGAGCTGCTCCCCGTCTTCGAGGCCCTGCGCGCCTGGCGCGCGGAGCGGGCCCGCGAGCAGGGCGTCCCGGCGTACGTCATCTTCCACGACGCCACGCTCCGGGAGATCGCCACCGCCCGGCCCACCTCGATCGGGCAGCTCGGAGGGATCAACGGCGTCGGCGAGAAGAAGCTCGCGACGTACGGGGAAGGCGTGCTCACGGTGCTGGCGGAGCTGGCCGGGGAGGCCTCGCCGGCCCCGGCCTCCGAGCCCGGCGCCGGGAGCGACGTCGGACCCGAGGCCGGATCCGATGCCGGGTCCGGCCCGGACGACTGGCCCGAGACCGAACCGGAGCCGGAGCCCGACGACTGGATGTGAGGCGCCTCGGGGCCGGGGCGTCGCTCTCCCCGCCCCCTCGGCTCGTGAGGTCAGGCCAGGGCCGTCAGGCCCGGGGCGAAGGTGATCAGGAGGGGGATCAGGGGGACCAGGGCCGCTGTCGTCGTGGTCAGGGCGCGGTCGCGCGGGGTCAGGCGGGGCGGGGGCGCCAGGAGGCGGTCGACGCGCTCGCCGAGGAGGCGGTGGCTGGAGGCGCAGGACAGGACGCCCCGGTGCTGGTTGAGCTCGATCAGGGCCAGTGCCGTGGTCAGGTGGCCGCAGCGCCGGGAGGCGGTGTCGTCGGCGGCGAGTTCGACCAGGCGGTGGGTCTGGTCGCAGAAGTGGGCGAAGAGCGGGACGCGCGGGAAGCCGGTGGCCAGGGCGGTGGACAGGTGCAGCAGCCAGTCGTGACGGGCCCGGGCGTGGCCGCGCTCGTGGGTGAGGACGGCGTCGAGCTGGTGGTCGGTGAGGCGGTGCAGGGCGCCGGTGGTGACGACCAGCTGGGCCGGGCTGCCGGGCATCCACCAGGCGTCCGGGTACTCGTCCTCCAGGACCAGCAGGGGGCCGCGTGCGGCGGGGAGCCCGGCGGGCAGGTCGGGGGCGCGTTCGCGCAGGTGGGCGCGGGACCGGGCGCGGCGGCGACGGGCCTCGACGAGTTCGCGGGCGAGCATGGCGGTCGTCCAGGCGGCGCCGCCGGCCAGCAGCAGGGTGAGGACGGCGGCCCAGGGCGGGCCGGCGGAGAGGTTGTAGGCGGCGGTCACCGCGGGCGGTGCCGGCGCGAAGAGCTGGGCGCGCACGGTGCCGAAGACGGCGGCGGCGCCGAGCACGAGGGAGGTCAGACAGCACAGCAGCACCGTGGCGACCAGGCACTGCCACACCCACAGCGCGACGACGGGGTCCCGTTCGGGCCACGAGGAACGGGTCAGCGCGCGCGGCACCGGTACGGCGGCGGTGACGGCGACGGCGAACAGCAGGAGCAGGCAGACGGTCATGCCACGGGCTCCGGATCCTTGTCGGGAGGCGGCTCTGGCTGTGGTGCTGTGAAGCTGTGGTGCTGTGGTGCTGTGGTGCTGTGAGGTTGCGGTGTCGGGCCGGGGCGCGGCGAGGGTGCGCCGCGCACACCGCCCGACGCCAGTATGACGGTGACGGCCGGTGCGAGTCAGGTCCCGGCGGGCACGGGATGCGCACACGGCGGCGACCGGACCGGCTCGGTCGGCCGGTCGCCCGCTCACCCGCTCACCCGCTCACCGGCCGACGATCCGCCCGGTCACCTCGCCCAGCCCCACCCGGGTGCCGCCCGGCCCCGGCGCCCACGCCGTCAGGGTCACCACGTCGCCGTCCTCCAGGAACGTCCGCTTCCCGTCCGGGAGTTCGAGCGGATCGCGGCCGTTCCAGGTCAGTTCCAGCAGCGACCCGCGCTCCCGCTCGCCGGGCCCGCTCACCGTGCCCGAGCCGTAGAGGTCGCCGGTGCGCAGTCGGGCGCCGCCCACCGTCATGTGGGCCAGCTGCTGGGCGGCGGTCCAGTACATGGTGGAGAAGGGCGGCTCGGAGACCACGTGCCCGTTGACCGCGACCGAGATCCGCAGGTCGTAACCGCCGGGCTCCTCGCCGGAGTCGTCCAGGTAGGGCAGCAGCTCGTGGGTGCGCTCCGGCGGGGCCACCCGTGCCGACTCCAGGGCGTCCAGCGGCGTGATCCACGCCGACACCGAGGTGGCGAAGGACTTGCCGAGGAAGGGGCCCAGCGGCACGTACTCCCAGGCCTGCACGTCCCGCGCGGACCAGTCGTTGAGCAGGCACAGCCCGAAGACGTGCTCGCGGAAGTCACCGAGCGCCACCGGACGCCCCGGCTCGGACGGCGTGCCGACGACGAAGCCCACCTCCGCCTCGATGTCGAGGCGGATCGACGGGCCGAAGACGGGAGCCGGGTCGGCGGGCGCCTTGCGCTGCCCCCAGGGCCGTACGACGTCGGTGCCGGAGACGACGACCGTGCCGGCGCGGCCGTGGTAACCGATCGGCAGGTGCTTCCAGTTCGGGGTGAGGGAGTCGGCGGCGTCCGGGCGGAAGATCCGGCCGACGTTGCGGGCGTGGTTCTCGGACGCGTAGAAGTCGACGTAGTCCGCGACCTCGAAGGGCAGGTGCAGGGTCACGGACGACAGGGGGTGGAGCAGGGGTTCCAGGGCCTCCCGGTGGGACGGCACGGTCACCCAGGCGGTCAGCGCGCGCCGCACGTCCGACCAGGCGGTGCGGCCGGCCGCCAGCAGCGGGTTCAGGGTGGGCCGGGCCAGCAGGGACGCGTACGGCGAACCCAGCGCGTGGGCCGCCGCCCCCGCGTCCAGGACGTGGTCGCCGAGCCGGACGCCCACCGTCCGCTCCTCGGTGCCGCGGATCGAGAACACGCCGTACGGAAGGTTGTGCGGGCCGAAGGGATCGCCCTCGGGGACGTCGAAGGGGGGCATCGGATGCTGCCTCGCTCTCGTGTTCGCCGTGCGCCACGTGATCCGTGGCCGTGCCACACGTTACGGGCGGCACGGGGGACTTGGGCAGTGTCCGGGGACCGGAACGCAATCTTGACGGACCGGTGCGAACGGGGCGACTCTGATCGGGTGCCGGAAGGCCTCGGGGAGGGGGCGTTCCGATGGCGCGTAGGGGGACGGATGGCCACAGGGGAGGCCGGTCCGGGTCCGGCACGGTCCGCTTCGCAGCCGGGCAGACGGCTGGAAGAGATCATGCGCGGCAGACTCGGCCGGGAATGCGTGTACGTACCGTCGTGCCGTTTCGGGCTGTACGCGGCCCTGCGGCACTGGTGCGCGCCGGGCGGCCGGGTGCTGATGTCGCCGGTCAACGACGACGTGATCTTCTTCGTCGTCCTCGCGGCCGGGCTGCGGCCCGTGCAGGCGCCGCTGAACCCGCTGGACGCCTCCATCGACGTGGACGCCGTGCCCGAGGAGGTCTGGGGTTCCCTGTCGGCCGTGCTGACGACCAATCTGTACGGCAACCCGGACCCGGCGCCCCGGCTGCGGGAGCGCTGCGACGCGCTCGGCATCCCGCTGTTCGAGGACGCGGCGCACGCCATCGGCAGCGAGACCGGCGGGCGTCCCGTCGGCACCTGGGGCGACGCGTCCGTCTTCAGCCTGTCCAAGCACGCCGGCGCGAAGGCCGGGGGCTTCCTCTCCGTCGCCGACCCCGGCCTGCGACAGGCGCTGGCGAAATCCTGCGACGACTTGCTGCTGCCCCGCCGCACCACCGCCGAGCTCGCCTACGCCGTGCGGCCGTACGCGGAGGCCGCCGTGCGGGGGCTGGGGCTGCGGCGGGCCGCCTGGGCCACGCTGCGGATGCTGGGGATGACGGAGCGCGAGGAGATCCGGATGCCGCTGCGGCCCCAGGAGCTGGCCCGCGCGGTGGCCTCGGCCCCGGACCTGGAGGCGCACGATCCGTGGGTCCGCGTCGACATGCACGACTACCGGCTGCGCTCCGGCAGCTTCCGGCTCGGGCGCGTGGGGCGCAGGCTCGAGCGGCTGGACGAGGTGCTCGCCGGCTGCCGGGCGGGCACGGAGCTGCTGCTGTCGACGCCCTGGGCACACCCGGCCGGCGGCCGGCGGCCCGACGGCCCGGCGCAGCCGCTGTTCCGCGTGCCGCTGTTCGTGGCGGACCGGGACGCGGCGATCGCCGCGCTGGCCCGGCGCGGCATCGTCGTCGGCTACCTCTACGACCCGCCGCTGGACGACTACGCGGGCAAGGAGTTCACCGACCCGTCGCCCGCCCCCGAGGGCGCGCGCTGGTTCGCGCGGCACGCGCTGCCCGTGGACCCGCTGCGCGCCCGTACGGTCGTCGAGGTGCTGGAGCGGTCCGGGGCGCGGCAGGCCGAGGCACCGGAAGGGGCGGGTCCGTTCCGTGGCTGAGACGCGGGTGCACGAGGCCGCCGCGGCACCCGCCGGTGGCGGACCGGAGCCGCCCGGGCGCGGGCAGGGCGCCGACTCGCTGTTCAAGAACGCCTACTTCCTCATGCTCAGCACCGGCGTCTCCGCCGTGCTCGGCCTGGGCTTCTGGCTCGTGGCCGCCCGCTACTACTCGGAGGAGGCCGTCGGCCAGGGCTCGGCCGCCATCGCCGCGATGCGGCTGCTCGCCAGCATCACGGCGACCACGATGATCGGCGCCGTCGTCCGCTTCGTGCCGCGCGCCGGGCGGGCGACCGGGCCGCTGGTGTGGCGCGCGTACGTGGCGAGTTCGGTGGTCGTGGCCCTCGCCGCCGTCGTCTTCCTGCTCACCCTCGACCTGTGGGGCGCCTCGTACGCGCCGCTGGGCACCCCCGCCGCCGGGGCGCTGTTCGTCGCCGCCTGCGTGGCGTGGGCGCTGCTCACCCTGCAGGACGGGGTGCTGACCGGGCTGCGCAAGGCCGAGTGGGTGCCGGCCGGGAACGCGGTGTTCTCGGTCGGGAAGCTGATCCTGCTGGCCGTCTTCGCCTCCGCGCTGCCGGTGCTCGGCATCTTCGTCTCCTGGGCCGTGGCCATCGCCTTCTCCACCCTGCCGCTCGGCTGGCTGATCTTCCGCAGGCTCATCCCGCGCCAGGCCGCCGCCGACCGCGACGTGGAACCGCCCGCCGTCCGGGAGATGGGCCGCTTCCTGGCCGGGGACTCGCTGGGCGCGCTGTTCAGCCTGGCGATGATCAACCTGCTGCCGGTGATGGTCGCGGTCAACTTCAGCGCCGCCGAGAACGGCTACTTCTACGTGGCGTACACCGTCGGCGGCACGATGGAGTTCATGGCCATCAACATGGCCTCCTCGCTCACCGCCCACGCCTCGCACGACCCCCGCCGCCTCGCTGACGGCGTCCGCGGGGCGCTGCGCCGCATGACGCTGCTGCTGGTGCCGGTGGTGCTGTTCCTGGTCGTCTTCGCCCCGCAGATCCTCGCCCCCTTCGACGCGGACTACGCCGAGCGCGGCTCCACGGTGCTGCGGCTGCTCGCCCTCGGGGCGCTGCCGAGGGTCGTCGTCGAGCTGTACATCGGCGTGCTGCGCGTCCAGGGCCGCACCGGCGTGCTCGCCGCCGTGCAGGGCGCCATGTGCGTCCTCGTCCTGGGCAGCGCGGCCGTGCTGTTCACCCCGGCCGGGATCGCGGGCGCCGGGTGGGCGGTGCTGCTGGGCATGACGCTGGTCGCCGTCGGCTGCGCGCCCGGCCTGCGCACCGCCCTGCGCGGCGGGGACGGCACCGGCGGCGGCAGGCCGCGCGGCGGACGGGGACGGGGATGGGGCCGGGGACGGGTGTCCGGGGGAGCCGGAAGAGCCGCGGGTGCCGACTTCGGCACCCGCTGGGCGCGGCTGAACGCCACCGCCGGCTACGGCACCGGCTGGGCCCGCCGGGCGGCGTACGGGCAGGGGGAGGACGACGACGGCGACACGGCGACGCTGTTCATCGGCCGTCCCGGCTACGAACGCGAGGCGCTGCAGGCGGACACGCTGGCACTGGTCGTACGGCCGCCGCGGCCGGGCGCCGACGCGTGGCCAGGGGACCGGGGCGGGCCGGCGCCGGCCGCTTCGGACGGGTCCTTTGACCGGCGGGAGCAGTGGCTGCGGGGCGCCCTGTGGTGCCTGCTCGGCGCCGCCACCGCGCTCTTCTGGACGGCGCTGCGCGGCCTGCCCCGGCCCGGGGACGCGTCCGCGGCGGCCGGTTCGGTGCTGACCGGGCGCCGGCTGCTGGAGGGGCTGCCGCCCGCCGCTCCGGTCGCGGGCGGCCTGCTGCTCGTGGTGTTCGCCGCCTCGGTGACGCTGTGCGCCGGACGCGACGTGTGGCTGCCCGGGGCCGCGCTGGCGTCGGCGCTGTCGGCCCTGCACGCGGCGCCCGCGGCCCTGGGCTGGGAACCCCGGGCGGTCACCGGGGAGTGGTACTCCGGGCCGGCCCGTCTCCTCGCGGACGCGGTGGGGGCGGCCGGGCCCGAGCCGCTGCTGCGGTGGATGCCGGTCACCGCCCAACTGCTGTGCCTCGTACCGCTGTGGCTGCTGCTCGCGCCCGTGGAGGGGCGGCTGACGTGGGCGGGGCGCTGGGGCGTCCTCTACCTCCTCGCGGTGGCCGGCTGGCTGTGGCGCGACGCCGTCGCCCCCGCCGCCCTGCCGGCGCTCGCCGCGCTCCTCCTCCTGCTCGCCCTCGTCCGCGCCGCGTCGGCGGGAGGGGGGACTCCCCGCCCCGGCGCCCCGGGCACCCGGGCCGGACACTGACCCGGACGTCCGGGCGCCGGTGCCCCGCGTGCCCCGCGTGCCCCGCGTGCCCCGCGCGGCCCGGGGGTCAGCGGGGCGGCACCGGCTGGTGGAAGTACCCGTTCTTCCCGGCCTCCCGGTAACCCTCCAGCCCGGGACCCTCGTTGACGGTCAGGTCGCACTCGGGACGGTCGGAGGGCGGCCGGTTCCAGTGGACCAGCGCCTTCACCTGGGGGAGCTTCTTCACGGCGGCGGGGATCTGGGTGTACCAGTCGCGCTGGCGCACCGGGTTCTCCGCGTCGGGCGCGGTGGCGAACTCCGCGAGCATCACCGGCTTCTCGTCGGTGACGTGGGCGCGCAGCCACTCGTAACTGGGCTGCTGGCTGCGGAGGAAGTCCTTCCAGTCGGTCGTGTCGTGGCACTGGTAGTAGTTGTACTGGTCCATGGCGATCCAGTCGACGTACTCGTCCCCCGGGTAGAGCGCCTTCATCTCCTTGGCGCTGCCCAGGTAGCCGGAGACGGTCCACACCCACACGACGTTGTCGGCGCCCAGTTCGCGGAAGCGGTCGTGCAGGTGCCGGTAGGCGGCGACGAACTCCGCCGGGGTGCCGGCGCCCTCCTTGATGCGGGCGTCGGTCTCCTGGTCGAAGGAGAGGAAGACGCGCTTGCCGTAGGCCTTGATGCGCCGGATCTGCGGGTCGATGATCTCCTCGTCGTACTTCCCGGAGGCGATGTTCTTCCAGCCGAGCTGGGTCTCGGTCCAGTTCTCGTGGTGCGGTTCCGTCCAGACGGTGGACTCCCACGCCAGCATCAGCAGCCGGTCCTTGCCGAGTTCCCGCTCGTCGGGCGTGAGCAGTTGTCCGTCGAGCTCGCTGCCCGACATGTCGTGGTAGTTGTAGACGAGGTCGAGCCTGCGGCCGATCCGCTTCTCGAAGTCGAGCACGGCGTCCTTGAGCGACCCGTTCTCCGCGTACGGCACATAGGCGCCCCACCAGGCGCCGCAGGGCGGGACCAGTGTGCCGGTGGGCGCGCAGGGGCCGGTGGGCATCGTGCCCGAGGCCGCGTTGTCGGGCAGGGCGTCCTTGCCGGGCGGCTCACGCTCCTCGGAGCGGCCTGCCCAGATGCCGAGCCCGGCGAGCAGCGCGGCCACCACCACCAGGACGACGGCCGTGTAGGTACGCCTCACGGTGCGCCCGGCGTCGATCACCCCGCCCGCCACACCCGTCTCCCGTCCGCCCGTCTCCCGTCCGCCCGTCTCCCGTCCGTCCGCCCCGTGACCGTCCGCCCCGCGCCCGTTCGCCCGGTGCCGGCCCGTCATGTGCCGCCACCACCCGTCGGCCTGCGCCTGACCCGCTCGACCGCACCGCGCCGGGCGGCGGGCAGCGACAGCCCCGGCAGAGGGGCGGTGACCGTCGTGAAGACGGCGAGCGAGACGAGGAAGGCGGTCGCCGAGAACCCCTCCACCAGGAACAGCGAGGTGGCGGTGAGCACGCCGAGCGAGAGACTGACCGGCGTGACCAGGGCGGCGGCCTCCAGCCTGGCGCCGGCGGCCAGTCCGCCCGGCTGCGGATACAGCACCGCGCATCCGGGGCCGAACAGGACGAAGAACAGCACCGGTGCCCAGCGCAGCGGTGTCGGGTCGGGCAGCGCGGTGGCCGCCAGCGCGAGCCAGCCCGAGGCGGCGACGAGGATCTTGAGGCGCGTCGGGGTGAGCCCGGGGCCCTTCACCGCCTCGGCGCCGTCGACGGTGCCCGCGGGGCCCGGAACGGCGTCCGCGGGGCCCGAAGCGGTGTCCGCGGGGCCCGGGGTGGCGTCCACGGGGTCCGGAGTGGTGTTCATGGGCTGACCTGTCCGCCCTTCGTCGTCACTGCGATCACTGCGATCACCTGGGGAGCGTTCAGCGGGTGGCCGGCCGGTACTGCAGGACCACGCCGTACGGATGGCTCTCGACGGTCCGGAAGAGCGGCGAGCCGGACAGCTTCGAGCGCAGCGTCTCGAAGCCGCCGGCCGGCAGCAGGCCCTCTCCGGCGGTGTAGATGTCCTGGGTGCGGGTGAGGATGACGTACGCCCTGGTGCCCGGCGGGATGCCCTCGGCCAGGTAGGCGGCCGGGTCCTTCAGCATCTTCTCGTTCTCGGGCAGTTCCTGTTCGGCGAAGTACCAGTGCTCCAGCCGGTCGTAGCGGTGCAGGGCCTGCGGGAAGGAGCCGGTGGTGGCGAGGATCAGCGAGCCGTCGGGCGCGCTCTCGATGGCCCGGGTGACCAGCGCGGTCTCCTCGGGCGGCGTGTAGTACATCTTCTCCTTGCCGTAGTACGACGGCAGGAAGCCGGCCAGCAGCACCAGCAGCACGGCGGGCAGCGCGACGGCCGCGGCCCTGTCCCGCAGGACCTTCGCCCGGGCGGGCCGGGCCTTCCCGGCGGCGGGCACGAGCGCGGCGGCGGCGAAGAACGCGGCGCCGGGCAGGCCGAACAGGTAGACGCGGAACAGCATCTCGCCGCCGTAGTCGTTGACGGCGAACAGTGGCACCGGGGCGGCGGAGACCACCAGCAGCGGCAGCGCGCCGCGGGTCAGCCGGCGCCGCAGCACCACGGCGGCCCCGGCGAGGGCGACGATCGCGAGGACCATCAGGACGTTTGCCCGGCCCGCGAGTTCGGGACCGGGGCCGGTGAGCTGGCCCGCGTAGCCCGCCCGGGAGTTCTGGGTCAGCTCGCCGACGGACTCCTTGAGGGTGGAGAGCGTCTCGACGAACAGGGGGCGCCCCATGGTGAGGTCCCAGGTGAGCATCAGCAGCCCGGCGACGGCCAGCAGGCCGAAGTTGCGGTAGCGGCGGGTCAGGGTGAGCGCGAGCAGGCAGATGCAGAGCATCACCGGGGTCAGTTGGTGCGTGGCGTTGATCGCGGCGATCAGCGGGGCGAGGGCCACCACGCAGACCGCGCGCTGCCGGTTGTCCGTGGGCGGCGGCACGGGGGCGGCGGCCGGGTCGAGGAAGGTGCGGTCGCGCAGCCGCCCGGCCGAGCCGGGGCGCACGAAGTGCCGCAGCACCACCGCGAGGACCGTCAGATGCAGCAGGTAGGCGAGCCCCTGGGGGGCGAAGTAGTCCTGGCCCACCCAGTTGGCGAGCTGGAAGATCCATACGGCGGTCCACACCAGCCGCCAGTCCCGGCAGAAGGTGCGGTAGATCATGACCAGCACCGGGAGCATGAGCAGGCCGAGGACGATCGGCGCCCAGTTGACGTACGCGGCGGCGTTCTCGGCGCCGAACGCCCGTGTCAGGCCCGCGTTGAGGGTGAAGAAGCCGGGCCACTGGTCGTAGGCGGACATGTTGCCCGACAGCGCCGCCCCCGGGCGCAGCTCGCCGTTGGCCAGCAGGGTGTTGACGACGGCGTCGTGCTTGGACGCCCACGGGTAGCGCACCGCGTCGTAGAGCACCGCCGGGGGAGCCTTGAGCGCGAACAGCAGCGCGGCGCAGTGCGCGGCCGGCCACCAGGGCGCGGTCGCCGCGCGCCTGAGGCTGAGGACGAAACCCGCGGTGAGGACGAGCAGCGAGAGGTAGTAGGCGACGGGCAGCCGGTCCAGCAGGCCGTAGTCGCCCATCTCCCGGAAGCCGATGCGGGGCAGTGCGTACACCCACAGGCAGGCCGCGAGCAGCAGGGACAGCAGCCCGGCGTCGGGCAGCCGGGACGGGGGCCGGCCCGCGTCCGCCCGGCCGACGGGGGGCCCGGGGGAGGGCAGCGCGCTGCTCTCCGCGGTCGGTACGGGCACATGGTGCTGCACGTCGAGACTCCCCTCCCCGGGCCAACTATAGGAATTTCCCCTGCTTTTCACACCAAAATCCGCGGACTCGTCCAAACGGACGGACGGCGTCCGCTCGTCCCCAATCCGTCCGCCCGTCCGCCCGTCCGCCCGTCCGCCCGTCCGCCCGTCCGTCCGCCGGGCCGCCCCTCCGCCCGCCCGGGTCAGCCGGCGAAGACGGGCCCCCGTACGGCCGCCCGGGCCCGGCGGTACCACCGCCAGCCGACCGTCCTCGGCCCGTCCCGGTACGGCGCGACGCGGGCGCCGCCGCCCGCCAGCCAGCTCCGGACGTCGGCGACGGTGTGGCTGTGGCGCACGATCAGCCGGGCGATGCGGTACGGCTCGTCGTGGCCGGAACTGAGCGCGTGCCGCACGGCGGTGGCCGTCTCGTAACCGGCCCGTGCCGACGCGGCCCGCACCCGCGGGCTGTTGTAGCCGTGCGGGTAGGCGAGGTGCCGGACCGGGTGGCCGAGGGTGTCCTCCAGCACCGCCTTCGACGTGCGCAGCTCGTACGCCAGCTCCCTGGCGGACAGGGTGTCCAGCTGGGCGTGGGTGACGGTGTGGCTGCCGATCTCCATGCCGGAACGTTCCAGCTCCGCGGCCCGGTCCAGGGTCATCATCGGGGCGGGCGGCAGCAGGCTCCGGCCGCCCGGGGTGATGGCCCCGGTGGTGAGGTAGGCGGTGGCGGGCAGTCCGCGGGCGGCCAGCGCCTCGGCGGTGGGCCCGGGCAGGTCGGCGAAGCCGTCGTCGAAGGTCAGCAGCACCGGGCGGGGCGGCAGGGGTGCCCGCCCGGCGAGGTGGCCGGCGAGCGCGCCGATGGTCACGGGCGTCCGTCCGCTGTCGACGATCGCGTCGAGGTGGGCGGCGAACCGGTCCGGCCGGACGGTGAACTCGGCGATCCAGCCGGGCGGATCCTCCATCACCGCGTGGTAGAGGAGGACGGGGACGACGGTGCCGTCGCCCGCCGCTCCGCCGACCGGGGTGTCCTCGTCGCGGTGGTCCGCCGCTCTCATGCCGTCCCCCTGACCGCGGCCCGGTGGGCGTACCGCGCCCGCAGGTAGCCCACCGGCCCGTACAGCATGCCCCTGCGCTGCAGCCGCGACAGCCGCCGCGGCCACGGATGGGTCCGTTCGTCGTGGTCGCCCGGCGCGCCGCCGCCGTCCGTGTCGCGCACCGCCGTCAGCCCGCGGGCGTGGGCCAGGCCGCGCGGCAGCCGCGCGAGGAACGCCGGCAGCAGCGCGGGCCGGTTCACCAGGACCGCCGTGAGGTACGCGGTGAGCCCCGCCCCGTATCCGTAGGCCTGGGTCTCCAGGTCCCGCCAGGTCTCCCGGTGGTGGTGCCACACCAGGGCGGCCGGGGTGTAGTGCAGCCGCCCGCCCTGGGCGAGGATCCGCACGAAGCCGTAGAGGTCGTCGCCGCCCCGGGCGTGCGTGCCCGCGCCGGTCGCCGGGTCGAAGCCGCCGGCCGCCCGCAGCGCGGCCGTGCGGAAGGCCATGCTGGCGCCGGAGCCGAAGCGTCCCGCGGTGAACGGGAACAGCGGCTCGTCGGCGGGCGGGCGCGCGGGGTCGTACGTGCGCGGGGTGAAGCCCTTGGCGAAGCCGCCGTGGCTCTCCAGCAGGACCTGCGCCGGGGTGCGCAGCCGGGCCGGCAGGATCAGCCCGGTGGCGCAGCCGAGCCCCGGGTCGGCGGCGAAGGGCGTGGTCAGTTCGGTGAGCCAGCGGGGGTCGGCGACCACGTCGTCGTCGGTGAAGGCGGTCACCTCGCTCCGTACGGCCGCGAGGCCCCGGTTGTGCGCGGCCGCCAGTCCGGGGACCGGCTCGCACACGTACCGCACGCGCTCGCCGTACTTCCGCTCCACCAGTTCCCGGGTCTCGCCGGTCACCGGGGCGTTGTCGACGACGACGATCTCGAAGTCCGGGTGGTCCTGCGCCAGCAGGGAGTCGAGCGCCCGCGCGAGCTGTCCCGCACGCTCCCGGGTGGCGACGACGACGGCGGCGGTCGGCGGCCGGAGCGATACGGCCGCCGGCCCGGCCACCGCGTCCGGCGGCGGACCGGGGTGCAGCCGGCGGGCGGGGTCCGCCAGCGCCCGCACCGGATCCGCCCCTTCCGGCACCCGCCCGAGCATCGTGCCGACGGGCCTGCCCTCCCGGCGGACCAGGACGAACACCGCGCCGGACGTCACCGGCCCGCTGCCCGGCCCGGGTCCGAGGACGGCCTCCCCGTCCGCGCCGAGGTCCAGCTCGGCGACCTGCACCGGCTCGATGGCGAGGAACCGCTCGATCTCCCGCCGGGTCTCCTCCCGTGCCCCCTGCCGCGCTCCCCGCCGGGTCTCCTCCCGTGCCCCCCGCCCTCTCTCCCGCCGTTCCCCCTGCCCTCTCTCCCGCCGTTCCCCCTGCCGCGTACGCCCTGTTCCGGCCACGCGCCCCACCCCCTCCGTGGTCGTCCCCTCCGTCACGGCCGGCGCAGCCGGGCCGCCCCTCTCAGCGTGCGGACCGCCAGCGACGCCAGCCGCGGCCTGCTCCGCACGAAGCCGTGCGCGCGGCGGGCCGGTTCGCGGCCCAGCCACAGCAGCGCGGCACCCACTCCCGGGCGCGTCACCGTCCCCTCGTACACGGGCAGTTCACCGGTCTTCAGCGAGTCCTTGTACTCCGCCGCGCCCCGCCCCATGTCGAGCGTGCCGATGCCCTCGGCGGCGGCGGCCTCGGCCATCCGCAGATGCAGCACCAGTCCCGGCGAGTACTTCGCGAACTCCGGGTCGTACGCCGGGAACCAGCACGCCAGCACCGACGACGAGCGCAGCCCGAAGTGCGCGGCGACGGGCCGGCCGCCGGCGTAGAGCACGGACAGCGTGCCGGTGCACTCGGGTGCCCGGGTCCCGGCCAGCCGCCCGACCAGCCGGGTGATCCACTCCTGCGCGAACCGGTCCCGGCGCCCCGTCCTGCGGTACTGCGCCGACTTCCACTCCATGAGCGTGCGCAGCGCCGCCGGGTCGCGTTCGTCGAAGACGAAGCGCACGTCCCCGACCTGGCGGCCCAGCCGGCGCTCCTTGGCGAGGGTGGTCTTCAGGAACTTCGGCGACTGGGCGCGCAGCACGTTCTCGTACGCCTCGTAGCCCTTCTCCACGTCGATGACGTAGGTGGTGTGCTCCTCGGCGGCGTACGGCACGAACAGGCCCTGCTCGGCCTCCAGGTTGTCGAAGGCGAAGCCCGACAGGGAGCACGCCCGCAGCAGCCGGCGGGGGTCCGGCGTCAGCCCGGGGCGCAGCACCGCGCCCTGGCAGTCCGAGACGCCGAGCCCGATGGCCCGGCCCTGGCCCAGCGGTCCGCGCTCGTGCGGCAGGAAACCGGCCGCCTCGCCGCCGTCGTACAGCACCGCCACCCGCGCCCCCGGCCGCACCCGGCCCACGGCGTCGGTGAAC
Source organism: Streptomyces sp. NPDC006384 (assembly GCF_042870695.1). NCBI lineage: Bacteria > Bacillati > Actinomycetota > Actinomycetes > Kitasatosporales > Streptomycetaceae > Streptomyces > Streptomyces sp. NPDC006384. The sequence goes on from NZ_JBIAHR010000014.1 coordinate 16,442, forward strand.
TCCGGTTCCATGAAGGGATTGCGCGGCGCCGTCGAGCCGGCACGCAGCTCCCGCCAGCGTTCCCGTTCCCCCGCGCTCAGCTCCTGAGGGTTCAGCACACGTACACGTCCGCCGTTCAACCCGACCCCCCGATCAAGTCCCCCTGGACTAAAGGAAGGTACCCCCGGGGCCGCCCCGGGGGTAGAAGGCAGAGCAAGTTGTTGCCAACTGGTGCACAGGCCTTCAACCGCCTTTAGACGGTGTTGCGTCAGCTTTCGGACACCTGCGAACGACCTCGTGCGCAACCGGTCGCGGGGTGAGTCGGACAGGTCCGGTGTCCGTATTCTCTGATCATGGACCGCACCGCATATGCCCTCGTCGCCACCGACCTCGACGGAACGCTGCTGCGCGGCGACGACACCGTCTCCGACCGGTCGCTGGCCGCGCTGGCGCGGGTGGCCCGGGCGGGGGCGCGGCACCTGGTGGTGACGGGACGCCCCGCGCCGAGGGTGCGGTCCCTGCTCGACGGCCTCGGCTGCGAGGGGCTCGCGGTGTGCGGACAGGGCGCGCAGGTGTACGACGCCGGCGCGCACAGGATGCTGTGGTCGGTCACCCTGGACCGGGAACTGGCGGAGACCGCGCTCGGCAAGATCGAGGCGGAGGTCGGCGAGGTGTACGCCGCGGTCGACCAGGACGGCGTCGACGGGCTCACGCTCATCGAGCCGGGCTACCTGATGCCCCACCCGACCCTGCCCGCGGTCCGTGTGGACCGGCGCGACGAGCTGTGGGGCGAGCCGATCAGCAAGGTGCTGCTGCGCCACCCCGAGCTGTCCGACGACGAGCTGGCGGCGACGGCGCGCGCGGTGGTCGGCTCCCTCGCCACGGTCACGATGTCGGGACCGGGGACGGTGGAGCTCCAGCCGTGCGGCGTCACCAAGGCGACCGGTCTGGCGCTCGCCGCCGAGCGCCTGGGGCTGAGCCGGGGACGGACGATCGCCTTCGGGGACATGCCCAACGACGTCCCCATGTTCCACTGGGCGGCCCACGGGGTCGCCATGGCGGACGCCCACCCCGAACTCAAGGCGGTCGCGGACGAGACCACCCTGACGAACGAGGACGACGGCGTCGCCGTCGTCCTCGAACGGATCTTCGGAACCTCCTGACGCGCCCGGCGCGCGCCGCCGGGGCTCAGTGCGTCAGGGCCCGGCGCGTCACGGCTCAGTACGCGCTGAAGACGTTGTCGATCGAGCCGTAGCGGTCGGCCGCGTAGTTGCAGGCGGCGGTGATGTTGGCGACCGGGTCGTAGGAGTCCCAGGACGTGCCGGGCACGTGGTAGGCCCGGAAGGTCGGGTCGATCACCTGGAGCAGGCCCTTGGACGGGGTGCCGTTGACGGCGTTGACGTCCCAGTTGTTGATGGCGAACGGGTTGCCGGACGACTCCCGCATGATGTTGCGGTGGATGCCGTCGTACGTCCCGGGGATCCCGTGCTGCGCCATGATGTCGAGCGACTCGCGGATCCAGCCGTCGAGGGTCTCCGGGTACGCCGTCGTCGCCGTGGCGGCGGTGGTGGCGGCGGCCGGGGTAGCGGCGGAGGCGGTGGCGGCGCCGACGAGCGGCAGGGCGAGCACGGCCGCGCCGGTGCCGGCGAGGGCGAACTTGCGGACGAGACGAGCGGTACGGCTGTGACGGTTCTGACCGTTGGCAGGCATGTGTGTGTCCCTCTCCTACGCCTGCGAGGTGAGCTGTCGGGTTCGGGCGGGGAGGTGCCCGGCCGGCCCTCACGGGCACGGCTTCACCCCGAGCCGCTCCGGTGGTTTCCGGCGCGGCGACTTACCTGGGTCCCCCGCTCCTGCCTGCGAGTGTGTCGGTGGATGACTGGTGCCGGGGCGGTGGCAGGATTCGGCGTCCGCCCGACAGGCCGGGAACGTATGCGAGAGCACATGTCCGGAACAAGTGCAGGAATCACCCGACGTCCATGTTGACCTTGGTCTGGGGCTTTTGGGGTGCTTGATCCTTTGCGGTCGCCAAGCCTCAACTGGCTTGCGGCGCAAAGGGAGGGCACAGTCGGCGGCGGGGTTGCCCACAGGCGTGGCGGAGTGAGCCAACTCACGGCCGCCAAGAAGACCGGCAAATCGGGCATTAGGTTCAACGGGCGGTCAATCGCCCATCGGTGGCGACGGCTTGCGGGCGGCGTCGGGGGTGATGTCGGGGCGGTGTCGGAACGGCTGGGGGCCGGGCGGTCCGGCCGCCCCGTGGCCGGCCGGCCGTGTCCGGCTTCGCCGTGCCCCGTGTTCCCGCGCGTCGTGCGGGCATCCGTTCGGAGGGGGCCGGGTGGGTGACGTGTGCGGAGCGAGGGCCGCCGGGAGGGGATGTGTGATCCCCGGTGGCGACTTCCCGCCCTGGTGGTATCGCTCCATGTCCGCTCATATCGGCTGATCGAAAACATGGCGCGCATGATCCGATTCCGACCGGCCTGTAACGGTGGGCGCTAGCGGTGATCGAAACGTGACCGGATACGCTGACTCGAGTGGTGGCAGCGACCTATCGACAAACCAGGTAATCGCCAGTAGACACCAGCAGACAGGAGACCCCTCGTGACCGTCGTCGGGCCGTTCGGGCTGAGCGTGCGGGACCAGGCTCTGGAAGCCGATGTCCAGGCCGGATTGGTCGCGGTCGAGGAAGGGTTGCTCGAAGCAACCAAAAGCGAGGTGCCCTTCATCACGGAGGCCGCCCAGCACCTGGTGCGGGCCGGCGGCAAACGGTTCCGGCCACTGCTGGTGATGCTCTCGGCCCAGTTCGGCGACCCCTACGCCCCCGGCATCGTGCCCTCGGCCGTGGTCGTGGAGCTGACCCACCTCGCCACGCTGTACCACGACGACGTGATGGACGAGGCGGCCGTGCGCCGCGGCGTGCCCAGCGCCAACACCCGCTGGGGCAACTCGGTCGCCGTCCTCACCGGTGACTTCCTGTTCGCCCGCGCCTCCCAGATCCTGGCCGACCTCGGGCCCGAGGCGGTCCGGGTGCAGGCCCTCGCGTTCGAACGGCTCGTCACCGGCCAGATCCTGGAGACGGCCGGCCCCCAGGACGGCCGGGACCCGGTCGACCACTACCTCGACGTGCTCGGCGGCAAGACGGGCTCGCTGGTCGCGGTCTCCTGCCGGTTCGGCGCGATGATGTCCGGTGCCGACGAGACGGTCGTGGACGTCCTGACCCAGTACGGCGAGCGGCTCGGCGTCGCCTTCCAGCTCGCGGACGACGTCCTGGACATCGCCTCCGACTCCCACGAGTCGGGCAAGACCCCCGGCACGGACCTGCGCGAGGGCATCCCGACCCTCCCGGTGCTGCGGCTGCGCGAGCGGGCCGCCCGGCTCGGACTCGCCGAGGACGTCGCGCTGTGCGAGCTGCTGGACTCCGACCTCACCGACGACGCCCGGCACGCCGAGGCCCTGCGCCTGCTGCGCGCCCACCCCGCGCTCGAACAGGCGCGGCGGGACACCGTCCGGTACGCCGAGGACGCCCGGGCGGCGCTGGCCCCGCTGCGGGACTGCGACGCGAAGGCCGCGCTGATCGAACTGTGCGACGCGGTGGTCCACCGGGCCGGCTGACCCGCCGCCCCTCCCGACGGCTCCCCCACCCCCTACGGGCCGGGGGAGGCGCCGGCCCTCCGTGTCATCCCGCAGGAGTAGGCGGAGTTGAGCCCGCGGTCTGACGCCTCTTCCCGCCCGATTTGGTCAGATGGTCACCACGGAGAACACCACTCCTCACCGATTCGGGTGAGAATGGCGGCTCACGGGTGAACACGTGCAATGGCGCGAGGCAGCCGCCGCCGACGACGGAGGTAGGGCACACATGGCACCGTTCGATTCCGACGACAACACGACCGCCGCCGAGGCCGGCGAACCGCGCACCGGACGGCGCAGGGCCGCGCGGTACGTCGTCCCGGTCGCGGTGATGGGCGTGGCGGCCGCCACGATCGGCCTCGTCCCCGCGCTCGCCGACTCCGGCGACCCGGACCTTCCCGAGGTGACGGCGCAGCAACTCGTCCAGAAGATGGCCGAGTCGGACGTCCAGCAGCTCTCCGGCACCGTGAGGATCACCACCGATCTGGGGCTGCCGGACCTCGGCGGCCTGGAGAGCGGCCTGGCGTCCGGCATGTCCGGCGGCCCGGGCGCGGAAGGCGGCGACGACGCCGGCTCCCCGGCCGATCCGTCGGCGAAGCTGACCGGCCTGGTCTCCGGCACCCACACGCTGCGCGTCGCGGCCGACGGCCCCGACCGGCAGAAGCTCTCGCTGCTGGAGGACGCCGCCGAGTACAGCCTGATCCACGACGGCAAGGACGTCTGGGGCTACGACAGCCGGACCAACGAGGTCTACCACTCCACCGTCCCCGGCGACGCCGGGCAGCCGCGGCACCAGGTGCCGGTCACCCCGAAGGACCTCGCCGACCAGGCGCTGAAGGCGGTCGACGACACCACGTCCGTGACCGTCGACGGCACCGCGCAGGTGGCCGGCCGGGACGCGTACCGGCTGGTGATCAAGCCCCGGCAGTCCGGTTCCACGGTCGGCGCCGTCACCGTGGCCGTGGACGCGAGGACCGGCCTGCCGCTGAAGTTCACGCTGACCCCGGCGGGCGGCGGCGCCGCCGTCGTCGACGCCGGCTTCACCGACGTCAGCTTCGCGAAGCCGGACGCGTCGACGTTCGACTTCACCCCGCCGAAGGGCGCCGAGGTCACCGAGGCCGACAAGACGCCCGAGGCGCCGGAGCAGCGCCCCGGGGCCGGCGGCGACCTCGCCGGGGAGCTGGACGGCCTGAAGGTCATCGGCGAGGGCTGGAACGCGATCGCCGCCTTCGACACCGGCGGACAGGGCCTGCCCACGGCACCCGAGGGCGGTGACGCGGGCGCCCTCGGCGGCTTCCTCGGCTCCTTCGGCGACCAGGTAGAGGGCGACTTCGGCTCGGGCACGGTCTTCACGACCCGCCTGGTCAACGCCCTGATCACCGACGACGGCAAGGTCTACGCCGGCGCGGTCACCAAGGAGGCCCTGGTGAAGGCGGCCGAGGCCGCGAAGTAGGACCGGACGCCACGGTCCGTACCCGTACGACGAGGAGAGGGAGCCGATGGGCGGAGCGTCCGTCACGGAGCCGGAGCGCCCGGGCCGGGGGAGCGGAGAGGCGGACGACGCCGTCATCGCCACCCGCGCGCTCACCAAGCGCTACCGCGGCGGACAGCTCGCCGTCGACGGCCTCGACCTGACCGTCCCGGCGGGCAGCGTCTTCGGCTTCCTCGGCCCCAACGGCTCCGGCAAGACCACCACCATCCGCATGCTGATGGGCCTGATCGAGCCGACCTCGGGCACGGCACGGGTGCTGGGCCGGCCCGTGCCGGGCGCCGTCCGCGCCGTACTGCCCCAGGTCGGCGCCCTCATCGAGGGCCCGGCCCTGTACGGCTTCCTCTCCGGCCGCGACAACCTGCTGCGCCACGACGCCGCCGACCCGACCGCCGACCCCCGCACCCGGCGCGAGCGCGTCGCGGCGGCGCTGGACCGGGTCGGGCTCACGGCCGCCGCGGGCAAGAAGGCGAAGGCGTACTCGCTCGGCATGAAGCAGCGCCTGGGCCTCGCGGCGGCCCTGCTCCGGCCGCGCCGCCTGCTGGTGCTGGACGAACCCACCAACGGCCTCGACCCCCAGGGCATGCGCGAGATCCGAGCCCTCGTGCGCGAACTGGCCTCCGACGGCACGACCGTCTTCCTCTCCTCCCACCTGCTGGACGAGATCGAGCAGGTGTGCACGCACGCCGCCGTGATGGCGCGGGGACGGCTGATCACCCAGGGCCCGGTCGCCGACCTCGCCGCCGGAGCGCGCGGCCGGCTGGTGGTGACCACACCGGACCCGGGGGAGGCGGCCCGGGTGCTGAAGGAACGGGGCGCCGGGGACGTGGTCCTCGCCGAGGACCGGGTGACGGCGGAACCGCCGGACGGCGACCCCGCCGACCTGAACGCGGCACTCGTCGCGGCCGGCGTGCGCGTCCGCGGTTTCGGAGTGGAACGCGCCTCCCTGGAGGACGCGTTCGTGGCACTGACCGGGGAGGGCTTCGATGTCGCGGGCTGAACCACGCGGTGCCGAGCCGCTGAGCGCCGAGCCGCTGGGCACCGAACCGCCGCGCACGGTACGCGCGCCGGGCCCGCTGTGGACCCTCGGTCTGCTGCGCAGCGAGCTGTGGATCACCTTCCGGCGCTGGCGCACCCTCGCCCTGCTGGGCGTGCTGGCGGCGGTGCCGGTCCTGGTGGGCATCGCCGTGAAGATCGAGACGGGCGACGGCTCGTCCCCCGGCACAGGCGGCGGGGGCCCGGCGTTCCTCTCGCAGATCAGCAACAACGGCCTGTTCCTGGTCTTCACCGCACTGGCCGCGACCCTGCCCTTCTTCCTGCCCATGGCCGTCGGCGTCGTCGCCGGTGACGCCGTCGCGGGCGAGGCGAGCGCGGGCACCCTGCGCTATCTCCTGGTCGCCCCCGCCGGCCGCACCCGCCTGCTGCTCACCAAGTACGCGACGGTGCTCGTCTTCTGCCTGGCGGCCACCCTCGTCGTCGCCGTCTCCGCCCTCGCCGTCGGCGCGCTGCTGTTCCCGCTCGGCGACCTGACCACCATCTCCGGCACCCGCATCAGCTACGCCGAGGGCCTGGGGCGGGCCCTGCTGATCGCCCTGACCGTCGCCGCCTCGCTCGTCGGCGTCGCGGCCCTCGGCCTGTTCGTCTCGACCCTGACCGGCAGCGGCATCGCGGCGATGGCGACGACGGTGGGCCTGCTCATCACCGTCCAGATCCTCGACCAGATCCCGCAGCTCGACGCCCTCCACCCGTACCTCTTCTCGCACCACTGGCTGTCCTTCGCCGACCTGATGCGCGAGCCGGTCTACTGGGACGACCTGGTGCGGAACCTCGGCCTGCAGGCCCTGTACGCGGCGGTGTTCGGCTCGGCGGCCTGGGCACGCTTCACGACGAAGGACATCACCTCCTGACCGGCGCCCCACGGCACGCCGCCCGTCCGCGCCGTACGCGCCTCGGTACCGTCGTGACCTCCTGGAACGCACCTGTGACATCGCGGTGACGCCAGAAACGCGGGGGGGCGGCGAGACTCGACGACAGGTGAACGACAGGCACGACAGGCTCTGGACGGCAGGGAAGCGGAACCGCCGACGGAAGCCGCCTATGAGTGGGGGGACGATGTCTCGACTCGGCCGCGACGAGCAGCGGGACCAGCAACGTGCCGAGCGCCCGGTCCACGTCCGGCTGCCGGAGGCCGGCGGTGACACGGACGGTGCCTGGGGCGACGGTGCCTGGGGCGACGGTGCCTGGGTCGACGGTGCCTGGGTCGTCGCGGCCCCCGGCGAAGAGATCCGGCACGCCGTCCTGGACCGTCTCCACCGCTTCGCCCGCACGGCGGGCCGGCCCGTCCTCGCCACGGTCCACGACGAGCGCATCGGCTGCGTCGTCCGGCTCCGGGTCGACCCGGACGGCTCCAGTCACCTCGCCGGGAAGCCGGTGCCGACACCCCGCGGGGCGAGGAGCGCGGAGGACACCCCGGCCGCCGGAGCACCGGCGGAGGCCGGGCCGCAGCGGGTGCCGTCCGGAGAGTCCGTGCCCACACCCGCCCCCCTCCGTGGTTTCGACGCCGTGGCCGAGGCCGTGCTCGAAGACGCGCCGCTCACCGCGCCCGGTGACGCCGGCGCACCCGCCCTCCTCGCCGAGCCCACGGCACGGATCAACGACGCGATCAGGCAAGGGCGTACGCGGGAAGCGGACCGGCTCGCGGAGCGGGCGGTGGCCGAGGCCTCGGCCACGCTGGGGCCGGAACACCCGGAGGTGCTCCGGCTCCGCGAACTCACCGCGTACATCGCCTACCTGTCGGGCGACCCGGGACGCGCCTTCCGGCTCTCCCTGGACCTGGCCGGCATCCACCGCCGGGCGGGCGACGCGGAGGCCGCCTACGGCAACGTCCAGAGCGCGGCCACCGCCTGGCGCGCGGTGCGCGACCCCGAGCAGGGGCTGGAGCTGGGACGCGACCTGGTCGGCCTGTGGGGCGAGCTCGCCGCCGAGGCGGGGCCGGCCGCCGAGGACGCCGGCCGGCTCGAGTCGGCCCGCACCCGCATGGGCCGCCTCGCCGAACGCGCCCGCGCACACGCCCGGGCCGACTGACCCGCCGGGCTACGGCTTCCCGGTCGGGGCGTCGAGCCGCGCGGGCGCGGGGTCCGCGGGGGCCGGGTCCGGTCCTCCGCAGGCCACGATGTCCGAGTCCCGCGCGACGTCCCCCTTCTCCGGCGGTACGCCGTCGCCCGCCTCGTCCAGCCGCGCCCGCAGCGTCCGCGCGTTCCGGTGGGCGGTGCGCAGGGCGTCCCAGGTGAGCAGCGTGAGCGCCAGCCAGACCAGCGCGAAACCGGCCCAGCGCTCGGGCGGCATGGCCTCGCCGAAGTAGAAGACGCCCAGCAGGAACTGGAAGACCGGCGCCAGGTACTGCAGCAGCCCCAGGGTGGACAGCGGCACGCGGATCGCCGCCGCGCCGAAGCAGACCAGGGGGAGCGCGGTGACCACGCCGGTCGCGGCGAGCAGGGCGCCGTGCCCCGCGCCCTCGGTGGTGAAGGTGGTGCCGCCGTGCGCGCCCAGCCACACCAGATAGCCGAGGGCGGGCAGGAACTGGACCGCGGTCTCGGCGGCCAGCGACTCGACGCCGCCCAGATCGACCTTCTTCTTCACCAGTCCGTACGTGGCGAAGGAGAAGGCGAGGCAGAGGGAGATCCACGGCGGCCGGCCGTAGCCGACGGTGAGGACGACCACGGCCGCGAGGCCGGTGGCGACCGCCGCCCACTGCACGGGCCGCAGCCGCTCCTTCAGCAGCAGCACGCCCATCGCGATGGTGACCAGCGGGTTGATGAAGTACCCGAGCGACGCCTCGACGACGTGGCCGCTGTTCACGGCCCAGATGTAGACGCCCCAGTTGACGGTGATGACCGCCGCGGCCACCGTGATCAGGCCCAGCCGGCGCGGCTGCCGCAGCAGCTCGCCCGCCCAGGCCCAGCGCCGTACGACGACCAGGGCGACGGCGACGAAGGCGAGCGACCACACCATCCGGTGGGCGAGGATCTCCCCGGCCCCGGCCGGCTTGAGCAGCGGCCAGAACAGCGGGACCAGACCCCACATCCCGTAGGCCGCGAAGCCGTTCAGCAGACCTGTGCGCTGTTCACTCCTGGACGACCCGGCCACGGGCACCTCCTTCTCGCCTTCGGCACGCGGGGGACGAGGGCGTGCCACAGAACGACGGTAGCGCCGCCCCCGACCGCCTGTCATGCCCGTATCGTCATACGGTCATGACAGGAGCGGGTGCGCCGGACATACGACGAGGCCCGGACCTGACGGCCCGGGCCTCGTGCGGCGGTACGGCTCTCAGCCGACGACCGTCCACGTGTCGCCGCCCGCCAGCAGCGCCGCCAGGTCGCCCTTGCCGTGCTGCTCGACGGCGGTGTCCAGCTGGTCGGCCATCAGCGTGTCGTAGACCGGCCGGACGACGGAGCGCAGCACACCGATCGGGGTGTGGTGCAGCGTGTCGGGATCGGCGAGGCGGGACAGCGCGAACGCGGTGGCCGACGACGCGGCGTGGGCGTCGTGGACCAGGACGTCCGCCTCGTTGTCCGCGGTGACCTCGACGATCCTCAGGTCGCCGGTGGCCGGGTCGCGGACGACGCCCTTGGCCTCGCCGGCGCCGAAGCGGATCGGCTGCCCGTGCTCGAGGCGGATCACCGCCTCCTCGGCCTGCTGCTTGTCCTTGAGGGCGTCGAAGGCACCGTCGTTGAAGATGTTGCAGTTCTGGTAGATCTCCACCAGCGCCGTGCCGGGGTGGCCGGCGGCCTGCCGCAGCACCTCGGTGAGGTGCCTGCGGTCGGAGTCGACGGTCCGGGCGACGAAGGACGCCTCCGCGCCCAGCGCCAGCGACACCGGGTTGAAGGGGGCGTCCAGCGAGCCCATCGGCGTCGACTTGGTGATCTTGCCGACCTCGGAGGTCGGGGAGTACTGGCCCTTGGTCAGACCGTAGATCCGGTTGTTGAACAGCAGGATCTTGAGGTTGACGTTGCGGCGCAGGGCGTGGATGAGGTGGTTGCCGCCGATGGACAGCGCATCGCCGTCACCGGTGACGACCCACACCGACAGATCCCGCCTGCTGGTGGCCAGCCCGGTGGCGATGGCGGGGGCGCGGCCGTGGATGGAGTGCATCCCGTAGGTGTTCATGTAGTACGGGAAGCGGGAGGAGCAGCCGATGCCGGAGACGAAGACGATGTTCTCCTTCGCCAGGCCCAGCTCCGGCAGGAAGCCCTGCACGGCGGCGAGGATCGCGTAGTCGCCGCAGCCGGGGCACCAGCGCACCTCCTGGTCGGACTTGAAGTCCTTCATGGCCTGCTTGCCCTCGGCCTTCGGGACGAGCTGGAGCAGAGTGTCGGCGTCAGTCATCGATGGCCTCCTTCAGCGCCGTGGCGAGCTGCTCCGCCTTGAACGGCATCCCGTTGACCTGGTTGTACGAGCGGGCGTCGACCAGGTACTTCGCCCGGATCAGCATGGCGAGCTGCCCGAGGTTCATCTCGGGGACCACCACCTTGTCGTATCCCTTCAGCACCTCGCCCAGATTCCGCGGGAAGGGGTTGAGGTGGCGCAGATGGGCCTGCGCGATGGACTCCCCGGCCGCCCGCAGCCGCCGTACGGCCGCCGTGACCGGCCCGTACGTCGAACCCCAGCCGAGCACCAGGGTGCGCGCGCCGTCCGGGTCGTCGACCTCCACGTCGGGGACGTCGATGCCGTCGACCTTGGCCTGGCGGGTGCGGACCATGAAGTCGTGGTTGGCCGGGTCGTAGGAGATGTTGCCCGTGCCGTCCTGCTTCTCGATGCCGCCGATCCGGTGCTCCAGACCCGGCGTGCCGGGTACGGCCCAGGGGCGGGCGAGGGTCTGCGGGTCGCGCTTGTAGGGCCAGAACACCTCGGTGCCGTCGTCCAGGGTGTGGTTCGGCCCCTGCGCGAACTGCACGGCGAGGTCCGGGAGCTCGTCCGGCTCGGGGATCCGCCACGGCTCGGAGCCGTTGGCCAGGTAGCCGTCGGACAGCAGGAAGACCGGGGTGCGGTAGGCCAGCGCGATCCGCGCCGCCTCCAGCGCCGCGTCGAAGCAGTCCGCCGGGGTGCGCGGGGCGATCACGGGGACCGGGGCCTCGCCGTTGCGGCCGTACATCGCCTGCAGCAGGTCCGCCTGCTCCGTCTTGGTCGGCAGCCCCGTCGACGGCCCGCCGCGCTGGATGTCCACGATCAGCAGCGGCAGCTCCAGCGAGACCGCCAGCCCGATCGTCTCGGACTTGAGCGCGACCCCGGGCCCGGAGGTCGTGGTGACCGCCAGCGATCCGCCGAACGCCGCGCCGAGCGCCGCGCCGATGCCGGCGATCTCGTCCTCGGCCTGGAAGGTGCGCACGCCGAAGTTCTTGTGCCGGCTCAGCTCGTGCAGGATGTCGGAGGCCGGGGTGATCGGGTACGAGCCCAGGAACAGCGGCAGGTCCGCCTGGCGGGACGCGGCGATCAGCCCGTAGGACAGCGCCAGGTTCCCGGAGATGTTGCGGTAGGTGCCCGGCGGGAACGCCTTCGCGGCCGGCGCGACCTCGTAGGAGACGGCGAAGTCCTCCGTGGTCTCGCCGAAGTTCCAGCCCGCCCGGTAGGCCGCGATGTTCGCCTCGGCGATGCCGGGCTTCTTCGCGAACTTCGACCGCAGGAACTTCTCGGTGCCCTCGGTGGGCCGGTGGTACATCCAGCTCAGCAGACCCAGCGCGAACATGTTCTTGCTGCGCTCGGCCTCCTTGCGGCTGAGACCGAAGTCCTTGAGCGCCTCCACCGTCAGGGTGGTCAGCGGCACCGGGTGGAGGCTGTAGCCGTCCAGCGAGCCGTCCTCCAGAGGGGAGGCGTCGTAGCCGACCTTCTGCAGGGCGCGCTTGGTGAACTCGTCGGTGTTGACGATGATCTCCGCGCCGCGCGGCAGGTCGCCGATGTTCGCCTTCAGCGCCGCCGGGTTCATCGCCACCAGCACGTTCGGCGCGTCGCCGGGGGTGAGGATGTCGTGGTCGGCGAAGTGCAGCTGGAAGGAGGAGACACCCGGCAGGGTGCCGGCGGGCGCCCGGATCTCGGCCGGGAAGTTCGGCAGCGTCGACAAGTCGTTGCCGAAGGTCGCCGTCTCCGAGGTGAACCGGTCGCCGGTGAGCTGCATGCCGTCACCGGAGTCCCCGGCGAACCTGATGATCACCCGGTCCAGCCGGCGGACGTCCTTCGCCCCGACCGGTTTGCGCTGCTCTCCCACGACGGTTCCGTCGGCCTGTTCGGATGGGCTGCTGACCTGGCTGGTCACTGAAGTGGACCTCCCTCGAGGCGGCTGTCCGGGGGCTGGTCTCCCACCGACCATCCCAGGATCAACCCTACGTCCGCAGGCGCTGACTTCCGGTGGACATTCGGATGATGAACCCCGGCGTCCCGCGATCGGGAGTCCGGAGGACGGAACCGGAATGTCAGGAGTTGAGATAGGTGAGCACGGCGAGCACCCGCCGGTGGTCGCCGTCGCTCGGGGACAGGCCCAGCTTCAGGAAGATGTTGCTGACGTGCTTCTCCACGGCCCCGTCGCTGACGACGAGCTGCCTGGCGATCGCGGAGTTCGTCCGGCCCTCGGCCATGAGCCCCAGGACCTCCCGCTCGCGCGGGGTGAGCCCGGCGAGCACGTCCTGCTTGCGGCTGCGGCCGAGCAGCTGCGCGACCACCTCGGGGTCGAGCGCCGTACCGCCCCGCGCCACGCGCACCACCGCGTCCACGAACTCCCGCACCTCGGCCACCCGGTCCTTGAGCAGGTAGCCGACGCCCCGGCTGGAGCCGGCCAGCAGCTCGGTGGCGTACCGCTCCTCCACGTACTGGGACAGCACCAGCACCCCCAGCCCGGGGTGGGCCTTGCGCAGCTGCACCGACGCGCGCACCCCCTCGTCGGTGTGCGTCGGCGGCATCCGTACGTCCGCCACGACGACGTCCGGCAGCTCGCCCTGCGCGTCCAGCTCCGTGATGGTCTTGATCAGCGCCTGCGCGTCACCGACACCGGCCACCACGTCGTGCCCGCGGTCGGTCAGCAACCGGGTCAGTCCCTCCCTGAGCAGCACCGAATCCTCGGCGATGACCACCCGCACCCTGTCCTCCACGTTCCTCGGCCCCCAGCCAGTTCCGCCCTTCGGACGGCCCGCGCGGCCCGGGCCGCGTCCACGGACCGTCCGCGAAGTGTCCAGCATCCCAGCAACGGGGGCCGGACGGGTCCGGGCGACGGGGAGAAGACGGGAAGAAGCGGGAAGCACGAGCGGAAAGCGGGGAGACGCGGCGGGCGGCCCCCGGCGGACCGGGGGCCCCGCACGAGAGGCCGGCGGCGGCCGCTCAGCGGCGTACCGGCTCGGTCCGCCAGGGCAGCTCCGCCGTGATCCGGGTGGGACCGCCGGCCGGCGAGTCCACCACGAGGATGCCGTCCACCGCGTCGAGCCGCTCGGCCAGTCCCGCCAGACCCGAACCGGCCGTCGCCGCCGCGCCGCCCACGCCGTCGTCCACGACCTGCAGCATCAGCCGGTTCTCCGTGCGCCACACGTCCACGGAGGCGGAGCGCGCCCCGCTGTGCCTGCTGACGTTCTGCAGCAGCTCCGAGACGGTGAAGTAGGCGATGTTCTCGATCGCCGACGCCGGCCGCTCGGTGAGGTCCACCTCCACCCGCACGGGCACCGCGCACCGCGAGGCGACCGAGGACAGGGCGGCGTCCAGGCCGCGGTCGGTCAGCACGGCCGGGTGGATGCCGCGGGCCAGGTCGCGCAGCTCCTGCAGGGCCGTCTTCACCTCGCCGTGCGCCTCGTCCACCATGCGCGCCGCCTCCTGCGGGTCCTCCCGCAGCTTCTCCTTCGCCAGCCCCAGGTCCATGGCCAGACCGGCCAGGCGGGCCTGCGCGCCGTCGTGCAGGTCGCGTTCGATGCGCCGCAGGTCGGCCGCGGCCGTGTCGACCACGACCCCCCGGTCCGACTCCAGCTCCACCACCCGCGTCGCCAGCCGCGACGGCCCGAGCAGCCCGTACACCATCACCCGGTCCACCGTCGTCAGGGCCCGCACGATCCACGGCGTCGCCAGGGTGACCAGCAGCCCGATCAGCGCGGTCACGGTGATCTCGAAGGGGTTGTCGAGGTAGACGCTGTGCGTGTCGTCGCCGTACAGCTGAAGCCCGTCCTGGCCGGTGTACGCCGGGAACACCCAGAACCACAGCGGGTACGTCGTCATCGTCCAGCCGGTCGTCCAGAAGGTCACGGCGACGGAGAAGGAGAACACCGACCACGGGAACTGCAGCACCGCGTACAGCAGGCTCCGCCAGGACGCGCCGCTCTTGAGGACGGCCCCCGTCCACGCCATCGCGCCCGGCTTCCTCATCCGCAGCGGCTCCGGCTCGGTCACGTCGAGGCCCAGCAGGGCACGCGCCCGGGCCCGCTCCAGCGCCCCGAACCCCCGGCAGCCGGCGAGCGCGGCGGCCAGCACCGGGACACCGAGGAACGTCACCAGCAGACCGGCGCCGAGCGACACCATCGTGACGGCGTACGTGAAGAGCGCGATGCCGATCGGCAGGCCCAGCAGCACATAGCCGAACTCCCGCAGGCTGCGCCCCTCGAACGGCGCCCGCAGCCCCGCCGGCAGCCGGTGCCGCCGCGCGCCGGCGCCCGCGGCGAGCCCCGGCCCGCCCCCGAACCCGTAACCCTGTCCGTACTCCGTCGCCATCGGTGCCGTCCCTCTCTCGCCCTGTGGCTGTGCTGTCGTGACCCCCACCCTCCTCCCGCGCGCCTTCCGGCGACATGGAGCCCGTCGGCGTCCTGGAAGGGGGGTTTTCCCCACCTCCGGCCGGGCGGTGCACCCGCCCCGGACACGCGGCCACCCGGCCGGCCGCCCGGACATGCGGTCACGCGGACATGCGGACATGAGGACGCCCCGACGCATGTGCGTCGGGGCGTCCTCCTCGGGGGGGCGGACCGGGGCGTCCGCCCGGGGCCGGTGCGCTATCTCGCGCCGACGGCCCCCGCGGTGTCGTCCGCCGCCGAGCGGTCCCGCCACGGCAGCTCCGCCGTGATCACCGTCGGTCCGCCCTGCGGCGACCGGACCGTGAACAGCCCGTCGACGGCGCTCAGCCGCTCGGCGAGCCCCTTCATCCCCGTACCGCCGTCCAGCCGCGCACCCCCGCGCCCGTCGTCCTCCACCTGCATGAGCAGCCGGTCGTCCGACCGCCACACCTCCACGGACGCGGTCCTCGCCCCGCTGTGCTTGCTGACGTTCTGCAGCAGCTCCGAGACGGTGAAGTAGGCGATGCCCTCGATGGCCGCCGCCGGCCGTTCGGACAGGTCGACCGTCACCTTCACCGGCACCGTGCAGCGCGACGCCACCGAGGACAGGGCCGCGTCCAGGCCGCGGTCGGTCAGCACGGCCGGGTGGATGCCGCGGGCCAGGTCCCGCAGCTCCTGCAGCGCCAGCTTCACCTCGCCGTGCGCCTCGTCGACCATCACCGCCGCCGCGTCGGGGTCCTCCAGCAGCTTCTCCTTGGCCAGGCCCAGCCCCATGGCCAGGTTGACCAGGCGGGCCTGTGCCCCGTCGTGCAGGTCGCGTTCGATGCGCCGCAGGTCGGCCGCGGCCGTGTCGACCACGACCCCCCGGTCCGACTCCAGCTCGGCGATCCGCCGCTCCAGCTCGTCGGACGGCGACAGCAGCCCGCGCACCATCGCCCGGTCCACATCGGTCAGCGCCCGGGTGAGGAACGGCAGCACCGGCCACAGCACGAACAGCGACGTCAGTGTGACGGCGAAGGTGATCACACCCCAGGGCAGCCGTATCAGCTCGTACAGAACCGTGCGCCAGCCCACCGGGTCCTTCAGCGCCAGCCACAACCGGGCGAAGACCCCGTCCCGGCCCCGCCAGGGCAGCCGGCTCGGCTCCTCGATCCGCACCCCGAGCAGCGCCCGGGCCCGCGCCCGCTCCATCCTGCCCAGCAGCCGCGCCCCCGACAGACCGGCCGCGAGCAGCGGCAGCCCGATCACGGTGACCGTCAGCCCGAGACCGACGGACAGCATCGTCACGACGTACGTGAAACCGATCAGCGCCACCGGAAGGTTCGCCAGCAGGTGGGCGATCTCCTTCCAGGTATGCCGGTCGAGGGCGAAACGGGCCGGTGGCGGGCGGTCGTCGTCCGCTTCACCGGTGTGTCCGGCGGGGGGCGGGGAGGAGAGGCGTTCGGTCATACGGCTCAGCGTGCCGTGCGGCGCGGCGCGGCGCCATGAGGCGGACCGCCGGGTTCTGCTGAGGAAAACCCCACCCCGCTCTCCCACGGGCCGACGGGCCGCTCACGGTCTCTTCAGGAGGTCCTAGACTCCCGTGTGTACAGATCGTCGGACTGCGGTGTCCAGGGTTCGGACAGGGAGCGAGGGACGGACGTGCCGGAACCGACCGTCGGCGAAGTGTCCGCGGGCGAGGCGACCGCCGGCCTCGCGGCGGACCACTTCGCGACCTACTCGGCCGTCGGGATCCTCGCCGTCGTCGGTGTGCTCTTCGTGGCCGTCGCCTTCGGTGCCGGACGCCTGCTGCGGCCCGTGGTCCCGACGCCCGAGAAGCTCCTGACGTACGAGTGCGGGGTCGACCCCGTCGGCGAGGGCTGGGCCCACACCCAGGTCCGCTACTACGTCTACGCCTTCCTCTACGTGGTCTTCGCGGTCGACTCGATCTTCCTCTTCCCCTGGGCGACGGTCTTCGCCGACCCCGGGTACGGCGCGACCACGCTCGTGGAGATGTTCGTCTTCCTCGGCTTCCTCGCCGTGGGCCTGCTCTACGCATACAAGAAGGGCGTCCTGTCATGGACGTGAACCCCGGACCCGTTCCGCTGCCGGAGCCGAAGAGGCTGGGCGCGCTGGCCCGGCTCGCCCCCGAGCCGATGAAGGTCGTCCTCAACTGGGGCCGCCGCTACTCCCTGTGGGTCTTCAACTTCGGCCTCGCCTGCTGCGCCATCGAGTTCATCGCCGCGTCGATGGCCCGCCACGACTTCATCCGCCTCGGCGTCATCCCGTTCGCGCCGGGCCCCCGCCAGGCCGACCTGATGGTGGTGTCGGGCACGGTCACCGACAAGATGGCGCCGGCCGTGAAACGCCTCTACGAGCAGATGCCCGAGCCGAAGTACGTCATCTCCTTCGGCGCCTGCTCCAACTGCGGCGGCCCGTACTGGGACTCGTACTCCGTGACCAAGGGCGTCGACCAGATCATCCCCGTCGACGTCTACGTCCCCGGCTGCCCGCCCCGGCCCGAGGCGCTGCTGCAGGGCATCCTCAAGCTCCAGGAGAAGATCGCCGGCGAGTCGCCGGCGGAGCGGTACGCCACCTCGCCTCGGCCGTCGGCGGCCGCGCTGCAGAGCGGCCTGGTGCGGCCGCCCGCTCCCGCGCCCGCCCCCGAGGAGGGCCGATGACCGCGGCCGGCTGGCTGCCCGCCGACGCCGAGGAGCTCTTCGGAGCCGGGGCCACGGCGGAGGAGTCGTACGACGTCCTGACCGTGGACGTGCCGCCCGCGGCCTGGATCACCGCCCTGGAGACCGCCCGCGACCGGCTGGGCTGCACCTTCTTCGACTGGCTGAGCGCGGTCGACGAACCGGGCACGGGCCTGCGTGTCGCGGCGCACGTCGCCGCCCTCGCACCGGTGCGCCGGCTCCTGGTGCGCACCACGGTCCCGCACGAGACCCCGGTCCTGCCCACCGCCGTCCCCGTGTACGCGGGAGCGGCCTGGCACGAGCGCGAGACGCACGAGATGTTCGGCGTCGTCTTCGAGGGGCACCCCGCGCTGGACCACCTGCTGCTGCCGGAGAACTTCGAGGGCCATCCCCTGCGCAAGGACTTCGTCCTCGCCGCCCGTGTCGCCAAGGCCTGGCCGGGCGCGAAGGAGCCCGGCGAGTCCGACCACGGCGGTCCCCGGCGCCGCCAGATGCTGCCCCCGGGCGTCCCCGACCCGAACGAGTGGGGCCCGCTGAAGGGCCGGCTCCCGGCCGCCCCGGCCCGGGGTGCCGCCCGTGCCGCGGGCGACCGTCCGGCCCGCGCGGCCGGCGAACGCCCGCCCCGCCGCATGCGTACAGCGTCCCAGGGCTCCGTCGGCCAGACGGCCCCAGGTGCCGAGGCCCCGGCCGCCGAGGCCCCGTCCCCGGCCACCGAGACCCCGTCCCCGGCCACCGAGGCCCCGGCCGCCGGTCCTGCCCCGGCCGCGCCGGCGGCCAGGCCCCGCCGGGCCCGGAGCGCGAGCGAGGGTTCCGCGTCGCAGCGGACGGGAGCGGCGGCTCCCGAAGCCCCGTCGGCCGCACCCGGCGGGGAGGGGCGGACTGCCGCCACCGGGTCGCGCGGACCGGCCACCCGTCGCACCCGGAGCGCGAGCGAGGGTTCGGCGTCCCAGCGGACCGGCTCCACCGCGGACCGGCCCGGTGGCACCGGCACCACCGGCGCGGCCGGTCCCTCCGGCGCCACCGGGGAGACACCCGCTGCCCCCAAGCCGCCTTCCCCGGCGCCGCGCAGCTCCGACGCGCCCTGGCACCACGCCCGTCCGGCCTTCGACGAGCCCCCCGCGGATGCCGGGAAGCCCGAGGCGCCGGAGGTGTCCGAGGCCCCGGAGAAGTCCGGGAGCCAGGGGAGCACGAAGACCGAGAAGGCCTCGGAGTCCCCGGAGGCCGGGGAGGCCGGGGAGGCCCCGGAGGCCCCGGAGGCCGACGGCCGTCCCCCCGCCCGCACCGACACACCCGACGACCACCCCGGAGGCACGCAGTGAACGACGCGCTCGACGTCACCCTGCGCCTCCTGGTCGTCTTCGTCGTCTTCCTCACCTTCCCCCTGATCGTCGGCCAGGCCGAGCACAAGGTGATGGCGCATATGCAGGGCCGCCTCGGCCCCATGTACGCCGGCGGCTTCCACGGCTGGGCGCAGCTCGTCGCGGACGGCGTGAAGTTCGCGCAGAAGGAGGACGTGGTCCCGGCGGACGCCGACCGCCGGATCTTCCAGCTCGCCCCCGCCGTGGCACTGCTGCCGTACCTCCTCGTGCTCCTCGCGATCCCCGTCGGCCCGGGCGAGGGCGCGGTGGGGCAGGCCGTCGACGCGGGGATCTTCTTCGTCCTCGCCGTGATGGGCGTCGGCGTCCTCGGCTCGCTCATGGCCGGCTGGGCCTCCGCGAACAAGTTCTCGCTCCTCGGCGGTCTGCGCACCGCCGCCCAGCTCCTCGCGTACGAACTCCCGATGCTGCTCACCGCGGCCTCCGTCGCGATGGCGGCCGGAACCGTCTCGCTCGTCGGCATCCTCGACGCCTTCGAGTGGTGGTGGCTGCCCTGGCAGATCGTCGGCGCGATCGTGTTCTTCGTCGCGGGGCTGGCCGAGCTGCAGCGTCCGCCGTTCGACATGCCGGTGGCCGACTCGGAGATCATCTTCGGCGCCTACACCGAGTACACCGGCCTGCGCTTCGCCCTGTTCCTCCTCGCCGAGTACGCCGGGATCGTCGTGCTGTGCGGCCTGACCACCGTCCTGTTCCTCGGCGGCTGGCACGGACCGTGGGGCGCCGACGGACTCGGCTGGGTGTGGACCCTGCTGAAGGCCGCCGTCCTCGCCTTCGTCGTGATCTGGCTGCGCGTCACCTACCCGCGGCTGCGTGAGGACCAGCTCCAGAAGCTCTCCTGGACCGTCCTCGTCCCCCTCTCCCTCGCCCAGATCGCCCTCACCGGCATCGTCAAGGTGGTGATCCAGTAACCGTGGCCCCGATCCCCGGCAGCGGCCTCGCCAAGGGCCTGGCCGTCACCCTGCGCACGATGACGAGGAAGACGGTCACCGAGCAGTACCCGGACGTCCAGCCCGAGCTCCCGCCCCGCACCCGCGGCGTCATCGGCCTGTTCGAGGAGAACTGCACGGTCTGCATGCTGTGCGCCCGCGAGTGCCCCGACTGGTGCATCTACATCGACTCCCACAAGGAGACGGTCCCCGCTGCCGCCCCCGGCGGACGCGAACGCAGCCGCAATGTCCTCGACCGCTTCGCGATCGACTTCTCCCTGTGCATGTACTGCGGTATCTGCATCGAGGTCTGTCCCTTCGACGCGCTGTTCTGGTCCCCCGAGTTCGAGTACTCCGAGACGGACATCCGCGACCTGACCCACGAGCGGGACAAGCTCCGCGAGTGGATGTGGACGGTGCCCGCCCCGCCCGCCCTCGACCCGGGCGCGGAGGAACCGAAGGAACTCGCCGCCGCCCGCAAGACCGCCGACAAGCTGGCCGCCCAGCAACAGGTCCAGCAACAGGCCGAACAGCAGACCGGACAGCAGGCCGAGCGGCACCAGACCGCCCGGCACCAGACCGCCCGGCACCAGACCGAACAGACCGGCCCCGCCGCCCCCGACGAGCCGCAGGAAGGAGAGTCGTGAGCCTCGCCGCCGCACACCCCGGCTTCCTCTCGCCGAGCGGTGTCGAGATCGCCTTCCTCCTCGTCGGCCTCGTCACCTTCGGTGCCGCCGTCGTCAGCGTCACCACCCGGCAGCTCGTCCACGCCGCCCTGTGGCTGGTGGTGGCCCTCGGCGGCCTCGCCGTCGAGTACCTCCTGCTCACCGCCGAGTTCATCGCCTGGGTGCAGGTCCTCATCTACGTCGGTTCCGTCATCGTCCTCGTCCTCTTCGGCCTGATGCTCACCAGGGCGCCCATCGGCCGCTCCCCGGACGCCGACTCCGGCAACCGCTGGGCCGCCCTCACCGTGGCCGTCGCCGCCGCGGCCGCCCTGGTGTGGGTCGTCGTCGACGCCTTCCGGACCACCTGGATCGACCTGGACGGTGCCGCCGCCGGTTCCACCGCCGTCACCGGCGCGAGTCTCTTCCAGAACTGGGTCCTCCCCTTCGAGGCCCTCTCCGTCCTCCTCCTCGCCGCCCTGGTCGGCGCGATCGTCCTCTCCCGCAAGGCCAGGGCGGAACGCGCGGCCGGTCCCGCCCGGAAGAGCGCCCCGACCGGTACCGGTACCGGCACCGGTACCGGCAAGGACGGTGACCGCTGATGCACCTCGCCTATCCCGCCGTTCTCTCCGTCCTCCTGTTCTGCACGGGCGTGTACGGGCTCCTCGCCCGCCGCAACGCGATCCTGGTCCTGATCTCCGTCGAGCTGATGCTCAACGCCGTCAACCTCAACCTGGTCGCCTTCGACGTCTGGCTCGGCAACGCCGCCGAGGAGACCCTGCACTCCGGTCAGGCCCTCACCCTGTTCACCATCGCCATCGCCGCCGCGGAGATCGGCATCGGCCTCGCGATCGTGCTCGCCGTCCACCGCAACCGCGGCACCGCGGACATCGACCGGCTCCGCGACACCGCCGAGGGCCACGGCCCCGACGACCACGGCCCCGACGGCCCCGACGGCCCCGACGACCACGGCGGCACCGACGCCTCCGCGACCGGAACGGCCCAGAAGGCTGAGGCCACCGCGTGACCACGACCACCCTCGCCGTACTCGTCCCCCTCCTGCCCTTCCTCGGAGCGGTCGCGGGCCTGCTCTCGGGCCGCACGGCGCCGGGCTTCGCCCGCCCGCTCGCCGTCCTGCCCACCCTGGCCTCCTTCGTCCTCGCCGTACTGGTCGCCTCCCGTCAGGGCGGCGGCCGGGCCGTCGACGCGGTCACGGAACTGACCCCCACCGGCTCGGTCCCCGTCGAGCTCGCCCTGCACATCGACGGCTTCGCCGCCCTCGTCGCCGTCCTGGTCGGCTGCGTCGCCACCTGTGTGCAGCTCTACTCCACGGGCTACCTGCGCCACGACCCGCGCTACCCCTCGTACGCCGCGCTCGTCTCCCTGTTCACCTCCGCCATGCTCCTCGTCGTCTACACCGGCGACCTGATGGTGCTGCTGGTCGGCTGGGAGGTCATGGGCATCTGCTCGTACTTCCTGATCGGCCACTACTGGGAGACGCCCGAGGCGCGCGCCGCCTCCCTCAAGGCCTTCCTGGTGACCAAGCTCGGTGACGTCCCCTTCCTCATCGGTCTGCTCGCCCTGGCCACCGAGGCCGGCTCCTTCCGCATCACGAAGATCCTCGGCGCGGTCGCGTCCGGCTCGCTCGACCACCCGACCCTGATCGCCCTGCTGCTCCTGGCCGGTGTCGCGGGCAAGTCGGCGCAGTTCCCGCTGCACACCTGGCTCCCCGACGCGATGGCGGGCCCGACACCCGTCTCCGCGCTGATCCACGCGGCGACGATGGTCGCCGCCGGCGTCTACTTCGTCGCCCGGCTCCTTCCGCTCTTCGAGGCCTCCCGGGCCGCGATGACCGTCCTCGCCGTCATGGCCGCCGTCACGATGACCGGCTCGGCGCTCGCCGCGCTCGCCCAGGACGACATCAAACGCGTCCTCGCCTACTCGACCATCGGCCAGCTCGGCTACATGACCGGTGCGCTCGCCGTCGGCGACCGCGGTGCCGCCGTCTTCCACCTCATCTCGCACGGCGCCTTCAAGGCGCTGCTGTTCCTCGCCGCCGGTGCGGTCATCCACGCCGCCGGCACCAACTCGCTGGCCGCCATGTCCCGCATGCGGGGCCTGCGCGACCGCGTCCCGGACGCCTACTGGACGATGACCGTCGCCCTGCTCGCGCTCGCCGCGATCCCCCCGTTCAGCGGCTTCTTCTCCAAGGAGTCCGTCCTCGTCGCCGCCGAGCACGCCGCCACCGGCCGCACCGGGCACGCACCCGGCGCCGCGGGCTGGACCGTCCTGATCGCCGGGCTGGTCACGGCCCTGCTCACCGCCGCCTACGCCACCCGCCTGTGGCTGCTCGCCTTCCGCGGCCGGGGTGCCGAGGAGGCCCCCGACCACGGCAGGCAGCCGGTCGTCATGAACGCCGTGCTCTGGGTGCTCGCCCTCCCCTCCCTCGCCCTCGGCGGGCTCGCCTTCCGTCTGCTGCCCGACTGGTTCGACTCCGGCGGCCTCACCCCGACCCTCACCACCTCCGTACTCGGCACCGGCGTGGCCCTGGTCGGCGGCATCGTCACCTACGGGGCCTGGCGCCACACCACCGCGCTCGCGGCCCGCGCGCCGATGGGAGCGGTCGCGGCCCACCCGGAGAAGGACGCCGCAGCAGTGGAGGCCGAGGCCATCGCCACCCACCGGCCCGCCTACGGAGACGTGGCCTCCGCCCCCGACCCGGCCGACCCCGGACGGCTCCTCCTCGGCCCGCTGCACCGCCACGCGGCCACCGGCTTCCACCTGGACGCCGTCTACACGGCCCTCTTCGTCCGCCCGGTCCGGGCCGGCGCGAGCCTCGTGGCGTTCCTCGACCGCGAGGTCGTCGACACCTACGTCCGCGGGGCGGGAACCCTGCCCCGCTGGATCGGGGCCGCCGTACGCCGTGCCCAGACCGGCAATGTGCAGACCTATGTGAGCGCGCTGCTCGCCGGCACCGTCGTCCTCGCGGTCGCCGCCGTCCTCGTCGCCACGGGAGCGTGAGCAGACGTGATCGATATCAACGAGTCCGTGATGCAGTTCCTTCTGGCGTTCGTCGTCGTCGGCCCGCTCCTGGGCGCCGCCGCCGCTCTCCTGCCGGCCCCGCCCGGGCTGAAGGGGAAGTCACCCGAGCAGGCGGTCCTCCGCCACGGCGTCACCGTCACCGGCGCCGTCCTCCTCGCCGCGATCGCCCTCGTGCTCGGCTTCGACCACGGCCACCCGTCGAGGATGCAGGCGAGCACGGACATCAGCTGGATCCCCGCACTGGACGTGCGCATCCACCTCGGCATCGACGGCATCTCCCTCCCCCTCCTGGTCCTGACCGCGCTGCTGACCTTCCTGTGCGCGCTCCACTCCTACTTCAAGCCGCCCGCGGGCCCGTCCCCGAAGGCCTTCGTCGCCCTGCTGCTCCTCCTCGAGACCGGCACCCTCGCGACCTTCGCCGTCCTCGACCTGATCCTGTTCTTCCTCGCCTTCGAGACGGTCCTCGTCCCGATGTACTTCCTCATCGCCCGCTGGGGCGGCGAGCAACGGACCCGGGCCGCCTGGAAATTCATCCTCTACACGCTGCTCGGTTCCGTCGTCATGCTGCTGGGCCTGCTCCTGATCGGTCTCAGGGCGGGCACGTTCGACATGGTGGCACTCGCCACTGACAACGGCCGGTCACTGACCACGTCCGTGCAGGTCACCGCCGTTCTGGCGATCGGGATCGGCCTCGCGGTGAAGACCCCGATGTGGCCGCTGCACAGCTGGCTGCCCGACGCCCACACCGCCGCGCCGACCGTCGGCTCGGTCCTGCTGGCCGGCGTCCTGCTGAAGATGGGCACCTACGGGTTCGTGCGCATCCTCCTCCCGGCCGCCCCCGACGGCTTCCGCACCTTCGCGCCCTACCTCGCCGCCTTCGCCGTCGTCGGCATCGTCTACGGCTCCCTCGCCTGCCTGGCCCTCGCCAGGAAGGGAGCCAAGGGCGACCTCAAACGCCTCATCGCCTACTCCTCCGTCGGCCACATGGGCTTCGTCCTGCTCGGCATCGCCACCATGACCCCGACCGGCGTCAACGGCGCCCTGTTCGCCAACATCGCCCACGGCCTCATCACCGGCCTGCTCTTCTTCGTCGTCGGCGCCATCAAGGACCGCACCGGCACCACCGACCTCGACACCCTCACCCTCCCGTCGCCCGACCGTCACCCCCCGACGAGCGGCTCCGCCGCGCCGGACCACAACCGGACGGGCGCCGCCCTGTACGGCAAGGCGCCCCGCCTCGGCGGCCTCCTCGCCTTCGCCGCCGTCGCCTCGCTCGGACTGCCCGGCCTGGCCGGTTTCTGGGGCGAGATGCTGGCCCTCTTCGGCGCCTTCGAACCGCACGCCGGCCTCAGCCGCCCCGCCTTCCTCACCTTCATGGCGATCGCCGCGTCCGGCACCCTGCTGACCGCCGCGTACATGCTGATCGTGGTCCGCCGCGTCTGCATGGGCGCCGTACCGCCGGAAGCCCCGAAGCTCACCGACGTCCGCACGTACGAGTACGCGGCCTGGGTCCCGCTCGTCGTCCTCACCGTCGTCGCCGGGCTGTGGCCCAAGACCTTGCTCGGGCTGACCGACCCGGCCGTGCAGCAGCTCCTCTCAGGAGGTCCCCGATGAGCTCCCCGGCCCAGCCGCCGGTCCAGCCCCTGGCCGACGCCCTGGCGCAGTCCCTGGCCCAGGACCTCGTCCAGTCCGTCGACTGGCTCGCCATCGCCCCGCCCACCCTCGTGGCGGTCGTCGGGCTCGTCGTCCTCGTCGCCGACCTGTTCGTCGGGGACGCCCGCAAGCCGCTGCTCGGCTGGATCGCGGTCGCCGGCCTCGCCGCCGCCGCGCTCGCGCTGCTGCCCCTCGCCGGCGACGACCGCTCGACGTTCTGCCTCACCGGTCACACCGACGTCTGCAGCTACACCGCGGACACCTTCGCCCTCGCGATCCAGTTCCTGGTCCTCGGGGGCGCGCTCCTGGCCGCCCTGCTCTCGGTCACCGCGCTGAAGGACGCCGACCGGGGACTTCCCGAGGGCGAGTACTGGTTCCTGCTGCTCTCCTCCGCCGCCGGCGCCGCCCTGCTGCCCGCCTCCCGCGACCTCGCCACCCTCGTCGTCGCCCTGGAGGTCGCCTCCCTGCCCGCCTTCGCCCTGGTCGGCCTCCGCCACGGCGACCGGCGCTCCTCCGAGGCCGCCCTGAAGTTCTTCCTGTCCTCGGTCACCGCGACCGCGGTCAGCCTCCTGGGCATCAGCTTCCTGTACGCCTCCACCGGTACCCTCCACCTCACCCGGATCGCCGACCGGATCCAGCACGTCGACGGGCAGCTCACCACGCTCACCCAGACCGGCGTCGTCCTCACCCTCGTCGGCTTCGCCTTCAAGACGGCCGCCGTGCCCTTCCACTTCTGGGTGCCCGACACCTACGTCGGCGCGCCCCTCCCGGTCGCCGCCTACCTGTCCGTCGTCGGCAAGGCGGTCGGCTTCTCCGGCCTGATCCTCGTCACCGTCGTCGCCCTCCCCTCGTACGCCGACGCCTGGGGACCGGCCCTCGCCGTCCTGGCCGCCCTCACCATGACCGCCGGCAACGCCGGAGCCCTGCGCCAGCGGACCGCACGCGCGTACAGCGCGGTACGCCTGCTCGCCTGGTCGTCCGTCGGCCAGGCCGGCTACCTCCTCGTCCCGATCGCCGCCGCCGGCTACTCCGACGATCCCGAACGGCCGATCGGCTCCACCGTCGCCTACGCCCTCATGTACGCCGCCGTGAACCTCGGCGCCTTCGCAGTGGCCGCCCTGGTCGGCCGTACGAAGACACTCAACCGCGTCGCCGACTACCGCGGCCTGTACGCCTCCCGCCCACTGACCGCCCTGCTCCTGGCCTTCTTCCTGCTCTGCCTCGCCGGACTGCCGCCCGGCGTCATCGGCCTCTTCGCCAAGGTGACCGTCTTCTCCGCCGCCGTCGACGCGGGCCTCGGCTGGCTGGCCGTCGTCATGGCCGTCAACGTCGTCGTCGCGCTCTTCTACTACCTTCAGTGGACGGCCCTGCTCTTCCGCGCCCCCGAGGACGGGACCGCCGCCCGGCACCGCCTCCCCGCCCCCCTCACGGCCGCGATCACCGCGACCGCCCTCGTCGCCGTCGCCCTCTCCGGAGCACCCCAGCTGATCCTGCGCTTCGCCGGCACCGGCCTCTTCTGAGCGCGGGCCGCACCCCGGCCCGTCACCTGTCCGTCACCCGGACGGACCACGCGCGCCACCGCGCCCACCAGGGAACCGACGGCCTCCGCCTCGCGTTGACCAGTACGGAAGGGTCCACTGGACGTGTCACCACGACACCAGGGGCATCGGACACCGGGAAGCAACCACAGCGAGCGAGACCAGCGAGCGAAGGTTCCCCTGCCGCACGACTTGGAGGGCGTACCGTGCACCGCCGGCACAACGGGCTCAGGACCGCAGTACTCCTCGGGGGACTGTCCGCGCTCATCATCGTCATCGGCGGCTTCTTCGGCCGGGCCGGTCTCGTCGTCGCCGTCCTCGTCGCCCTCGGGACGAACGCGTACGCCTACTGGAACAGCGACAAGCTGGCCCTGCGCGCGATGCGCGCCCGCCCGGTGAGCGAGTTCGAGGCACCGGGGCTCTACCGCATGGTCCGCGAGCTCTCCACCCAGGCCCGCCAGCCCATGCCCCGTCTGTACATCTCCCCGACGGACGCCCCGAACGCCTTCGCGACCGGCCGCAACCCGCGCAACGCCGCGGTGTGCTGCACCGAGGGCATCCTGCGCCTGCTCGACGAACGCGAACTGCGCGGCGTCATCGGCCACGAGCTGAGCCACGTCCACAACCGCGACATCCTCATCTCGTCGGTCGCCGGCGCCCTCGCCTCCGTGATCATGTTCCTGGTCAACTTCGCCTGGCTGATCCCGATCGGCCGCTCCGACGACGATGACGGACCCGGTCTGCTGGGCATGCTCCTCATCATGATCCTCGGACCGCTCGCCGCCACCGTCATCCAGCTGGCGATCAGCCGCTCCCGGGAGTACGAGGCCGACGCCTCCGGCTCCCGGCTGACCGGCGACCCGCTCGCCCTGGCCTCCGCCCTGCGCAAGCTCGAGGCCGGCACGAAGCAGCTCCCGCTGCCGCCGGAGCCCCGCATCGAGACCGCCAGCCACATGATGATCGCCAACCCGTTCCGCCCGGGCCAGGGCATGTCGAAGATGTTCTCCACCCACCCGCCGATGGCGGAACGAATCGCCCGGCTCGAGAAGATGGCAGGCCCTCAGCGATGAAGACCGTCCTCAACGTCATATGGCTCGTCCTCAGCGGCTTCTGGCTCTTCCTCGGCTATCTGCTGGCCGGCGTGCTGCTCTGCGTCACGATCATCGGCATCCCCTTCGGCATCGCCGCCTTCCGCATCGGCGTCTACGCCCTGTGGCCCTTCGGGTACGCGGCGGTCGAGCGCCTCGACGCGGGAGCGGCCTCCTGCGTCGGCAACGCGCTGTGGCTGGTCCTCGCGGGGTGGTGGCTGGCCCTCGGCCACATCGTCACCGGCATCGCGCTGTGCGTCACGATCATCGGCATCCCGCTGGGCATCGCCAACTTCAAGCTGATCCCGGTCTCGCTGCTCCCGCTGGGACGCGAGATCGTGCGCACGGACCAGCCCTTCACGGCCCGCTGAGACGAGGACCGGCCACACCCGCCGACCGGCCCCGGAGGACCGCGCTCCCCGGGGCCGTTGTCCACGACCCCGCCATGACGCACGCAGGCCGGGACAGAAGCACCGGCCGCCCCGTCCACCCGCGCGGCCTACCGCGCTGCCGTCACCCGCCGCCGCACTCCGTACACGACCACACCCACCGCCAGCACCCCCGTGCCCGCCACCACCGAGGACACCGGCAGCGAGAACGCCAGCACCAGGCACCCGGCCAGCCCCACCGCCGGCACCACCCGCGCCGCCGGAGCGGAACCGAGCGTCCAGGCCGAGGCGTTGGCCACCGCGTAGTACGCCAGCACACCGAAGGAGGAGAAGCCGATCGCCCCCCGCACGTCCACCGTCGCGGCCAGCACCGCGACCACCGCGCCCACGGCCGCCTCCGCCCGGTGCGGCACCCGGAACCGCGGATGCACGGCGGCCAGGGCGCCGGGCAGATGACGGTCCCGCGCCATGGCCAGCGTCGTCCGCGACACCCCGAGGATCAGCGTCAGCAGGGATCCGAGCGCGGCCACGGCGGCCCCCACCCGCACCACCGGCGCCAGTTCGGGCACACCCGCCGCCCGGACCGCGTCCGCCAGCGGCGCGGTCGCCCGCCCCAGCCCGCCCGGCCCCAGCACGGAGAGGACGGCCACCGCGACACACACGTACACGGCCAGCGTGATGCCCAGCGCCAGCGGGATCGCGCGGGGCACGGTGCGCGCCGGGTCCCGCACCTCCTCGCCCAGGGTCGCGATGCGCGCGTACCCGGCGAACGCGAAGAACAGCAGACCGGCGGCCTGCAGCACACCCCCGGCCCCCTCGGACGCCCCGACGCCCAGCCGGACGGCGCCGGCCCGCCCCGGCCCCAGGCACACCACCACCACGGAAGCGAGGACGGCCAGGACCACCGCCACGATCACCCGCGTCACCCAGGCCGACTTCTGCACGCCGCAGCAGTTCACCGCGGTCAGCGCCACCACGGCCGCGACCGCCACCGAGTGCGCCTGCCCTGGCCAGACGTACGCGCCCACGGTGAGTGCCATGGCGGCACAGGACGCCGTTTTGCCGACGACGAACGACCAGCCGGCGAGATACCCCCAGAACTCCCCGAGCCGCTCACGTCCGTAGACGTACGTGCCGCCCGAGGCCGGATACCGGGCGGCCAGCCGTGCCGACGACATGGCGTTGCAGTAGGCCACCGCGGCGGCCACGGCGAGGGCGGTCAGCAGCCCCGGCCCGGCGGCGCGCGCCGCGGGCGCCAGGGCGGCGAAGATCCCGGCACCGACCATGGAACCGAGCCCCACGACGACCGCGTCACCCACGCCCAGGGTGCGCCGCAGCTCGGAATCCGCAGGTGACATGGGTCGCACCCTACTGGCCTGCGCAACCACCGGGAGCAGCGGGAACGTCCTCCCCGCCAAGAGGACATGAACACACGCGGAAGCCCGGGCCCACAGCGCTCGGACAGCGCGGGCACGGCGAGGAAGGGCAGGGTCACGGCATGACCGTCATCGGCTGGATCGTCCTGGGGCTGCTGGCCGGAGCCGTGGCCAAGTTCCTGCTGCCGGGCCGCGACCCGGGCGGCTTCGTCGGCACCACCGTCATCGGCATCGCGGGCGCGTTCGTCGGCGGCTGGATATCGGCCCGCTGGCTGGACCACCCGATCAGCAAGGACTTCTACGACGGCGCCACCTGGGCGGCGGCGATCGGCGGCTCACTGGTCCTGCTGACCGCCTACCGCATCCTGTTCGGCCACTCCCGCGACTGAGCACGCCGCGCGGGCGACGGGAAAGGGTGGGCACCCGAGGGCGCCCACCCTTCGTCGTACGCGGCCGGCTCAGCGGAACGCCGGAGACGTCCGGCAGGTCACCGGTAGTTGACGAACTGCAGCGCGAAGTCGAAGTCCTTGCCCTTGAGCAGCGAGATCACGGTCTGCAGGTCGTCGCGGCTCTTGGAGCTGACCCGCAGCTCGTCACCCTGCACCTGGGCCTTGACGCCCTTCGGACCCTCGTCGCGGATGATCTTCGCCACCTTCTTCGCGTTCTCCTGGGAGATGCCCTCCTCGATCGACGCGAAGATCTTGTACTCCTTGCCGGAGAGCTGGGGCTCGCCCGCGTCCAGAGCCTTCAGCGAGATACCGCGCTTGATCAGCTTGGACTGGAAGACGTCGAGGATGGCGTTCACCCGGTCCTCGGAGTTGGCCTCCATGAGGATCTTGTCCCCGGACCACGAGATCGAGGCGTTCACGCCCTTGAAGTCGTAGCGCTGGGAGATCTCCTTGGCGGCCTGGTTGAGGGCGTTGTCGACCTCCTGCCGCTCGACCTTCGAGACGATGTCGAAACTGGAGTCGGCCATGTCCTGTTGGCTCCTTGTATCTGGGTGCGTGTCGGCCCGCGTATCGGGTCCCTGCCGGCATACCTCGGCGGCCGCCGAGCCCGGCGGGGGTCCTCGGCCGCATCCGGACAAGCCTAGCCACCCGCCGCCCTCCCGGCGCAGATCAATCGGGTGGCGAAGCACCCCTCCCCATCGGGTATTGTTTACGTCGTTGCCACGGAGCACCGCCGCAAGACGGTGTGAAGAGCAGCGAACCCCGGCGGTGTGCCCGAGCGGCCAAAGGGAGCAGACTGTAAATCTGCCGGCTCAGCCTTCCCAGGTTCGAATCCTGGCGCCGCCACAAGACCGAAAGGGTCTGTGACCAGCAGCAATGCTGATCGCAGACCCTTTCGGCGTTCACGGGCCCGATCTGATCGTTATGGGTGCTTTTTCCCAGTGTGTCTCACCCTGATTCGGGTGCTGACCAGTCCGTGTGGGGCAGGCGTGGGGCAGCTTCCGCCCCTCCTAGCTGCCGTTCTTCAGCGCCCGCTCGATCCGGGCGTTCGCCGTGGCGGCGCCGCCGTCCAGGCACTTCGCGTATACCCGGAACAGCACGGCCACACTGTGGCCGGCGCGAGCGGCCACTTCCTGCGGTTCCACACCGGAACTGAGCCATGTGGATACAGCGGCGTGACGTAGATCATAAGGCCGCTTGGCCAGCGATGACGCGCACTGAGCGGGCGTGAGGGCACGTGCGCGAGCTTCCGCCCACACCTCGCCGTATCCGGTGTCCTGGATGAGCCCGCCGCGCTGCGTGCGGAACAGTCGCCCGTCCGGCGCGACGCCGTACGCCGTGATGTGCCACCGCAGCAGGTTCACGAGGTCGGGCGGGATCGGCACAGTACGGACCGCCTTCCGGGGCCGGTGTTTCAGGCCCCGCCGGTCGTGCGCTTCGCCGCTGTCCGTCCAGGCCGACCCCGACCGCGGACGGGTCTCCCGGAGCCGCAGGGTTCCCCACCCGCGGCGAGGCAGGTCGCAGTCCTGCAGGCGCAGGCCGATGACTTCCGCCGGCCGTGCCGCCGCGTAGTACATGCAGCCGAAGAATGCGACCAGACGGCGCCCACGGGCGCTCTGCGTCCGCACGGCATCGAGCAGCGCGAGCGCCTGCCGGGGGTCGGGCACCGACGCGGGGTCCAGTTCCTCGGCCACCTGTTCCGGAGCCTTCCACTGAACCTGCGGCAGGGGGTTGTCCGTCAGACGGCCGGCGTCGACGGCATAGCCGAGCGCGTTGTGGAAGATGGCCCGCTTCCGACGGATGGTCGACGCGGACGCCGTGGTGCCGTCCAGCTTCTTGGTCAGGGCGTCCAGAGCGGCGCGTACGCGCATCCGGTCGGCCAACG
Organism: Streptomyces sp. NPDC006384; assembly: GCF_042870695.1. Lineage (NCBI taxonomy): Bacteria > Bacillati > Actinomycetota > Actinomycetes > Kitasatosporales > Streptomycetaceae > Streptomyces > Streptomyces sp. NPDC006384. The sequence goes on from NZ_JBIAHR010000014.1 coordinate 48,378, forward strand.
AGGACGTGGGCAGGGACTTCCGCTCGAACCATGCCAGCACGGCGGCCACCTCGTCCGGCGGTTCTAGGTCGCGGCGGCTCATGTTGAACGCCCAGCTGTAGAGGGCCGTCCGTACCGTCTTGGCGTCGGCCATGCCCTTGGTGTCCTTGACGAGAGCGGGCGTGACGGTGGCCATCGCTTCCGCGAGCGTCCGGCGTGTTGAGCCGGGGGAGTGCTGCCACTTCATCTCGATGTACTCGCGGGCGTGCTGGTACCAGCTCACGTCGTTGCGCTGCCGCAGCTCGGAGAGTGGCACCCCGGTGGCCTCGTCGAACGGCTCGCCGTCGTGTGCCGCCCGCAGCAACTGAGCGCGCCGGCCCTCCGCCAGTGTCTTGGTGCGGAACGTCTGGGAGTGCGGGGTGTCGCCCGTCTTCCAGCGCAATTCCGCGGAGGACTGTCCACGGTCCTTCCGCTGGCGGACGGACCAGATCCGAACGTCGTACGTCTTCCCCATCGGGGACCTTCCTGCGAAAGGGGCCCGGCATGAGCCGGGCCCCTTGGGTCGTGTCGGTGGGTCGAGGTGATCAGTAGGCGGGGGAGTCCAGGTTGCTGAGCCAGTCGTCCAGGTCGTTGCGGCGGACCCGGAGGTGGCCGTTGGGCAGCTTCACGAGTCGCGGTGCCTGCCCGCGGGCGCGCAGACGGTAGAAGGCGGCGCGGCTCATGCCGATCTCGGCGAGGACTTCGGGGAGCTTGAGCATCTTGGTGTTGGCCAAGGTGGTGACTCCTTCGCGGGGTTGCGGGGCCCGGGCACCTTCTGAGGGGCGCTACTTCCGCCACCTCCGCTACCTCGCAGGTCAGGGGCCTGATCGAGGTAGCGGGAAGGGGTAGCGGTAGCGGATGGGTAGCGGCAACCGGGGCGGGTTGCCGCTACCTCGTTGGTGCTGGTCAGGCAGCGTTTTCGGTGTCCGGTAGCGGAGGTAGCGGACTTTCCGGGGGTGGGGGGCAGTAGCGGGCCCACGCGTCCCACAGATCGGCGCTGTAGTAGCCCTTGAGGACGCTCCCGGCGGTCTTGATGTTGCGGGAGGCGATCGGCTCGTTGTCGGCCGTCATGTACTCGGCGAGCATCTTGGACAGGCGCCGGTTGTCGAGCGGCTTGCCGTTGAGGTCGGCCCAGGGGGCGTCGTCCAGGGCGTTGAGCCGGTCCAGGATGGCCACGGTGGGCAGGCGGTCGATGCCGACCATGACGTGATCGCGCAGGTCGGTGAGCAACCGCACGCCCAGACTGCCTTTGTCGTTGGCCTTGGACGCGGCGACCAGCGTCACGCAGGCTTCGCGGGCCCGGGCGGGCCAGTCGCCGCCGGCCGCGTCCGCGACGGCGAGCAGGGGTTCCCACACGTCGGCGGGCCGGTCGGTGACGCCGTCGGGCATCTCGGGCCAGGCCCCCATGACCCGGTCGCGTGCCTGTTCCGTCCACTGCGCGAGCCGGTCGCGGAGCTTGTGGCCCTCGGCTTCGTGGAGGCGGGCGCGGAAGGCTTCCACGCGTTCGTTGCGGGCCCGGCGGCGCATGCGGATGACGACCGAGCGGGTCAGGATCGTGTCGGGGAGGGAGCCGAGTCCGGCGACCGCGACCGCGCAGTACGAGGGGAAGGCTTGCACGGTCTGGTTGCCGCCGTCGCCGATGCACCGGTAGGTCACGCCGGTGCGGCGGTGTCCGGCGTTGAGGAACCCGCGCAGTTCCTCGTTGTCCCCGGCCTTGGGGCCGAAGACGGTGTCGATCTCGTCGAACAGGATCGTGGGCCGGCCGTTGGGGCTGGACACGGACCGGAACAGGGCGGCGGCGGACGCGTTGACGGCCGTCATGGGCTGGGGCACGAGGGTTTCCACGATCTCCAGCGCCCGGGACTTGCCCGACCCCGGTTCGGGGGAGAGGAAGGCGAGCCGGGGGGTGGAGTCGAAGCAGTCGAGCAGGTGGGCGTGCGCGTCCCACAGGGCGACGGCGACGTAGGCGGCCTCGTGCGGGAAGACGTTGAAGCGGCGGTGGAAGGCTTCCACCTCGTCGAGCAGCGCGGCCCCGTCGATGGTGGGGGTCATGCGGCGGCCCTCCCTTCACACGGTGCGGCGGGTGTACCGGTGCAGAAGTGCTTGTGGGCGGCGTACTCGGTGACCAGCGCGGCCACGGCGTCCTGTCCGCGGGCGGTGCGGGTCTCGCCGCAGGGGCAGGCGTAGGCGGCGGTGGGGGTGGTGCCGTAGCGCTTGGACCAGCGGGCGCCGTCCCAGTGGTGGCGGTAGACCGGCGGGGCGTAGACGCGGATGCCGGGCCGGTCCGGCGTCGGGTCGGCGCTGGGGCGTACGTCCGTGGCCGGGAACCGGTCAGAGCGAAGAGCAGAGACGACGCCCTGACGGGCGGCGCCTTTCGGCTCGCCCACGGCCGCCGGCGGCGAGGCCGGACGGGCGGCGTGCGGGCCGGTGGGCGCGGCCGGTCGGCCTTCCAAGCGGGGGCGGCCGGGGGTGTTCATGCCGCCTCCCGGGGCCGGGCGGTGCGCAGGGAGCTGTCCAGGGCGCTGCGGATCGTGGTGCGACACTCGGCCGCGGTGAGTCCCACCGACTCCCCTGCCGCTTGGAAGGCGTCCTCCGCCACCTGGCGGGGGAGGTCTCCCCACGCGACGAACCGCCCCACCTTGAAGGCGCTGCGGTTCAGGGTGACGTTGCGCAGCCCTTCCGGGGCGGCGACCACGTTCGCGCATTCGGCGTCCAGCGCAGCCACGGCCGCCCGGCTGCCGTTCACCGTCGGGAGCCTCAGCGGGCCCACGGGCCGGGCGGGGGCAGGCTGCAGGACGGCCTGCAGCCACTCGGGCAGTGCGGCCGTGGCCGTGTCGGAGAGCGGCTCGTAGGTGCCGGTGGGCAGGGTGCTGCCGGCGGCGACGATGTAGCCGCCCCACGCGCGGGTGTCGACCGCGTCGGCGACCGTGCCCGCGGTGTTGGCCAGCCGCACCCCGGACGGCACGGTGAAGTACAGGTGCTGTCCACCGCTCGCGGTCCGGGTGCGGTAGGTGTCGGGGACGGCGTGCCCGGTGCGCTCGCAGAGCGCCTTGAAGGTCGCCGCGCCGCAAGGCGCGTCCCCGTTGCTGTTGTCCTTGGGCACGTCCAGGTCGACCACGAGCAGCCCGGAGGGGCCGGTGGCGATGCCGACGTTGTACGGCGCCTGCGACCAGGCGGCGCGGATGCGGCCGGGGTCGGTGGTGGCCCGCTGTTCCCACTTGCGGTGCCCGCCCGTGCACGGCCCGGTGCCGGGGCAGGCCGTCTCGCCGTGCAGGGCCGGGCGCTTGGTGCCGGGACGGAGCGGGAAGACGTGCCAGCCGCGTTCGGCGGCGTTCAGCGCTGCGGACAGCAGCGCGGACGGGGGGTGATGGGGCATGCTGGGTGTCTCCAGTCCTGTTGATGGGTGCTGGTGACAAGGGCGGCCCCGGTGTTCTTGGCGGAATGGGGGGCCGCCCTTGGCGTGGCTAGGCGATGTCGAGGGCGAGCTGGGACGGTCCAGGTTCCGCCGCCTCGGGTGCGGAGACGGCGAGCAGGGTGCGGTAGGCGAGAACGGCCTGGTGAATGACGACGCCGTTGCCGAGGATCTTGAGCTGGTCGGAACGGGACAGGCCCAGGTCTGTGCCGGTGACCCAGCCGGGGTCGGCGCCCATCATCCATTCCACGAAGGCCGGGGACAGGCGGCGGTTGCCCTTGGTGCCCGGCTCGGTCGGTTCGGGCGCGGGACGCCCGAGGACGGCTTCCCAGCGGCGGATGGCGGGCCCGTAGTCGGTGCCGTTGGTCGCCACCCACCGCCGGTCGAGGCGGACGGCCTGGCCGGGGAGGTAGTAGTTCCCGGCCGTGTCGCGCTGGTTGGGTCCGCCGTGCGGCCCGTCGGATGCCTTCGGGGTGGGCAGCAGGTTGACGACCACCTCGTTGAGCGGGCGGGAGTTGGTGCCCAGCAGGTTGGAGGCGCCGGACTTCCAGTCACGGGCCGCGGGGGTGGGCAGCAGCGTGACGGCGGTGCGCAGGTTCATGCCCCCCTTGCGCTTGGGCGAGGTGCCGGGGCCGCCGGTGCCGTCGGCGGCGGCCGGGGTGGGCAGCAGCCTCATGCGTCCGTCGGGGGCAGCAAGAAGACCACTTCGTCCTCCAGCGTGGGCCCGTGCCCGCCCGCCTTGCGCTTGTCCGGGTGCTGCGGTCCGCCGTTGCGCCCGAGCTGTGAGGTGGGGGTCTTCAGCAGCGGGATACGCGACGGCGAACCAGCGGTCCCGCCGGTGGCAGGCTCCGACTTCGGGATCTCCAGCGCGTAGGCACATCCACCGCGCGTCGTACCCGAGCGCGGCCAGGTCGGCGGCGACGACGTCGAGTCCCCGGCTGCGGATGGCGGCGACGTTTTCCAGGAACACGAGTCGGGGTCGAAGGTGGCGAACGGCGTGGGCGACGGTTTTCCAGAGTCCGGAGCGGTCACCGGCGATACCTCCCCGAGGTCCGGCGTTGGAGATGTCCTGGCAGGGGAAGCCGGCGGTCAGCGCGGCCGGGCGGGGCATGGAGGCGGCAACGGCCTGCCAGCCGACGGCCGTGACGTCACCGAGGTTGCGGGCGCCCGGCATGCGGGCGGCCAGCAGTCGGGAGGCGGCCGGGTCCTTCTCGGCGACCGCGACCGTGGGCAGGCCGGTGACGGCCTCCACGGCCAGGTCCAGCGCACCGGACCCGGTGCACAGACTGATGTTGCCGCCGTCCGGCGGCACGGCGGAGCGATGGGTCATGCTGGAGGTCTCCAGTCCTGTTGATGGGTGCTGGATGACAAGGGCGGCCCCGGTGTTCTTGGCGGAATGGGGGGCCGCCCTTGGCGTAGCTAGGGGTGCGCCCGGTGTGAGGGCGTGTCGGGGGTGAAGGTGATGGTCATGGCGCCGTCGGTGGGGTGCCAGCCGTGGACGTGGATGCGCTGTTCGTGGTGGGCCTGGTCGGTGCGGTCGCAGATCAGGCGGCCGTCGACGGTGAGGGTCCACGCGGGGGCGTCGCCGTAGGCGGTGGTCAGGTCCGCGAGGGCGTCGTCCCGGGTCGTGTAGTGGACGCCGTCTTCCTTGTCGGTGTTGCGGCATCCGCACAGGTCGCAGACGGCGACGATGCACGTGATCGTGGTGAGTGCCATGGCGGGTCCTCTCCGGTCAGCCGTGGAAGTGGTTGCGCTTGAAGACGGCCCGCCGGATGTTCACCGTGGTCCCGCCCTTGCGGCCGCTCGCGCTGAGCACCTGGACGGCGATCCAGCCGCCAAAGATGACGGCGGCGAGGATGATGAGCTGGCCGATGAACGCGGTCAGGGCGGCGATGAACGAGGTGAGCAGCAGCAGCCCGCCGCACACGGCGAGGAAGCCGACGCCCCCGAGGGCGACGTTCACCGCCGTCCGGGAGACGGCCGGCTTGGTGGTGACCGGCTCGGGCCGGGTGTGGTCGATGGCGTAGCCGGTGACGATGCGGCCGTCCGGGAGGACGATGCTCGCCACCGCCGGGACGCTCCCCGGCTGTACCGGCACGACCGGCGCCGACACCGGCACGGCGGGTGGCAACGGGGTCGGGTGGTGGACCTCCACGGCCCGCTGTGCGGGCACGCGCGGGGTGTCGGGGTACATGCGGAATCCCTTCCGGCAGTTGGCCAGGGAGGCAGAAGCACCCCCTGCCGGGGGTGCTGTGGAGGGGTGTTTCGGGGGTCTGACCTGCGGGCCTCCCTGCCTCCCTGGACGATCATTTGTGCAGGTCAGGGCGAGGGAGGCGGGGCAGGGAGGTGGTCAGGGAGTTCTCCCTGCCTCCCTGACCCGCCGGGGGTCGCTTCCCTGTCACTCGGAGGCGGAAGCGGAACCGTCGGTGTCGCGGTCGGCGAGGGCGCGGGCGACGCGGTCGCGGCCGACGACCATGCGGCCGTCGGACTTGTACGGCTCGGCGCCGGCGGCGTCCAGCACGCGCTTGAGGTCGATGAACGACCACCCGGCGTAGGCGTCCGCGTTCAGCGCGGCGAGCCGGGTGATGACCTCCTGCGTGCGCACCCGGGCGTCGTTGCCGATGACGGCGGCGATGTCGGCGAGCGGGTCGCGTTCCTCGCTGCGGTCGATGCTGTGCAGGGTGGTGACGCCGTCCCGCAGGGCCTTCGCTCGCTCGGTGATGGCCACAGCGGTTTCGTCGTCGATGTAGTGCGTGCGCACCGTGAGGGACGCCTGCCCGGCCGGGATCTCGATCCCGTCGGAGGCGACCACGAGGGTGCCCTTGTCCAGGCCCTGGCGCAGCAGGTGCGGGGCGGCGCCGCCGTCGACGGCCTTGTCCCCGAGGGCCATGCGGGCCTGCGACTCGGTGCCGAGGGCGAGGGAGGCGCGGGTGTGGGCGCCCTCGCGGACCAGCTTGGGAAGGTTCTGGTCGGTGGGGTCCTGCGTGCCCTCCCACAGCAGCACGTCGACCACGCGGCCCTGGTTGTGCACCTTGCGGACGGCCATGAAGTAGCGGGACGTGGCCTTGGAGCCGCCGTAGGGCCGGCTGTCCTCGTCCTTGACCGGGCACATGAACGCGACCTGTGCTTCGTCCACGATGCCGATCAGCGGGGTGAAGACCGCGCCCGGGTCGCGGCGGCGGACCTCGATGCGCCGGTTCATCTCGTCGACCAGGCCCTCGACCATCTCGGTGGCCTCGATCACCTGCTCATCGGCTGGGCCCTGGATGAGGACGGTGGCGAGGCCGTCGAACATGGCCCAGTCGCCGGCGCCCTTGAGGTCGGCGATCCGGAATTCCACCCGGCGGTCCAGGCAGGCCCACAGGGCGAGCGCCCGCAGCGCGGCCGTCTTGCCCTGGTTCGACAGGCCCGTGATCAGAAGGTGGCGCTGGTAGAGGCTGAGTGCGGCGGCGTCGCCGCGCAGGTCCTGCCCCCACGGGGCCTTGCCCTTGGCGTAGTCAGCGGTCAGCGTCTCGTCCGTGGCCAGCGGGGACGGGCCGATCGGCTCGTCCAGCGCACCCGAGTCGGCGATCCACAGCCGCACCGTCCGCGCCGCGGTCGGGATGGTGATGAACACCTCGTGTTCGTGCCGGGTCAGGTTCTCGGCGAGCTTGCGCCGCCGGTTCTGCACCTCGTTGGTCGACACCCCGGAGGGAAGGGTCACGTCGACCTCGACACCGCATCCGGCGATCCGGATCGGCCCCAGCATGCTCGCGCCGGCGTCGCCCATCTCCTTGATGGCGTTGCGCAGCGCCGGGACCCCGAGGTCGCGCAGGGCCTTGACCACGATCGACGGCGTGATCGGCTCCCCCTCACCGTTGCGCACGTTCGCGGGCAGCGCCCAGTTCGGGGCGGCCTGCTGGTTGCGGCCGACTGCCCACAGAGCGAGCAGCGCGAGGAACGGGCCGATCGTCAGCACCGGACCCCACACCACCTGCACGATCCGGATCAGCAGAGCAATGAAGTCGATTGTCGCCGACAGCGGCGTGATGACGTCCCCGGCCTGGCCGGAGTTGATGGCCATGACAACCCCGAGGGCGACCAGCACACCGATGCTCATGCCCGTGCCGACGGCGACGCCCTTGGCCGCGTCGACCGGGGAGTGGAGCAGGTCCATGCGGCGGTGGTGGCGGGCGGCGCGGAAGCGCTGCAACCGCTCTTCCCACTCCTCGGCCGCCTCCAGGTTCCCCGCCGCCTCGGCCGCGCGGATCATCCGCTCGTACCGGGCACCGGTCCGGCCGTCCCAAGCACGGCGGGCCACGATCCGCCCGCCGTTGAGGGTGTAGAGGCCATGCCGGGCCGTGGCCCGGACGGCCGTCTTCGTCCGCTCGTCGGTGGCGATCCGGCGCACGGCGCGGCCGGAGCGCACCCACAGCGGCACCGGCGTGGGCGGCGGCGGGTCGGGGACCACCGTCAGCGTGGTCACGGTCGCCGGTTCGGCGGGCGGGTCGGGGTTCTTGTGCAGGTGAACGACGTTCTCGGACATGCGGGAAGTTCTCCTGACTGCCCCGGAATCGGGGCCGGAAGCAGAGGGCGCCGGGCCCCGCCCGGCAGCGGCACGGGCGGGGTTCGGCGGATGGGTCAGGGAGTGGTGCGGGCGCGGTTCTCGGCGCGGCTGAGCTGGGACGGCTCGGTGCGCGGGCCGTCGGCCCAGCAGAACGGGCGGATGCCGTCGGCGGCCTGGAAGACCCGGACCGCAGCCCCGCCCGGGGCGTGGGGCAGCGGGTGGACGCGGCCCCCTTCCAGGGAGGCCAGCAGCCGGACCCCGTGGTGCTCGCACCCGTCGGCGCCGGCGCCGTGGCTGTCGAGCACGGTCACGGCGACAGGGCCGGTGCACCGGGTCGGGTCGTCCGGGTGCGCGGCGGGACACCGCCGGGCGGTCGGCCCCATGGTCACCACCACCCGGACGACTTCTTGGCCGCCTTCGCCTTCGCGGCCTCGCTCACGACCCGCTGCCGCTCCGCCGTGAGCGCGGCGATCTCCGCGACCAGCCGGGTCTCCGCCGCGTTCCAGGCGGTCTCCAGCTTGCGTTCCGCGCGGGCCGGGCTCTTGCCGCGCACGACCTTGTAGCCGCCACCGGCCAGACCGGCGATCACCGCGCGCCGCTCGCGGCCGTCCAGCGGCCACATCTCGCGGTTCTGCACGGCCGCGAGCTTGCGGTGCGCAAGCTGGATGGCGCGGTCCAGGCGGCGGGTGTCGGGCTTGCCCATGTCAGACACTCCTTCGGGAGTCGGAAGGTTCGGGGAAGGCGCAGGTCACGCACATGCCGAGCGAGGCGGGGATGACGTATCCCGCATCGCGGCGGCACTCGGGGCAGGTGCGGCGGGCCCGGTTCGCGGCGGCGAGCGCCGCCCACCTCGCCTCGGTCATCGGCCGGACCGGCTTGGCCAGGTCGACGCGGTAGAGGTAGGCGACCAGCGGCGGGCGCCGACGGCGCGGGCGTTCGAGTTGTGCGGCCACGTCCTGACCGCCGGGCCGCAGCCCGCGGGCACGCAACTGTCGGCGGGTGGCGTAGCCGTCCGGGGCCAGGCGCCACCGGAACACCGGCAGCGCCCCCATCACGCGGCCTCAGCCAGGGCGGCGCGTTCGGCGAGGATCGTGTCCCGCAGCGTCCGCGCGTTCGCCGGCGAGGTGCGCACCTCGCGGCGGATGCCCTCGGCGGTCACCTTCGCGTCCGGCCAGCCGGCCGTCACCCTGCGCGCCTCCGCGAGCAACTGTTCCGGGGTGCGCTTGGGGCGGGGCGACTTCGCCACCTCCGGAACACGCCCGGTGGCGCGGCGCGGCCTACTCGATTCGGCTGCCACCGCGCGCCGTCCGATCGGCTTGACCGGCGCCGCGGCGGGCGAGGCGATCGAGGGCACAGGCTTGGTGGGGAGAGCCGACTTCAGGAAGCCGACGGCCACCGGACGCGGCAGTGCCGTGACGTTCGGTGTGATCGGCTCGGGGGTCGATACCGCGAGGTCAGCCGTAGACCGTTTCGTATCGGTCTCGGTCGATTCCTCCGTATTCGCGACCGGTGTCGGGATCGGAGCGGGTCGGTGGTGGAGGACCTTGGCGACCAGGTCGGAACCGAAGTAGATCGACCCGACCGGCAGCGAGGTGGCCAGCAGCACGAGCGCCCAGTTCGCCGGGTCCCAGTCGGCCAGTCGTGACCAGTCGACCGTGCGGCCGTGCAGCTCGGGCACGAGCCCGTGCACGTAGTTCAGCACGAGCGAGGCGACCGTGTAGGCACCCAGCACCCGCAGCGCGAAGCGGCGGGCGTCGTCGGTGAGCACGAGGGTGGCGACCAGCGCGAGCGCCATCAGGCCGTCGACCACGAACGGGTACAGCATCGCCGCCGTGGCGTCCGCGCCGACCGCGCCGGCGATGTCCCGCAGCGCGTTCCAGGAGACCCGGAACGCCATGGCGACCACGGCGACCAGCGCGAGCACGAGGGCGGCACGGCCCTTGCGGTGAAGGCTCATGCCGCACCCCCGACGGTGAGCAGGGCAGCGAGGATGAGCAGGGCGCCGCCGGTCATGGTCAGGTCGACCGCGCGGCGCAGGCAGGTGAACTTCTTGACCGCGAGCCGGGACAGTCCGGCGATGTCGGCGGCCAGGTCCGCGGTGACGGCCGCGCCGATCTGCTCGGCAGTGAGGGTGGCCCACAGGGGGAAGCCGTGCCGACCGCCCAGGTTCGGGCGCACCGAGCGCAGCAGCAGACCGGCCGCACCGACCAGCAGAGCCAGCCCGGTACCGCCCGCGACGTAGGCGGGGGCGGTCAGGGGCAGGTCGCGGGCGACTGACCACGTTCCGGCGAGCACCGCGCCGACGAACGCCAGCAGCAGCGCCGTCTTGGTGTCCGTCCGCGCGATCTCCGCCTTCACCTCGGCGTGCGCGGCGGTCAGGTTCCGGTCGGTGGCACTCACGCGGCACCCCCGGGAAGGCTCGCACCGGCCGCGGCGTTGAGCAGGGCGACGCGGGCGGCGAGCGCGCGGCGGCGGGCTCGGCGGATGCGGCGGGCGTCCAGCTCGGTCGGCGTGCGGTCGAGGGTGACGATGTGCGCGTCCAGCAGGTCGACGTCCGCCAGGATGACGGGCATCTCCCGCTCGATCGCGTCCAGCTCCGCAGCCGTCGGCTCCATGAAGTCCGCGAACGCCGTAACAGCGTCCTGAACAGTGACGATGACGTTCATTGGGTCGTGTTCCTCTCACAGACGGGAACGGCCCGAACAGCGCCCTCGGAGTAGCCGCTCCGGGGGCGCGCGCCGTTGAAGTCGGGACATCCGGCTCCCCGCGCTCCCGCCCGTACGTCCTCACGCAGCGCGCGGAACGGACGGGCGGGAGAGGCAACCGGCCGCAGCGTCAGCGCCGCGAACCAGAACGGACCGAACTACCGAAGGCGCCGCCGGCCGGTCCGAACGGGCGGCGCCTGATATGTCGTCGGTACACACCGACCTCCCGCGTTCGCAGGGACATCAAGGGAGCGCGGCGACCTGCCGCGCGGTCCGTCTTTTCGACTCGGGGAGACGGGGCCCACCTATGCAGTTCTCAAAGAGCTGTCGCTTCCTTCGAGCCCGTTTCACGGAGCCCTCCGGGCGTTGCCATGCACCTGATTCCAGGACCAGCCCGTAATCTGGTGCGCACCAGTAGAGTGCATCTGGTGCGCACCAGTGTCAAGGTGGTTCGCTGAATCGGGTGGCGGCTTGACCGCTGTGGTGCATCTCCAGAAGACCTCTGGAGGCATGGGTGCCGGTAGCCAACAGGGCTTAACTTCCGTCCTGTTAAGCCCTGTTGACCTGCGGCAATGTGCGACATGCTGGCAAGGTGGCGCGAGGAAACCAACGCCGGGAGGTGGTCCGTGAGTACGGGACTTCGACGCGCGCGAACGGCACGCGGGTGGTCGCAAGAACGGCTGGTTCGCGAGATCGAACAGTTCGCCCGACGGAATCTCACGGACGTTGCGTCGACCGCGAGTCTGCGGGTGTACGTGTCCGAGTGGGAGAACGGCAAGCGCACCATCTCCGACCGGTACGCGCGTGTCCTGCGGCAGCTCCTCGGCGTCACGGACGGGGAACTGCGGGACAGCGATCCGGCGCCGACGGCACCGACCGCAGACGGCTACGACGACCTTCTGAGCCGGATCGACTCGGCCAGCAGCGTCAGCGAGTCCATGGTGAAGACGTTCAACGACCAGACCGAGCTACTGCGCACCATGGACCGTCAGAGGGGTGCTGCGGCACTGGTCGACCAGATGACCGGCCACCTTGCCGCCCTGGAAGACGCGCTCAACTTTGCCGTGCTGCCTGCCACGCGTCGGCCCGTGGCGCTCGCGCTCGCCGGTGCGTCGACCCTGGCCGCGTGGCAGGCGATCGACTCGGGGGCGATCGAGCGAGCGTGGCGGCACTACGAACTCGCGAAGCGCGCGGCGCGCGACGCTGAGGCACCCATGTACCTGGCTCACGCCATGGGAGAGCAGGCGTACGTGCTCTGCGAGGCGGGACGGCCGGCGCTCGCCGTCGACCTCGTGCGCGACGCGCGGCGCATCGTCGGGCAGTCCGGTTCCGCTCGGCTTCGGGCATGGCTGCACGCCGCGGAAGCGGAGATGTGCGCGCACGCCGGAATGCCGGACGACTGCCGACGGGCGCTGGACGCCGCCTTTGCCGTGATTCCGCCGGGCCCCGAGGACCGGGACCCGGACATGCTGAGCATCTTCCTGAACGGTGCCCACCTCACCCGGTGGCAGGGCAACGTGCTCGCCTTACTCGGGGAGGAGTCGGCGGTCACCAGCCTCTACGGCGCGCTTGAGGTCATGGACCCGACCTTCGTGCGCGCCCGGGCCGGACTGCACGCCGACCTGGCCCAGGCGCATCTCATCCGAGCTGAGTACGACGACGCCGGCACGCACCTGCGGCAGGCTCGCCTGTTGGCGAGCCGGACCGGTTCGGTCCGGCAGCGCCGCCGCGTCGACATGCTCAGCGCGCGGCTGTGACCCCTGGCGCGCGCCGATTGGCCAGGATGTGCAGCAGGGCAACGAGGGTGCCGGACCCCATCAGCTCACCGCGGGCCATGAGCCCGGGGATGTCCGCGAGAGGGACCCACTCGATGTGGCCGGCTTCCTCCAAGTCGGTCGGTTCACCGACTCTCTCCGCCCCGTGGCCGACGAAGATTTCGTGGGGTGAGTCGACCATGCCGACCATGGGCTGATAGCTCACGACGTGCTCCAGCGTCTTCGGGCGCCATCCGGTCTCTTCGACCACTTCCCGCAACGCCGTGTCCGCCGGTTCCTCGCCGGGGTCAACGATTCCGCCCGGGAGCTCCCAGCCGAACTGTTGGGGTACAAACCGGTACCGCCACATCATGAGAACGCGGTCTTGGTCGTCCAAAACCGCAGTGATGGCTACATGATGCAGCTTTACTACGTGATGCTCGAATGACTGCATGCCGGGCGGCTCTACATTCCATAGTTGAAGTTTCACCCAGCGATTATTGTAAAGGTCACGCTCGCCATGGATGCGCCACGGTTCTACCCCTTCTGGCGGCCTAATGCTAACTGCCCCTGGCGCCCGGTATGAACTCCGGCCGCGAACTTCTAGAGCTCCTTCGGCAACAAGGCGAGCAAGCACCTGTCGAAGAGCTGTCCGGCCGATGCCGAGTTCCTCAACCAACGTGCGTTCTGAAGGAAGCTTTTCGCCCGGAGCGTATTCGCCGGAGGCAAGCCGCGAGCGAAGCAACTCGTAGACTTTAGTTGTCTTCGGTCCCACCGTAGAGCCCTCTCCATCCAGGTCTAGCTCAGTTTTCTGGCTCGTCTGCTTAGCTCTCGCTTGAGACGCTTTGCTGTTCGTGTCGCGCTCTCAAGAAAGCCAACGCCAGCGCCCTGCGGTTTTCCATTGTGTCGGTGTAGTAGTGTCGACGGATCGCTGTATCAGCAGCTTCTATTTCGCTCCTCAAGGTGCTGTAAAAATACTCCATACCTACTACCTCATCGAGCGTGTCGAAATCTAGGTCAGAGAGTGAGGCAGTATCGCCGCTTATGGCGACAGAGATGTTCCTGGCGGCAAAATCTAGAGGATTCCAAGAGCCATCCATGAGAGCATGTTTCAGTCTTGGATCAACGATCTCTTTTCCTGCTGTAACCCGCCAATGGTAGACGTGCCTGAAGTCGTGGGTTGATACGGAAGCGAGGTCACGCTCCATCAGTGCGGTTACTCGCTGTTCCAAGATACGCGAGGTGCTGGTGTGCAGTATTTGAAAATTACTTGTACTGTCATCCTGCAGACGTTGCACTACGTTAGATGCAAGTATGGCACCGTGAGAGTGGGAGTCCATCTCGCCAACCACTTCCTCGATCCTTGATGGTGTCATCTTGGATGCTGCGACTTCGGCAGCGCTTTCCAGGTTCAGCAAAGGGCTGCCGTCGAGTGAAAAGATGGCATGGTCTGTGTCGGCGTATATTTCCGCGAACATTGGCAAAAGCTCAGCGCAGGCGTCACCATAGCCAGGGAGAATGTGCTTTAGCTTGCGGCAGACACGTGATGTACTGCTGAGAAGTGCTGAGCGGATGACGTCCAATGTTTCAGGGTCATGCCTGTCGTTGAGAGCAATCACTAGCTCTCGGAGTGCGGTGTCGGAAACATCGTCACCTGGTACTCCGAAGTTAAAATATCGATCGAAGTAATCACGACTTCCTACGCCGCGACGCAGAGAATGATCTCGGTGTGGGCCAATAGATCCGTCGGATGACCGTATGTTCGGAAAGAGGTTTTTCAATAGTTCATACAGGCCCGGTATGTCAGATTGTTGGACGTGCGCTCCCATTAGCATCTCATGCCAGCGCCGCTGTTTATCTTCAGCTTTTTCTCTTCTTGTGATCGAGTACGCTCCGGGTTCGCCTAGTAGTTCACTTCGCCAAGAACCTACTAGGTGTTTGTAGACGTCTGGCTCGAAAGTTCTAATGAAAGTGATTAGGGTGAAGTCAATGAAATTAACCTCCTCGTGAAGGGTTTCGTAAAGCGCGTCCACCTGGGCAAAGTACCGGTTGATCGAGCGCGGAGTTGTCAGGATGTTCTTCATGTGCTCCCTGAACACGCGCGCGAAGAGTTCATTGTCCTCCTCGTTGGAGTCGATGTTGTATCGGCTCATTACCTCGGACATGGCTTTGTTTACTAGGTCTGCTTGTTGCTGTGGTCGCATAGCTGGCACATCGAAGCGGACCTGAATGATCTTCTCCATGTACTCCCGGGCCCGCTCTCTGCTCCCAGATGCGATATCGGTTTGCTGAATTACGTCAAGTAGTGTCCTCTCGTCGTAGGAAAGCAAGTAGTAGACATTCGGTAGACGCCCCACTAGCCGCACGAGCTTGAATACCATGAGTAGTTCATCTGGTGTCAGTCTGTCGAGGTCGTCCATCACGAAAAGGATGGGTTTTTCTAGCTCGTCAAGTTTTTCCTCAGCTTTCTCTTTGAGCGCATTAGCGCTGACGTCGCCGGCGATCCATTGGCCAAAAGCCTCAAGGGCTGAACTGGCATCGACGCCCGCCAGGCCATTTACCTTACCCGCTGGGGAGATGGCAGTGAAAAAGTTACCGAAGCGCTCTCTCGTGCGATTCCATTTGGCGTCGGATGGGAGTGCTTCCCTTAGTGCGACGAAGAAACCCAACTGGAGTGCTTCGACATCACTGTAGAGCCACGGATTAAGGTCTACAACTGTCCAGGGCGTAGCCTCATGCTCCTTCAGCCCTTCCACAATCATTGCCAGGGTTGTAGATTTTCCAGCTCCCCAGGGGGCAATCAACCCCGCTACGCTACTTTTACTTTGTCGCCTAACCTCTGACAAAGCGCGCACAGTCCGCTCTGCGAACTGTCGGCGCTCCAGTGCGTCGTTGTTGGGGTCTGGATCGTCGCGAAAGTAGCTGCGCTGGCTCATGCGCCGAGCGTAGCGGCGGCGTCGAGCAGTCGTCCGTGCAACCAACGCGGAGCCGAGTGGGATCGACGGCAGATGGCCTGCCCAGTGGACGGGCACCGCCATGGGGTGTGCGTGGGGTGGCTTCGTTGGCCCGAAGAAAGACAGAGGTCACAGGGCCTCCACGGGCGGACTGTAAATCTGCCGGCTCAGCCTTCCCAGGTTCGAATCCTGGCGCCGCCACACGGGAACAAAGGGCCCGTGACCTGTTGAACAACAGGTCACGGGCCCTTTGTCGTGCCTGCCGTCGGCGGCCCCGTACGCCTCTCTTCCGTCGACCGCCGACGGCGCCGGGGCCGTGTCCGGCGGTGCATGTCCCGGTGGCGCGTTTTTCATGTCCGGGCAGGGGGACCCGATGCGCGTCGGAAGTGCACATATGGGGCGTTTGCGGCTTATGCGTCTCTTTGATTTCAGCAGGAGGAGCCTTGAGCGACTTCCAGCGCACAGACCGCCCGGGGGACAGCAGGGCGGCGGCAGTGGCAGGGACGGCCCAGCAGAAGGCGGGCGAGAGCGCCGGACTCGTGGGCGACAAGGCCACCGAGGTGGTGGGTACCGCGAAGGAGCAGGCGTCGCACACCGCGGACGAGGCCGTCGCCCAGGCGCGTGATCTCGCACAGGAGGTGCGCACCCAGCTCCAGGAGCAGGCGCAGACCCAGACGCGCCGTCTGGCGGAGAACGTACGCCGGCTCGCCGGGGAGCTGCAGGACATGGGCCGGCACGGCAAGCCGGGCTCCAGCGCCGCCGGCGTGGTGCAGTACCTCGCGGACGGCGGTCACAAGGCGGCGTCCCGGCTGGAGGAGCGCGGGCCGGACGGTCTGGTCGACGACCTCCGGGACTTCGCGCGGCGCCGCCCGGGCGTCTTCCTGGCCGGGGCGGCGCTGGCCGGGTTCGCCGTCGCGCGGGCCGGCAAGGGAGTGAGCGCGGCCGGCTCGGGACCGGGCGCCGCCGGGTCGGCACGGGACGGCGCGACCACCGCGCCCGCCGGGCCGGACGCGCTCGGTGGCGGCGCTCCCGCAGCTCCCGCAGCCCCCACCGCGTACGGCGAGGACCCGCTGGACACCTACGGGCAGTCACAGCCGTCGCACTACACCCCCGGCGGCGGCCGGGGCGCCACGGCACCGGCGGCGCGGACCGATCCGCGCCGGACGACCTGAGGAGCTGAGCGTGGCCACAGCGTACCGAGGACCCAGCACGGGCGAAGCGGCTCCGTTCCCGCCCCCGCCACCCGCACCACCGCCCCCCACGTACGACGCCTCCACGCACGGCATGCGGGAGACGGCCTCGGTCGGGGACCTGATCGGGGAGATCAGTTCCGACTTCTCCCACCTCGTCCGTGACGAGATCGAGCTGGCCAAGGCAGAGATCAAGCAGGAGAGCGCCAAGGCGGGCAAGGCCGCCGGCATGCTCGGCGGCGCCGGTTACGCCGGGCACGTCGTCGTGCTCTTCGGCAGTCTCACCGTCGTCTTCGCGCTCGCCAACGTGATGGACCCCGCCTGGGCGGCGCTCATCGTGACGGCACTGTGGGCCGTGGTCGGCGCGGTGCTCTACGTCATCGGCCGCAAGCGGCTGAAGGCGGTCAACGTCAAGCCCGAACAGACCATGGAGACCCTCAAGGAGGACGCCCGATGGGCACGACACCCGAGGAGCTGAGGACCGACGTCGAACGCCGGCGCGCTCACCTGTCCCACAACGTCGACCTCCTGGCCGAGAGGGTGGCGCCCCGGAAGGTGGCCAGGCGCAAGGCCGGAGCCGCCCGCAACCGGCTGACCGGCATCAAGGAGAGCGTGATGGGCACAGCGCAGAACGCCGCCGGAAGCGTGTCGGACACGGCGCGCGGCGTGACGGAGAGCACCGGCCAGGCGGCACACGGCCTGGCGGACACCACCGGCCACGCGGCCGGGCAGGCCGCCGGCGCCGCCAGGGAGACCGCCGGACAGGTCGGTGAGGCCCTGCAGCAGACGCCGGAGCAGGTCAGGCGTCAGACGCAGGGCAGCCCGCTGGCGGCCGGCCTCATCGCCTTCGGCGCGGGCATGCTGGCCGCCGCGCTGCTGCCCGCCACGGAGGTGGAGGAGCGGGCGGGACAGCAACTGCGGGACCACTCGGAGGAGTTGCTGGAACCGGTGCAGCGTCAGGCCAAGCAGGCCGCGCAGCAGGTCAAGGAGGAACTGCGCGAACCCGCCACCGGCGCGGTGGAGTCGGTCAGGTCCACCGCGAGGGAGGCCGCGCAGACCACCAAGGGCCAGGCGCAGTCCGCCGGACAGGACACCGTCCAGGGCCTGCGGGAGGCCGGTCAGGACACGGTGGACGAGGCCCGCGGCCAGTCCGGGCGCGGGAACTGACGCACCGCTCCGGGCACGGGAACTGACGCACCGCCGGCTCGCCTGTACCGACGGCCCGGGGCACGCGGCCCCGGGCCTCGCCGGACCGCCGCCTCGCCGGAGCTGAGACCGCGCGCCCTCAGTTCCCGGCCACCGACTTCACCGCGACCGACACCGGTGCCGAACCGCTGATCAGCTCCAGCGTCAGGCCGGCCGTCGCCGGCGTGTCGACGAGCTCCGCCAGTACGGCGGCCACGTCGTCGCGGGGGACCGGGCCGCGTCCGGTACGGGCCTCCAGGCGCACCCGGCCGGTGCCGGCGTCGTCCGTCAGCTGCCCGGGCCGCAGGATCGTCCAGTCCAGCGCGTCGCCCAGCGAGCGCACGTACGCGTCGGCCTCGCCCTTGGCACGCAGGTAGACGTCGAAGATCTCGTCGCCCGCGTGCGCCGGGTCGGCGCCCATGGAGGACACGATCAGGAAGCGCCGTACGCCCGCGCGGACGGCCGCGTCGGCGAAGAGCACCGCCGCCGCCTTGTCCACCGTGTCCTTGCGGGCCGCACCGCTGCCCGGTCCCGCGCCGGCCGCGAAGACCGCCGCGTCCGCGCCCCGCAGCCGCTCGGCGACCTCCTCGACCGACGCCGACTCCAGGTCGAGCACGACCGGTTCGGCGCCGGCCGCCCGCAGATCGCCGGCCTGCTCGGCCTTGCGGATGATGCCCGCCACCTCGTCACCGCGCGCGGCGAGCAGACGCTCCAGCCGCAGCGCGATCTGTCCATGACCACCAGCGATGACAATGCGCATGCCTTCGACCGTACGCCCCGACGGCCGCCCCCGCCGCACGACTTCGGCCCCGCCCCGCACCCACACCCTCGCCCCCGCCGGTCACGCCCTGCGCCCCACCCGCGCAGCCCGCCCCTGACATCCGCCGCGCAAGGACAGCACTCACCCCCACCAGCCCACCCGCCCTACCCCGCCCCCTCCGGCCCCCCGCGCCCCTGCCGCGGCAGCCCCGGATCCGTCGCCGTCACCGTCGCCGCCGGATCGCCGTACTCCCGTACCGCGCTGGTGCGCGCCACCACGCGCCCCCGGTGGATCACGATCCGGCTGTACGCCAGGGACAGGGCCCCCGCCAGCCCGTCCCCGCGCACCGCGAGGAGCTCGGCCGGGAAGCCCGCCTCCACCCGCACCTCGGGCAGGCCGAGGGCCGCCCGCGCCGCCGTGCTCACCGCGTCGTACGCCTCCCCGGCACCCAGCCCGTGATGGGCGGCCAGCAGGTACGCCGCCTCCAGGGGATCGCCGCGCCCGACCGGGGTGCACACGTCCCGCAGCGCGCCGCTCCCCGCGGCGAGCCGCACCCCGGCCGCGCGCAGCAGCCGTACCGGGGCGGTGCCGCGGACCGGCCCGCGGCGGTCCACCGCGCCGCAGGCACCCTGCGGCAGGCACACCACCGACACTCCGGCGGCCGCGAGCCGGTCCGCGGTACGGGCGACCACGTCCGCGGGCAACCGGCCCAGGGCGTCGCAGGGCCCCACGGCCACGCCGGGACGCAGTCCGCCCGCCATCGCCGCCAGCCGGGCCAGCCGCGCCGGATCGGCGGCGTCCGTGTGCAGGTCGACGGGGCAGCCGTGCTCGGCGGCGACCTCCAGGACCGCCTCCACGTACCCCGCCGGATCGGGGTCCAGGTCCGGGCACCCGCCGACCACGTCCGCGCCCATCTTGACCGCGTCCCGCAGCATCGCCAGCCCGTCCGCCCCGGCCGCCCCGGTCAGCACCCTCGGCATCGCCACCGCCGTCAGTTCGGCCAGCCCGCGCAGCGAGCGCCGGGCGCGCAGCACGGCGGTCAGGGCGTCCAGCCCCGGCACGTCCCCCACCCGCACGTGGGCCCGCAACGCGGTCGCCCCGTGGGCCAGTTGCAGCAGGGCGGCCTCGGTGACCCGGCGCCGGACGTCCTGCGGATCGTCGGAGACGGGCCCGGGGACGTCCGCGGTCAGCGCCGTGTCGATGTGCGCGTGGGGTTCGGCGGGGGCGGGGAGCAGCAGGTAGCCGGAGAGGTCCACCCGAGTGCCGGGACCGGACGCGCGGGCCGGCGTCAGACTGCCCGCCGTGCCGACCGCCTCGATGCGCCCGCCGTGCAGCCGTACGTCCACGGTCCGGCCGTCGGTGAGACGCGCTCCGGACAGCAGCAGGGGCGGAGGGCCGGCCGGCCCCGCGGAGGAGGCCGAGCGGTGCGGCTGTGGCTGGCTGTCGGGCATCGCGCTCCTCTGGGCTCGGGACTGCGCAGTGGGGACGCATGATCACGCAGAGTGAGACGAGCCTAGGACGGTGTTCCGGCCACGACGCGCAGGAGGGCAATAGTCGTACCGGTGCGGTGCGCCGTGGCCGTACCGGCGAGGCGGGCCGTGTGCGGGGCCGCGGGACGGGCCGGCGCAGGGATGGGCGAAACGGATTTGGGCGAACGGCGGGCGACCGTGTAATGTCTTCCTCGCTCGCCCCAATAGCTCAGTCGGCAGAGCGTCTCCATGGTAAGGAGAAGGTCAACGGTTCGATTCCGTTTTGGGGCTCTGGTGTGAGAGGTTCCCGCCGCAAGGCGGGGCCCGATCGCATCACAGCGGTGTAGCTCAGTCGGTAGAGCAAGCGGCTCATAATCGCTGTGTCACCGGTTCAAGTCCGGTCACCGCTACTCTCAGTAGCCGATTGCGGGGTCGGTCCTTCAATCGGCTACTCTTTCCTGCGTAATAGCATCAATCCGTTCGTCAAGGAGCACTCACGTGGCTGCCACCGACGTCCGCCCGAAGATCACGCTGGCCTGCGTGGAGTGCAAGGAGCGGAACTACATCACCAAGAAGAACCGGCGTAACAACCCGGACCGACTGGAGATGAAGAAGCACTGCCCGCGTTGCAACGCGCACACCGCGCACCGCGAAACGCGATAAAACAGGCTCGTACGCGAGGCCGTCCCCGTAGCTTGGGGACGGCCTCGCGTCGTTGTGTCCGCGGGGCGTCCGCGGACAGTGGCAGCCCCGGCCGGGCCTCGGCCGGGTCCCGGCCGAGCAGTGGCCACAGACATCAGCAGGAGGTTGCGAGCCCATGGCGCTCGACCAGTCGTTCGTGGGGCGGACCTATCCGCCCACCGCGCCCTACGAGGTGGGCCGGGAGAAGATCCGCGAGTTCGCGGAGGCCGTGGGGGACGCCAACCCGGCGTACACGGACACGGAAGCCGCAAAGGCGCTCGGGCACCCCGACGTGATCGCACCGCCCACCTTCGTGTTCTCCATCACGTTCAAGGCGGCGAGCCAGGTGATCGCCGACCCGCAGCTCGGTCTGGACTACAGCCGGGTGGTGCACGGCGACCAGAAGTTCGCCTACGTCCGTCCCGTCCGCGCCGGCGACCGGCTCACCGTCACCTCGACCATCGAGGCGATCAGGTCGATGGCCGGCAACGACATCCTGGACGTCCGCGGTGAGGTCCACGACGAGGCCGGCGAGCACGTCGTCACCGCCTGGACCAAGCTCGTGGCCCGCGCGGCCGAGGAGGCGTGAGCACCCCATGACGCATTCCCCGACGGCGAAGATCGCGTACAGCGACGTGGAGGTGGGCACCGAGCTGCCCGCGCAGTCCTTCCCCGTGGACCGCGCCGCACTGGTGCGCTACGCGGGCGCCTCCGGCGACTTCAACCCGATCCACTGGAACGAGAGGTTCGCCAAGGAGGTCGGCCTGCCGGACGTCATCGCGCACGGCATGTTCACCATGGCCGAGGCGATCCGTGTGGTCACCGACTGGACCGGCGACCCGGGTTCGGTCGTCGAGTACGGCGTCCGCTTCACCCGGCCCGTCGTCGTCCCCGACGACGACAAGGGTGCCCTGATCGAGGTCAGCGGCAAGGTCGCGGCCAAGCTCGACGACAACACCGTCCGCGTCGACCTGACGGTCACCAGTGCCGGACAGAAGGTGCTGGGCATGTCCCGGGCGGTCGTGCGGCTGGCCTGACGGCCCGCGGCGCAAGGGGCGTTCCTCCGGGGAGGCGCGCCCCTCGTGCGTCTCCCCGGTCCGCCGACGCTTGACGCAGTCGAGTCCACGCAGCGGGGGGACGGCCTGAGCCCCTCGTCACCACCGCCCTGCCCTCGATCCGCGAGGACCCCGGAGGTGAGCTGCACGATCTCGATGGGCATGCTCGGCTCGATCCTCCTGCTCGCCCAGTACCTGCAGAACGTACCCGGCTACACGCCCACCGAGGCGGGCCTGCCCACCCTGCCCTGGACCGTGCCGAACCCGCCGCCGGGAACGGAGGTACACGTCTTCGCCTCCCGCTTCGAGACGCGCACCCTGTGGGGAGCGCTGAGGTTCCTGGCCAGCACGCCGGGCGTGTGGCGGCAGCTGAGGACCGCGCCCGGCGCGTACGGCGCCTCCCTCAAGGCCGAACCTCTCAAGCGGACCTTCTGGACCCTGTCCGCCTGGGAGTCCCCGGCGGCCCTCAAGACCTTCGCCCGCTCCGGAACCCACGCGCCCGCCTCCCGCGGACTCTCCGCCCACATGCGGGACTCGGCGTTCGCCTCCTGGCAGGTGTCGAGCGACGACCTGCCGGTGGACTGGGCCGAAGCACGAGAACGCCTGTCCTGACCGGAGGACGCCCCGGCCGACCGGCCGGGGCGTTCCGGCAGCGCCGTCTCGTAGTCTTGGGCCCGTGCAGGAACTCCACGACGCCCCCCTCGCCCCGCTGACCACCTTCCGGCTGGGCGGCCCCGCGACCCGCCTGATCACGGCCACCACCGACGCCGAGGTGATCGCCGCCGTCCGCGAGGCCGACGACACCGGCACACCCCTGCTGCTCATCGGCGGCGGCTCCAACCTGGTCATCGGCGACAAGGGCTTCGACGGCACCGCCCTGCACATCGCCACCCGCGGCCTCTCCCTAGACGGCACGACGCTCGAGCTCGCCGCCGGCGAGATCTGGACCGACGCCGTCGCCCGCACCGTCGAGGCCGGACTCGCCGGCGTCGAGTGCCTGGCCGGCATCCCCGGCTCGGCGGGCGCCACGCCCATCCAGAACGTCGGCGCGTACGGCCAGGAGGTCTCCTCCACGATCACCGAGGTGATCGCCTACGACCGCAGGAACCGCGAGACGGTCACCCTCACCAACGCCGACTGCGCCTTCTCCTACCGCCACAGCCGCTTCAAGGCCGAACCCGAGCGGTACGCCGTCCTCCGCGTCCGCTTCGCCCTGGAGGACGCCGACGGCCTCTCCGCGCCGCTGCGCTACGCCGAGACGGCCCGCGCCCTGGGCGTGGAACCCGGCGACCGGGTACCGCTGGCCACCGCCCGCGAGACAGTGCTGAAGCTGCGCGCCGGCAAGGGCATGGTCCTGGACCCCGAGGACCACGACACCTGGTCGGCCGGGTCGTTCTTCACCAACCCGGTCCTCACCGACGAGGAGTTCGCCGCCTTCCGCGCCCGCGTGGCCGAGCGTCTGGGCGACGCCGCGGAACCGCCCGCCTTCCCCGCGGGCGAGGGCCGCGTCAAGACCTCCGCCGCCTGGCTGATCGACAAGGCCGGCTTCACCAAGGGGTACGGCACGGGCCCCGCCCGCATCTCCACCAAGCACACCCTCGCCCTCACCAACCGCGGCGAGGCGACCACGGAGGACCTGCTCGCCCTGGCCCGCGAGGTCGTCGCCGGCGTCCACGAGGCCTTCGGCATCACACTGGTCAACGAACCGGTGACGGTCGGCGTCAGCCTGTAGCGACCCGGTGGCGCCGGGTCCGGCGTCTCCCCCCGCCCGAGCGCCGCGGGCATCCGCTCACCCCCCGTGCAGCCACGAGTCCACCCCCGCCAGCAGCCCCGCCTTCACCCCCTCCGGCGCGGCCGATCCCCGTACCGACTGCCGGGCCAGCTCCGCCAGTTCCGCGTCCGTGAAGCCGTGGTGCTCGCGCGCGAACTCGTACTGCGCCGCCAGCCGCGACCCGAACAGCAGCGGATCGTCCGCCCCCAGCGCCATCGGCACCCCCGCCTCGAACAGCCTCCGCAGCGGCACGTCCTCCGGCTTCTCGTACACCCCCAGCGCCACGTTCGACGCCGGGCACACCTCGCACGTCACCTGCCGGTCGGCGAGCCGCTTCAGCAGCCGCGGATCCTCCGCCGCCCGCACGCCGTGCCCGATCCGGTCGGCCTCCAGGTCGTCCAGGCAGTCCCGCACCGACGCCGGCCCGGCCAGCTCGCCCCCGTGCGGCGCCGACAGCAGTCCGCCCTCCCGCGCGATCGCGAACGCCCGGTCGAAGTCCCGCGCCATGCCCCGCCGCTCGTCGTTGGACAGCCCGAAGCCGACCACGCCCCGGTCCGCGTACCGCACCGCCAGCCGGGCCAGCGTCCGCGCGTCCAGCGGATGCTTCATCCGGTTCGCGGCAACCAGCACCCGCATGCCGATCCCGGTGTCCCGCACGGTCGTCTCCACCGCGTCCAGGATGATCTCCAGCGCCGGGATCAGCCCGCCCAGCCGCGGTGCGTACGACGTCGGATCGACCTGGATCTCCAGCCACCCGGACCCGTCCCGCAGGTCCTCCTCCGCGGCCTCCCGGACCAGCCGCTGGATGTCCTCCGGCTCCTGCAGACACGACCGCGCCGCGTCGTACAGCCGCTGGAAGCGGAACCAGCCCCGCTCGTCCGTCGCCCGCAGCTGCGGCGACCCACCGGTGCTCAGCGCCTCGGTGAGGGACTCGGGCAGCCGCACGCCGTGCTTGTCGGCCAGTTCCAGCAAGGTGGCGGGCCGCATCGACCCGGTGAAGTGCAGATGCAGATGGGCCTTCGGCAGGGCAGAGAGATCACGTACACGCTCCATCAGTCGATCCTGCCGCACGACACACCCGGCCCGACAGCGCTTTCCCCGTACGGGAGCTTGCCCGCACAAACGAACAGGGCGCCCCGTGACCTCACGGGGCGCCCTGCGGAGAGCGGGGGAGGGGATCAGGCCTTGGCCTCCGCCAGCAGCTTCTGGATCCGGCTCACGCCCTCGACGAGGTCCTCGTCCCCGAGCGCGTACGACAGCCGCAGGTACCCGGGCGTGCCGAACGCCTCACCCGGCACCACCGCGACCTCGGCCTCCTCCAGGATCAGCGCGGCCAGCTCCACCGTGTCCTGCGGACGCCTGCCGCGGATCTCCCTGCCGAGCAGCCCCTTCACCGACGGATAGGCGTAGAAGGCGCCCTCCGGCTCCGGGCACAGCACGCCGTCGATCTCGTTGAGCATCCGCACGATCGTCCTGCGGCGCCGGTCGAACGCCTCCCGCATCCTCGCCACGGCGTCCAGGTCGCCGGAGACTGCTGCCAGCGCCGCCGCCTGGGCCACGTTGGACACGTTGGACGTGGCGTGCGACTGGAGGTTCGTCGCGGCCTTGACCACGTCCTTCGGGCCGATGACCCACCCGACGCGCCAGCCGGTCATCGCGTACGTCTTGGCGACGCCGTTGACCACGATGCACTTGTCGCGCAGCTCGGGCAGGATCGCCGGCATGGACACCGAGGCGGCGTCGCCGTAGACGAGGTGCTCGTAGATCTCGTCGGTGAGCACCCACAGCCCGTGCTCGACGGCCCACCTGCCGATCGCCTCGGTCTCGGCCTCGCTGTACACGGCGCCCGTCGGGTTGGACGGCGACACGAACAGGACGACCTTGGTCCGCTCGGTGCGCGCGGCCTCCAGCTGCTCCACGCTCACCCGGTAGCCGGTCGTCTCGTCGGCGACCACCTCGACGGGGACACCGCCGGCCAGCCGGATCGACTCCGGGTACGTCGTCCAGTACGGGGCCGGGACGATGACCTCGTCGCCCGGGTCGAGGATCGCGGCGAACGCCTCGTAGATGGCCTGCTTGCCGCCGTTGGTGACCAGGATCTGCGACGCGTCGACCTCGTAGCCGGAGTCGCGCAGCGTCTTCGCGGCGATCGCGGCCTTCAGCTCGGGCAGACCGCCGGCCGGCGTGTAGCGGTGGAACTTCGGGTTCTTGCAGGCCTCGATCGCGGCCTCGACGATGTAGTCCGGAGTCGGGAAGTCGGGCTCACCGGCGCCGAAGCCGATCACCGGCCGCCCGGCGGCCTTGAGGGCCTTCGCCTTGGCGTCCACGGCGAGGGTGGCGGACTCGGAGATCGCGCCGACTCGGGCGGAGACCCGGCGCTCGGTGGGAGGGGTTGCAGCGCTCATGGGGCCCATCGTTCCAGACCGGAAACCTCACCGGCACACGGGTTTCACGGACTGAACAGGACCGGGCGCGGGCCTGAACACCAGTCCGCATCCCCCGTGCGGCCTGGGTGATCTTCGGCCGGCCACCGCCCGCCGCACACCCCGCGGACGCTTTCTGTTCGACGCCCGGCCCGCGAGCACGTACACTCTCACCTCGTTGGCCTTCAGCGGCCCGCGCTCACTCGATGCCCACGGGCATCCGGGCGGATGCGGTACGTTGGGGACACACAAAGGGTCGTAGCTCAATTGGTAGAGCACTGGTCTCCAAAACCAGCGGTTGGGGGTTCAAGTCCCTCCGGCCCTGCTACACACACCTTCGCCAGGATGTGTGCGCATGTACGTACAGCAATGCAACGCCGTGCGGCTCAGACCGGGCGCGGCACGGCCACGACCCGGAATCAGGTGAGGACGAGTGACGGACGCCGTGGGCTCCATCGACATGCCTGATGCCCAGGACGAGGCCGCGGACTCCAGCAAGAAGCCCCGCAAGGGCGGCAAGCGCGCCAAGAAGGGCCCGCTGAAGCGTCTCGCGCTCTTCTACCGCCAGATCGTCGCGGAGCTGCGCAAGGTCGTCTGGCCGAGCCGCAGCCAGTTGTCGACGTACACCGCCGTGGTGATCATCTTCGTGGTCATCATGATCGGCCTGGTGACTCTGATTGACTATGGCTTCTCCAACGCGGCCAAGTACGTCTTCGGCTGAGCCGAGAGCGAAGGGCGCCGAGGTACCCGGCGCCCCTTTCGCGTGTTCCACCCCTATGTATCCAGGAAGAAGCAGCCACCGTGTCTGACCCGAACGTGAACGACGCCGTTGAGCCTCGCGGGGAGGCTGTCGAGTCCGTCGAGGACGAGCTCGGCATTGTCGAGGGCGCGGACAACGAGGACACCGAGACCTCCGCCGAGGTCGAGGCTGCCGATACCGCCGTCGTCGCCGACGAGGACGAGGCCGCGGAGATCCACGCCGAGGACGAGGCCGCCGAGGCCGCGGAGGCCAAGACCGCAGAGGTTCTCGACGAAGCGGAGACCGAGGAAGCCGAGGAGGCGGAGGCCGCCGAGCCCGAGCCGCAGCTCGACCCGGTCGAGAAGCTCCGCCAGGAGCTGCGCGCCCTGCCCGGCGAGTGGTACGTCATCCACACCTACGCCGGTTACGAGAACCGCGTGAAGACCAACCTCGAGCAGCGCGCCGTCTCGCTCAACGTCGAGGAGTACATCTTCCAGGCCGAGGTGCCGCAGGAAGAGGTCGTCCAGATCAAGAACGGCGACCGCAAGACGATCAAGCAGAACAAGCTGCCGGGCTACGTCCTGGTCCGCATGGACCTGACCAACGAGTCCTGGGGCGTCGTCCGCAACACCCCCGGCGTCACCGGCTTCGTGGGCAACGCCTACGACCCGTACCCGCTGACGCTGGACGAGATCGTCAAGATGCTCGCCCCCGAGGCCGAGGAGAAGGCCGCCCGCGAGGCCGCCGAGGCCGAGGGCAAGCCGGCCCCGCAGCGCAAGGTCGAGGTCCAGGTCCTGGACTTCGAGGTCGGCGACTCGGTCACCGTCACCGACGGCCCGTTCGCCACGCTGCAGGCCACGATCAACGAGATCAACGCCGACTCGAAGAAGGTCAAGGGCCTCGTCGAGATCTTCGGCCGCGAGACCCCGGTCGAGCTGAGCTTCGACCAGATCCAGAAGAACTAGTACCTCTCACCCGGTACCCCTCTGGACACACCGCTTCCGGACAGGTCAGGCGAACGCTCACGCGTCGTCTGACCTGCTCGGTTTTTGGCCGCGCATCCATACCCGTTATCGTTGTGCGGTATGCCTGTCTCCGGGTCGCTCCGGATGCGGGCAGGACCCGAATCGAAAGGACCCGGAGAGCTATGCCTCCCAAGAAGAAGAAGGTCACGGGGCTCATCAAGCTCCAGATCCAGGCCGGTGCCGCGAACCCGGCCCCGCCGGTCGGCCCCGCGCTGGGTCAGCACGGCGTCAACATCATGGAGTTCTGCAAGGCCTACAACGCCGCGACCGAGTCGCAGCGTGGCTGGGTCATCCCGGTGGAGATCACGGTCTACGAGGACCGCTCCTTCACCTTCATCACCAAGACGCCGCCGGCCGCGAAGATGATCCTCAAGGCCGCGGGCGTGGAGAAGGGCTCCGGCGAGCCGCACAAGACCAAGGTCGCGAAGATCACGCGTGACCAGGTCCGCGAGATCGCCACCACCAAGATGCCCGACCTCAACGCCAACGACCTGGACGCCGCCGAGAAGATCATCGCCGGCACCGCCCGTTCCATGGGCGTCACGGTCGAGGGCTGACCTCCACCCCCCGTCAAGCCAACGCAGAAGTGTGGAAGGGCCTGCTCGGCCCGGACCACGACTCCTAAGAAGCCACAGGAGCAGTAGTGAGCAAGCGCAGCAAGTCTCTCCGCGCTGCGGACGCCAAGATCGACCGGGACAGGCTCTACGCCCCGCTCGAGGCCGTCCGTCTCGCCAAGGAGACCTCCACGACCAAGTTCGACGGCACCGTCGAGGTCGCCTTCCGCCTGGGTGTCGACCCGCGCAAGGCCGACCAGATGGTCCGTGGCACCGTGAACCTCCCGCACGGCACCGGTAAGACCGCCCGGGTCCTGGTCTTCGCGACCGGTGACCGTGCCGAGGCCGCGCGTGCCGCGGGCGCCGACATCGTCGGCGCCGACGAGCTGATCGACGAGGTGTCGAAGGGCCGTCTGGACTTCGACGCCGTCGTCGCCACCCCGGACCTCATGGGCAAGGTCGGCCGCCTCGGCCGCGTGCTCGGTCCCCGTGGTCTGATGCCGAACCCGAAGACCGGCACCGTGACCCCGGACGTCGCCAAGGCTGTCAACGACATCAAGGGCGGCAAGATCGAGTTCCGCGTCGACAAGCACTCGAACCTGCACTTCATCATCGGCAAGACGTCGTTCGACGACACCCAGCTGGTGGAGAACTACGGCGCGGCCCTGGAGGAGATCCTCCGTCTGAAGCCGTCCGCCGCCAAGGGCCGGTACATCAAGAAGGCCGCCATCAGCACCACGATGGGCCCCGGCATCCCGGTCGACTCCAACCGCACCCGCAACCTCCTCGTCGAGGAGGACCCGGCCGCGGTCTGAGCCGACGGCTCGCCCCACCGGTTCACGGGCCCCGCACCTCACCAGGTGCGGGGCCCGTCCCCTTTCCCGCGTTCCCCACGCGGGCCGGGAGCCTGGGCTAGCGTGCGGGCAGACGGTACGCGCAGGGGGGAGCGGCATGACGGGCACGCGCACGACGGGACGCCGTACCGCCCGCTCGGTCGTGGTGGCGGCCGCGCTGGCGTCCCTGCCCGCCTGCACCCCCGCCGGCGACGCCGGGAGCCCGTCGCCGGAGGCGCTGCGTGCCGTGCAGCGCGCCACCGCCCGGGCGGGCTCGGCGCGGGTCGAGACCACCACCGTCGTGGGCGGCGAGCTGTCCCTGAAGGCCACCGGCGCACTCGGCTGGGGCGACGGCCTCACCGGCACCCTCACGATCACGTACACCGGCGGGACGGCGGCCGACACCATGCGCCGGCTCGGCACCACCTCCCTGGAGGCCCGCTACCTGCCCGACGCCTACTACGCGAGGATGGGCGACGCCTTCGCCGCCCGGGCGGGCGGGCGGCACTGGATCGAGTACGTCTACGCCGACCTGGAGGAATCCGGCGACGGTGCGGGCGCCGGCTTCGCGGAGCAGATGCGCGCCACCACCCCGGACGAGACGGTGAGGCAGCTGCTCGCCTCCGGCGAGGTGCGCGAGGTGGGCGAGGAGACGACGCACGGCCGGCGCACCACGCACTGGTCTGCCACCGTGGGCGGCGACACCGCGCGGACCGTCGACATCTGGGTGGACGACCGGGACCTGCTGGTGAAGAAGGCCGAGCGGGGCCGGACGAAGACGGGGGAGCTGTCCCAGACCGCCCACTACAGCGACTACGGCCTCCCCGTCGTCGCCGAACGCCCCCCGGCCGCCGACACGGCGGACTTCAGGGAACTGCTGGAGACACCGGGCAGCCGTCCCTGACCGCCGTCGCGTGCCGCCGTACGGGCGGATTTGCCTGTCGCTGCCCCGTTCACGTACGCTCCTGCTGAAGCCAAAGACCGCTGGTCGTTGCCGTGTGCTCGCAAGAGTCACGGTGGCCGAAGGATCCGCTGAACTGCGGACGACCCGCGTAGGTGACAGTGGATGAACTCCCGGAGTCCGCGCCCCGAGCGCGTATGACCGGTCGAGTCACGCCCCGTGCGCCTGCGCCGGGGCGTTTCGTTTTCCCCAGTCCTCCTTCGGGTCCGCGCGGTCCGAATCACCCGGAAGGAGGCCGAGGCTCTATGGCGACGCCCGAAAAGGCTGCCGCGGTTGCCGAGCTGACGGACAAGTTCCGCAGCTCCAACGCCGCTGTGCTGACCGAGTACCGCGGTCTCACCGTGGCGCAGCTCAAGACGCTGCGCCGGTCGCTCGGTGAGAACGCCCAGTACGCCGTGGTGAAGAACACGCTGACCAAGATTGCGGCCAACGAGGCCGGGATCACGCTCGACGACCAGCTCTTCGCTGGTCCGACGGCCGTCGCCTTCGTCACCGGTGACCCGGTGGAGTCGGCGAAGGGTCTGCGCGACTTCGCCAAGGAAAACCCGAACCTCGTCATCAAGGGCGGTGTCCTTGACGGCAAGGCGCTGTCCGCCGACGAGATCAAGAAGCTTGCGGACCTCGAGTCCCGCGAGGTTCTGCTCTCCAAGCTGGCCGGTGCCATGAAGGGCAAGCAGTCCCAGGCTGCCTCTGTCTTCCAGGCGCTGCCGTCGAAGCTCGTCCGCACCGTGGACGCGCTCCGCGCCAAGCAGGACGAGCAGGGCGGTGCCGAGTAACTCGGCTCGCTACCCGGCTCTCGCCGCCTGAGGCGAGGGCCGATGCGGGCCCGACGTACGCCCGCCTCACCCCGTACATCCGGCACCTGCCGAATTAGTGGAAGGACCGCCATCATGGCGAAGCTCAGCCAGGAAGACCTGCTCGCCCAGTTCGAGGAGATGACCCTCATCGAGCTCTCCGAGTTCGTGAAGGCCTTCGAGGAGAAGTTCGACGTCACCGCCGCCGCCGCCGCGCCGGTCGTCGTCGCCGGTGGTGCCGCTGGTGGCGCCGCCGCCGAGCAGGCCGAGGAGAAGGACGAGTTCGACGTCATCCTCACCGGCGCCGGCGACAAGAAGATCCAGGTCATCAAGGTCGTGCGTGAGCTGACCTCCCTGGGTCTGAAGGAGGCCAAGGACCTCGTCGACGGCACCCCGAAGCCGGTCCTGGAGAAGGTCAACAAGGAGCAGGCCGACAAGGCCGCCGAGGCCCTCAAGGGCGCCGGCGCCTCGGTCGAGGTCAAGTAAGACCTCACAGGTCCGACAAGACCTGTAACGCGCAAGCGCCGAAGAGCGATCATCCATCCGGGTGGTCGCTCTTCGGCGTTCCGGAGGACGGGCGGCGGCCGCCTTGCACGGGTGACGGCGAAGAGTAAGGTGATCTTCGTCGTGCCGTCTCCGGGGCCCTGAGAGCCCCTGGACGGCAGCCGGTTCGGGCAAGGGGGGCCTTGACGAACCGCACGCAGCGCGCAATTCTCAGGACGCGTCGCCACAAGGATCCGAGAACCGAGGCATGGATCCACGGCGAAGAGGGCAGTATCACGGTGCGTTGAGGGCGAGGCCTTGCCGCAGGTGGTGAGTACAACGAGGAGCGGACACGGTTCGGGAAACCCGCACTGGACATCAGTGTGCCAAGTGGCTACACTGACCCTTTGCGCTGCCTGTTAGCTGCCCCCTGCCCGTCACCAGGGGTCTACCCTCGCCCGAGCACTGACGACCAGAGCATGTCTGACCTGGCATTTCGGCCACATCAGACACCCCCTGTCTCCGTGTGAGGAAGAGGGGCCGGTACGCGCGTAGTGAGTCCGAGCCCTCGGAAGGACCCCCTCTTGGCCGCCTCGCGCAATGCCTCGACCGCGAATACGAACAACGCTGCCAGCACCGCCCCGCTGCGCATCTCCTTTGCAAAGATCAAGGAGCCCCTCGAGGTTCCGAACCTTCTCGCGCTGCAGACCGAGAGCTTCGACTGGCTGCTCGGCAACGACGCGTGGAAGGCTCGCGTCGAGTCGGCTCTGGAGTCCGGTCACGACGTCCCCACCAAGTCCGGTCTGGAAGAGATCTTCGAGGAGATCTCGCCGATCGAGGACTTCTCCGGGTCGATGTCGCTGACGTTCCGCGACCACCGTTTCGAGCCTCCGAAGAACAGCATCGACGAGTGCAAGGAGCGCGACTTCACGTACGCGGCCCCGCTCTTCGTCACCGCCGAGTTCACCAACAACGAGACCGGCGAGATCAAGTCCCAGACGGTCTTCATGGGCGACTTCCCGCTCATGACCAACAAGGGCACCTTCGTCATCAACGGCACCGAGCGTGTCGTCGTGTCGCAGCTGGTCCGCTCGCCGGGCGTCTACTTCGACTCCTCCATCGACAAGACGTCCGACAAGGACATCTTCTCCGCCAAGATCATCCCGTCCCGGGGTGCCTGGCTGGAGATGGAGATCGACAAGCGCGACATGGTCGGTGTCCGCATCGACCGCAAGCGCAAGCAGTCCGTGACCGTCCTCCTCAAGGCCCTCGGCTGGACCACCGAGCAGATCCTCGAGGAGTTCGGCGAGTACGAGTCCATGCGCGCCACCCTGGAGAAGGACCACACCCAGGGCCAGGACGACGCGCTGCTCGACATCTACCGCAAGCTGCGTCCGGGTGAGCCCCCGACCCGCGAGGCCGCGCAGACGCTGCTCGAGAACCTCTACTTCAACCCGAAGCGCTACGACCTCGCCAAGGTCGGCCGCTACAAGGTGAACAAGAAGCTCGGCGCGGACGAGCCGCTGGACGCCGGCGTGCTCACCACCGACGACATCATCGCCACCATCAAGTACCTGGTGAAGCTGCACGCCGGTGAGACCGAGACGATCGGCGAGTCGGGCCGGTCGATCATCGTCGAGACCGACGACATCGACCACTTCGGCAACCGCCGCATCCGCAACGTCGGCGAGCTGATCCAGAACCAGGTCCGTACGGGTCTCGCCCGTATGGAGCGCGTCGTGCGCGAGCGCATGACCACCCAGGACGTCGAGGCGATCACGCCGCAGACCCTGATCAACATCCGGCCGGTCGTCGCCTCCATCAAGGAGTTCTTCGGCACCAGCCAGCTGTCCCAGTTCATGGACCAGAACAACCCGCTGTCGGGGCTGACGCACAAGCGTCGTCTGAACGCCCTCGGCCCGGGTGGTCTCTCCCGTGAGCGGGCCGGCTTCGAGGTCCGTGACGTCCACCCCTCGCACTACGGCCGCATGTGCCCGATCGAGACGCCGGAAGGCCCGAACATCGGTCTGATCGGCTCGCTCGCCTCGTACGGCCGGATCAACCCCTTCGGCTTCATCGAGACGCCGTACCGCAAGGTCGTCGACGGCCGGGTCACCGACGACGTCGACTACCTGACCGCCGACGAGGAGGACCGCTTCGTCATCGCGCAGGCCAACGCGCCGCTGACCGACGAGCTCCGCTTCGCCGAGAACCGCGTCCTGGTCCGCCGCCGTGGCGGCGAGGTCGACTACGTCCCCGGTGACGACGTCGACTACATGGACGTCTCGCCGCGCCAGATGGTGTCGGTCGCGACCGCCATGATCCCGTTCCTCGAGCACGACGACGCCAACCGTGCCCTCATGGGCGCGAACATGATGCGTCAGGCCGTCCCGCTCATCAAGAGCGAGGCGCCGCTCGTCGGCACCGGCATGGAGTACCGCTCCGCGGTCGACGCCGGCGACGTGGTCAAGGCCGAGAAGTCGGGTGTGGTCCAGGAGGTCTCCGCGGACTACATCACCACCACCAACGACGACGGCACGTACATCACGTACCGCCTGGCCAAGTTCTCCCGGTCCAACCAGGGAACCTCGGTCAACCAGAAGGTCATCGTCTCCGAGGGCGACCGGGTCGTCGAGGGCCAGGTCCTCGCCGACGGCCCGGCCACCGAGAACGGCGAGATGGCGCTCGGCAAGAACCTGCTGGTCGCCTTCATGCCGTGGGAGGGTCACAACTACGAGGACGCGATCATCCTGTCGCAGCGCCTCGTGCAGGACGACG
The DNA here is from genome assembly GCF_042870695.1 of Streptomyces sp. NPDC006384. Classification (NCBI taxonomy): domain Bacteria; kingdom Bacillati; phylum Actinomycetota; class Actinomycetes; order Kitasatosporales; family Streptomycetaceae; genus Streptomyces; species Streptomyces sp. NPDC006384. The sequence continues at coordinate 82,468 of NZ_JBIAHR010000014.1, forward strand.
TCCTCTCCTCGATCCACATCGAGGAGCACGAGGTCGACGCCCGTGACACCAAGCTCGGCCCCGAGGAGATCACCCGGGACATCCCGAACGTCTCCGAGGAGGTCCTCGCCGACCTCGACGAGCGCGGCATCATCCGCATCGGCGCCGACGTCGTCGCCGGCGACATCCTCGTCGGCAAGGTCACGCCCAAGGGCGAGACCGAGCTGACCCCGGAGGAGCGTCTGCTGCGCGCGATCTTCGGTGAGAAGGCCCGTGAGGTCCGTGACACCTCGCTGAAGGTCCCGCACGGCGAGATCGGCAAGGTCATCGGCGTCCGCGTCTTCGACCGCGAGGAGGGCGACGAGCTTCCCCCCGGTGTCAACCAGCTGGTGCGCGTCTACGTCGCGCAGAAGCGCAAGATCACCGACGGTGACAAGCTCGCCGGCCGTCACGGCAACAAGGGCGTCATCTCCAAGATCCTGCCGATCGAGGACATGCCGTTCCTGGAGGACGGCACCCCGGTCGACATCATCCTCAACCCGCTGGGTGTCCCGTCCCGAATGAACCCGGGACAGGTCCTGGAGATCCACCTCGGCTGGCTCGCCAGCCGCGGTTGGGACGTCTCCGGTCTCGCCGACGAGTGGGCGCAGCGCCTCCAGGCCATCGGCGCCGACAAGGTCGAGCCCGGCACCAACGTCGCCACCCCGGTCTTCGACGGTGCGCGCGAGGACGAGCTCGCGGGTCTGCTGCAGCACACCATCCCGAACCGCGACGGCGAGCGCATGGTGCTCCCCTCCGGCAAGGCGCGGCTGTTCGACGGCCGCAGCGGTGAGCCGTTCCCGGACCCGATCTCGGTCGGCTACATGTACATCCTCAAGCTGCACCACCTGGTCGACGACAAGCTGCACGCCCGCTCGACCGGCCCGTACTCGATGATCACCCAGCAGCCGCTGGGTGGTAAGGCCCAGTTCGGTGGCCAGCGCTTCGGTGAGATGGAGGTGTGGGCGCTGGAGGCTTACGGCGCCGCGTACGCCCTCCAGGAGCTGCTGACCATCAAGTCCGACGACGTCACCGGCCGCGTGAAGGTCTACGAGGCCATCGTCAAGGGCGAGAACATCCCTGAGCCCGGCATCCCCGAGTCCTTCAAGGTGCTCATCAAGGAGATGCAGTCCCTGTGCCTCAACGTGGAGGTGCTGTCCTCGGACGGCATGTCCATCGAGATGCGCGACACCGACGAGGACGTCTTCCGCGCAGCGGAGGAGCTCGGCATCGACCTGTCCCGGCGAGAGCCGAGCAGCGTCGAAGAGGTCTGACGGGAGTTCCGGCGGGCCTTGAGCGATCAAGGCCCGCCGGCCCCAGGACCCCCGTTTCAGACCCCAAGACTTACAACCCTGAGAGGGATTGACGCATAGTGCTCGACGTCAACTTCTTCGACGAGCTCCGGATCGGTCTGGCCACCGCTGACGACATCCGTCAGTGGAGCCACGGCGAGGTCAAGAAGCCCGAGACGATCAACTACCGCACGCTCAAGCCCGAGAAGGACGGACTCTTCTGCGAGAAGATCTTCGGTCCGACCCGGGACTGGGAGTGCTACTGCGGCAAGTACAAGCGCGTCCGCTTCAAGGGCATCATCTGTGAGCGCTGTGGCGTGGAGGTCACGCGCGCCAAGGTGCGCCGTGAGCGGATGGGCCACATCGAGCTCGCCGCCCCCGTCACCCACATCTGGTACTTCAAGGGCGTCCCGTCGCGCCTGGGCTACCTGCTGGACCTGGCGCCGAAGGACCTCGAGAAGGTCATCTACTTCGCCGCGTACATGATCACGTACGTCGACGAGGAGCGCCGCACCCGCGACCTGCCCTCGCTGGAGGCCCACGTCTCCGTCGAGCGTCAGCAGATCGAGCAGCGCCGCGACGCCGACCTCGAGGCCCGCGCCAAGAAGCTCGAGACGGACCTCGCCGAGCTGGAGGCCGAGGGCGCCAAGGCCGACGTGCGCCGCAAGGTGCGCGAGGGTGCCGAGCGTGAGATGAAGCAGCTGCGCGACCGCGCGCAGCGCGAGATCGACCGCCTCGACGAGGTGTGGAACCGGTTCAAGAACCTCAAGGTCCAGGACCTCGAGGGCGACGAGCTGCTCTACCGCGAGCTGCGCGACCGCTTCGGCACCTACTTCGACGGCTCGATGGGCGCCGCCGCGCTGCAGAAGCGCCTGGAGTCCTTCGACCTCGAGGAGGAGGCCGAGCGCCTCCGCGAGATCATCCGCACCGGCAAGGGCCAGAAGAAGACCCGTGCGCTCAAGCGCCTGAAGGTCGTCTCCGCGTTCCTGCAGACCAGCAACAGCCCCAAGGGCATGGTGCTGGACTGCGTGCCGGTCATCCCGCCGGACCTGCGTCCGATGGTGCAGCTGGACGGTGGCCGCTTCGCGACCTCCGACCTGAACGACCTGTACCGCCGTGTCATCAACCGCAACAACCGCCTGAAGCGGCTTCTCGACCTCGGCGCGCCCGAGATCATCGTGAACAACGAGAAGCGCATGCTCCAGGAGGCCGTGGACGCCCTCTTCGACAACGGTCGTCGCGGTCGCCCGGTCACCGGTCCCGGCAACCGCCCGCTGAAGTCCCTGAGCGACATGCTCAAGGGCAAGCAGGGTCGTTTCCGCCAGAACCTGCTCGGCAAGCGAGTCGACTACTCGGCGCGTTCCGTGATCGTCGTCGGCCCGCAGCTCAAGCTGCACCAGTGCGGTCTGCCGAAGGCGATGGCGCTGGAGCTGTTCAAGCCGTTCGTGATGAAGCGCCTGGTCGACCTGAACCACGCGCAGAACATCAAGAGCGCCAAGCGCATGGTCGAGCGCGGCCGCACGGTCGTGTACGACGTGCTGGAAGAGGTCATCGCGGAGCACCCGGTTCTGCTGAACCGCGCGCCCACGCTGCACCGCCTCGGCATCCAGGCCTTCGAGCCGCAGCTGGTCGAGGGCAAGGCCATCCAGATCCACCCGCTCGTCTGCACCGCGTTCAACGCGGACTTCGACGGTGACCAGATGGCCGTCCACCTGCCGCTCTCCGCGGAGGCGCAGGCCGAGGCGCGCATCCTGATGCTCTCCTCGAACAACATCCTCAAGCCGGCCGACGGCCGTCCGGTGACGATGCCGACCCAGGACATGGTCCTCGGTCTGTTCTTCCTCACCACCGACGGCGAGGGCCGCGAGCTCAAGGGCGAGGGCCGTGCCTTCGCCTCCGCCGCCGAGGCGATCATGGCGTTCGACGCGGGCGAGCTGTCGCTCCAGTCGAAGGTCGACATCCGCTTCCCGGTGGGCACCATCCCGCCCCGCGGCTGGGAGCCCCCGGCGCGCGAGGAGGGCGAGCCGGAGTGGCAGCAGGGTGACACCTTCACGCTGCGCACCACGCTGGGCCGCGCGCTCTTCAACGAGCTGCTGCCCGAGGACTACCCCTTCGTCGACTACGAGGTCGGCAAGAAGCAGCTCTCCGAGATCGTCAACGACCTCGCCGAGCGCTACCCGAAGGTCATCGTGGCGGCGACGCTCGACAACCTGAAGGCGGCCGGCTTCTACTGGGCGACCCGTTCCGGCGTCACCGTGGCCATCTCCGACGTCGTCGTCCCCGAGGCGAAGAAGGAGATCGTCAAGGGCTACGAGGCGCAGGACGAGAAGGTCCAGAAGCAGTACGAGCGAGGTCTGATCACCAAGGACGAGCGCACGCAGGAGCTCATCGCGATCTGGACCAAGGCGACCAACGAGGTCGCCGAGGCGATGAACGACAACTTCCCGAAGACCAACCCGATCTTCATGATGGTGAACTCGGGTGCACGAGGCAACATGATGCAGATGCGTCAGATCGCCGGTATGCGTGGTCTGGTGTCGAACGCGAAGAACGAGACGATCCCGCGTCCGATCAAGGCGTCGTTCCGCGAGGGCCTGTCCGTGCTGGAGTACTTCATCTCCACGCACGGTGCCCGTAAGGGTCTGGCGGACACCGCTCTGCGTACCGCCGACTCGGGTTACCTCACCCGTCGTCTGGTCGACGTCTCCCAGGACGTCATCATCCGCGAGGAGGACTGCGGCACCGAGCGCGGTCTGAAGCTGCGGATCGCCGAGCGCGGCGAGGACGGTGTCCTGCGCAAGGCGGACGACGTCGAGACCAGCGTGTACGCCCGCATGCTCGCCGAGGACGTCGTCATCGACGGCAAGGTGATCGCGCCGGCCAACGTCGACCTCGGCGACGTGCTCATCGACCAGCTGGTGCGCCACGGTGTCGAGGAGGTCAAGACCCGTTCGATCCTGACCTGCGAGTCCCAGGTCGGCACCTGCGCCATGTGCTACGGCCGCTCGCTGGCCACCGGCAAGCTGGTCGACATCGGTGAGGCGGTCGGCATCATCGCCGCCCAGTCCATCGGTGAGCCCGGTACCCAGCTGACGATGCGTACCTTCCACACCGGTGGTGTGGCCGGTGACGACATCACCCAGGGTCTGCCGCGTGTCGTCGAGCTCTTCGAGGCCCGTACCCCGAAGGGTGTCGCCCCGATCTCCGAGGCCTCCGGCCGCGTGCGGATCGAGGAGACCGAGAAGACCAAGAAGATCGTCGTCACCCCGGACGACGGCAGCGACGAGACGGCCTACCCGATCTCGAAGCGCGCCCGTCTGCTGGTCTCCGAGGGCGAGCACGTCGAGGTGGGCCAGAAGCTCACCGTGGGTGCCACCAACCCGCACGACGTGCTGCGCATCCTGGGTCAGCGCGCCGTCCAGGTCCACCTGGTCGGCGAGGTCCAGAAGGTCTACAACTCGCAGGGCGTGTCGATCCACGACAAGCACATCGAGATCATCATCCGGCAGATGCTGCGCCGCGTGACGATCATCGAGTCCGGCGACGCCGAGCTGCTGCCCGGCGAGCTGGTCGAGCGGTCGAAGTTCGAGACCGAGAACCGTCGTGTGGTCCAGGAGGGCGGTCACCCGGCCTCCGGTCGTCCGCAGCTGATGGGTATCACCAAGGCCTCGCTGGCGACGGAATCCTGGCTGTCGGCCGCCTCCTTCCAGGAGACGACCCGAGTCCTGACGGACGCGGCGATCAACGCCAAGTCCGACAGCCTCATCGGCCTCAAGGAGAACGTCATCATCGGTAAGCTCATCCCGGCCGGTACGGGCCTGTCCCGCTACCGCAACATCCGGGTCGAGCCGACCGAGGAGGCCAAGGCCGCGATGTACTCGGCCGTCGGCTACGACGACATCGACTACTCGCCGTTCGGCACGGGCTCCGGCCAGGCCGTTCCGCTGGAGGACTACGACTACGGTCCGTACAACCAGTAGGCGGGCAGCCACCTGAACGCCTGAAGGGCGGTCACCCCACGAGGGTGGCCGCCCTTCGGCGTTGCCGTGCGGGGGCCGGCTACGGCACGCCCAGTTCGAAGAGGACGTAATGGGCGTACCAGCCCGAGGCGAGGGCGGCGGTGGTGAAGAAGACGGCGAGGCTCGGGAGTCTCAGGCGGGCGAGGGCCGCGGCCGGGGCGATGAGGAGGGGGAAGGCGGGGAGCAGGTAGCGCATGGTGTTGCCGAACATCTGCTGGGTGCCGAGGACCGTGACGATCGTGGCCAGGGTGTAGGCGACGAGGACCAGCGGGGGCTTCTTGCGCAGCATCAGGGCGACGAGGAAGGGCAGCGCCAGGACCAGCTGGAGGGAGAGCAGGTCGGGGGTGGAGAAGGCGAAGGGGTAGTCGCCGCGGCCCACCGCGAGGTTGCGCAGGACGTCCCAGGTGTGGGCGCCGTAGTCGAAGAAGTGCGCCCAGCCCTCGCGCTGGAGGATGAAGTACGCCCTGGGCTCGCCGGTGCTGTGACCGACCCAGGCGATGTAGGCGAGCAGGCCCAGGGGGGCGACGAGCATGGCGTACACGGGGCCGCGTACGCCGTGTTCGCGCCGGGTGGCGGGGCGGGCGAGGGTGACCAGCGCGGCGAGGCCCACGGCGCCTATGAGGACCGCGGAGGTGGGACGGTTCAGGCCCGCGGTGAAGGCGAGCAGACCGGCCGCCACCCAGCGCCCGGTCATCACGGCGTAGCAGGCCCAGGCGGCGATGGCGACGAAGAGGGACTCGGAGTACACCGCCCACTCGACGCCGGCGCCGGGCGCCACGGCCCACAGGCCGGCGGCGAGGGTGCCCGCGCGGGCACCGGCGACCAGACGGATCACGGCGAAGATGCCGGCCGCCGCGACGAAGGAGAAGACGACGGAGACGAGGATCCCGGAGCCGTACAGGCCGAGGCCCGTGGTCTCCGAGACCATGCGGATCAGGGCCGGGTAGAGCGGGAAGAACGCGACCGAGTTCTGCTGGACCGTGAACAGGCCGTCCGAGTCGAGGGGGACCAGCGCGGGGTGGTAGCCGTGCTCGGCGACCTGGAGGTACCACCAGCCGTCCCAGGTGGCCAGGACGTCCCACCAGTGGGCGCCGCCGCCGAAGCGCGGGTTCTTGTCCCGGTGATCGCCCGCGTACTGGAGCAGGACGGCGAAGACCGTGAGGCCGACGAGCTTGGTGACGCCGTACAGGGCGAGCGGCGGCAGATACGGCCGCGCGCCGGGCGGCGGGGAGAGGCGCCGGGTCCAGGCGGGCCGGGGCCGGGCGGGGTGCCCGGCCTGTATGCCGGCCGGCGCTCCGGTCGCCGTGTCGTGGGCAGCCGTCTCCATGGCTGTCATCCCCTCGGTCCGCCCTCAGCGGGCACTAGCTGCCATAAGATCGCACAAGAGTCGCACATCTGTGCACGGCGTCAGGGGTGAGGGGAGGGCCGGTGTCCGAGGAACGGGACGAGCCGATCGTGCTGTCGCTCGTCATCCCCATGTACAACGAGGAAGAGGCCCTGCCCGCGCTGGTCAGCAGGGTCCGGCCGGTCCTGGCGGAGCTGGGCGTCGCCCACGAGGTCGTCGCGGTGGACGACGGCAGCACCGACCGCACGGCGGAGCTCCTCGACGCCTTCCGGCTCGGCTGGCCCGAGCTGCGGGTGATCGCGCTGCGCCGCAACTCCGGCCACCAGGCCGCCCTCACCGCCGGCCTGGACCGGGCGGCCGGCGCCTACGTGGTGAGCCTGGACGCCGACCTGCAGGACCCGCCGGAGAAGATCCCCGAGATGCTGGCGCTGGCCCGCACGGAGCGCCTCGACATCGTCTACGGCGTCCGCGCCGACCGCAGCAGCGACACCGGCTTCAAGCGGTGGACGGCCGGCGTCTACTACCGCCTCATGCGGCGTCTGGCGGGCCCCTCGGTCCCCGCGCAGGCGGGCGACTTCCGGCTGCTGAGCCGGGCCGCCGTGGACGCGCTGAAGGCCCTCCCCGACCAGCAGCGGGTGTACCGCCTGCTCGTGCCCTGGCTGGGCTTTCCGAGCGGCGAGGTGACGTACGAGCGTGCCGCGCGCGCCGCGGGCCGGACGAAGTACCCGCTGGGCCGGATGGTCCGCCTCGCGGTCGACAGCGTCACCGGCTTCTCGGCGGCGCCGCTGCGCATCGCCACCTGGCTGGGCGCCGGCTCCTTCCTGGTCTGTCTGGGGCTGCTCGTCTACACGCTGGCCGCCTACGCCCTCGGCCACACGGTGCCCGGCTGGACGTCGCTGTTCACCGGGGTGGTGTTCATCGGGGGCGTGCAGCTGATCTGCGTCGGCCTGCTCGGCGAGTACGTCGGGCGCATCTACACGGCCGTCCAGAACCGTCCGACGTACTTCGTCCGCCACGACACGGCCGCCACCGCCACCGCCACGCCCGATGCCGTCCCGTCCGACGCCACCCCGTCCCACGCCGCCCCGTCCGGCGCCGGACCGGGCGAGTCCCGCGTGCCCCTGCCGAGGCGCTGAGACGCCCCGGCCGAGGGGGACACGGCCGGGCGAGCCGATCGGGACGCACCGGGGCGAACCGGGTGCCCCTGCCGGTCCCGCCCATTTGTTTTGACCGCAGCGAATGCGATAGGTACGCTCAGACCTTGTGCCTGGGGTGTGCCCTGGCCTTCGAGCGTGCCTTCCACCGCGTCGGAGGTCGTGAACGGCCGCCGCAATCCGCGCCTCTTTCCGCCTCGCGGCCGGAGTCCGTGGTTTCGACACGCCCGACCGCGTGGGTCGGCGATGTTCCAGGTTAGCTTCACCATTCGGCACACAGAAACCGGAGAAGTAGTGCCTACGATCCAGCAGCTGGTCCGCAAGGGCCGGCAGGACAAGGTCGAGAAGAACAAGACGCCCGCACTCGAGGGTTCGCCCCAGCGTCGCGGCGTCTGCACGCGTGTGTTCACGACCACCCCGAAGAAGCCGAACTCGGCCCTGCGTAAGGTCGCGCGTGTGCGTCTGACCAGCGGGATCGAGGTCACCGCTTACATTCCGGGTGAGGGGCACAACCTGCAGGAGCACTCCATCGTGCTCGTGCGCGGCGGCCGTGTGAAGGACCTGCCGGGTGTTCGCTACAAGATCATCCGCGGCTCCCTCGACACCCAGGGTGTCAAGAACCGCAAGCAGGCCCGCAGCCGCTACGGCGCCAAGAAGGAGAAGTAAGAATGCCTCGTAAGGGCCCCGCCCCGAAGCGCCCGGTCATCATCGACCCGGTCTACGGTTCTCCTCTGGTGACCTCCCTGATCAACAAGGTGCTGCTGAACGGCAAGCGCTCCACCGCCGAGCGCATCGTCTACGGCGCCATGGAGGGTCTGCGCGAGAAGACCGGCAACGACCCGGTCATCACGCTCAAGCGCGCTCTCGAGAACATCAAGCCGACCCTCGAGGTCAAGTCCCGCCGCGTCGGCGGTGCGACGTACCAGGTGCCGATCGAGGTCAAGCCCGGTCGCGCCAACACCCTCGCGCTGCGCTGGCTCGTCGGTTACTCCCGCGCCCGTCGCGAGAAGACCATGACCGAGCGTCTGCTCAACGAGCTCCTCGACGCCTCCAACGGCCTCGGTGCCGCTGTGAAGAAGCGCGAGGACACGCACAAGATGGCCGAGTCCAACAAGGCCTTCGCGCACTACCGCTGGTAGTCGCTACCCACATCGAGACCGAGAGAAGACTGAAGCCTTATGGCTACCACTTCACTTGACCTGGCCAAGGTCCGCAACATCGGGATCATGGCCCACATCGACGCGGGCAAGACGACGACCACCGAGCGGATCCTGTTCTACACGGGTGTGTCGTACAAGATCGGTGAGGTCCACGACGGCGCCGCCACGATGGACTGGATGGAGCAGGAGCAGGAGCGTGGCATCACGATCACGTCCGCTGCCACCACCTGCCACTGGCCGCTCGAGGACAACGACTACACGATCAACATCATCGACACCCCGGGGCACGTCGACTTCACCGTAGAGGTGGAGCGTTCCCTGCGCGTGCTCGACGGTGCCGTGACCGTGTTCGACGGTGTCGCCGGTGTCGAGCCGCAGTCCGAGACGGTGTGGCGTCAGGCCGACCGTTACGGCGTCCCGCGCATCTGCTTCGTGAACAAGCTGGACCGTACCGGCGCCGACTTCCTCCGCTGCGTGGGGATGATCTCGGACCGCCTGGGCGCCCAGCCGCTGGTCATGCAGCTCCCGATCGGTGCCGAGGCCGACTTCCAGGGCGTCGTGGACCTCGTCCGCATGAAGGCGCTGGTCTACTCCGCCGAGGCCGCCAAGGGCGAGATGTACGACGTCGTCGACGTCCCGGCCGAGCTCCAGGCCCAGGCCGAGGAGTACCGCGGCAAGCTGATCGAGGCCGTCGCGGAGAACGACGAAGAGATCATGGAGCTCTACCTCGACGGCCAGGAGCCGTCCGAGGAGCAGCTGTACGCCGCGATCCGTCGTATCACCATCGCCTCCGGCAAGGCCGACACGACCACCGTCACCCCGGTGTTCTGCGGCACCGCGTTCAAGAACAAGGGCGTCCAGCCCCTGCTCGACGCGGTCGTGCGCTACCTGCCGACCCCGCTCGACGTCGAGGCCATCGAGGGCCAGGACGTCAAGGACCCCGAGGTCGTCATCAAGCGCAAGCCGTCGGAGGACGAGCCCCTCGCCGCGCTCGCGTTCAAGATCATGAGCGACCCGCACCTGGGCAAGCTCACCTTCGTCCGGGTCTACTCGGGCCGCCTGGAGTCCGGCACCTCGGTGCTGAACTCCGTCAAGGGCAAGAAGGAGCGCATCGGCAAGATCTACCGCATGCACGCCAACAAGCGTGAGGAGATCGAGTCGGTGGGCGCCGGCGACATCGTCGCCGTCATGGGCCTGAAGCAGACCACCACCGGTGAGACGCTGTCCGACGAGAAGAGCCCGGTGATCCTGGAGTCCATGGACTTCCCGGCGCCGGTCATCGAGGTCGCGATCGAGCCCAAGTCCAAGGGCGACCAGGAGAAGCTGGGTGTCGCCATCCAGCGTCTCGCGGAGGAGGACCCCTCCTTCCAGGTGCACACCAACGAGGAGACCGGCCAGACCGTCATCGGCGGCATGGGCGAGCTTCACCTCGAGGTGCTGGTCGACCGCATGAAGCGCGAGTTCAAGGTCGAGGCCAACGTCGGCAAGCCTCAGGTCGCGTACCGTGAGACGATCCGCAAGGCTGTCGAGCGCGTGGACTACACCCACAAGAAGCAGACCGGTGGTACCGGTCAGTTCGCCAAGGTGCAGATCGCGATCGAGCCGATCGAGGGCGGCGACGCCTCGTACGAGTTCGTGAACAAGGTCACCGGTGGCCGCATCCCGAAGGAGTACATCCCTTCGGTGGACGCCGGTGCGCAGGAGGCCATGCAGTTCGGCATCCTGGCCGGCTACGAGATGACGGGCGTCCGCGTCACGCTCATCGACGGTGGCTACCACGAGGTCGACTCCTCCGAACTCGCGTTCAAGATCGCCGGTTCGCAGGCCTTCAAGGAGGCCGCGCGCAAGGCTTCGCCCGTGCTCCTGGAGCCGATGATGGCCGTCGAGGTCACCACGCCCGAGGACTACATGGGTGAGGTCATCGGCGACATCAACTCCCGCCGTGGCCAGATCCAGGCCATGGAGGAGCGGGCGGGTGCTCGCGTCGTGAAGGGCCTCGTGCCCCTGTCGGAGATGTTCGGCTACGTCGGCGACCTCCGCAGCAAGACGTCGGGTCGCGCAAGCTACTCGATGCAGTTCCACTCCTACGCCGAGGTTCCCCGGAACGTCGCCGAGGAGATCATCGCGAAGGCCAAGGGCGAGTAAGGGACTCCGTTTAACGGACCCCCCGAACACGCTTTAGGCTTGACCCCGGAGCCTGCAAGGGGCATTCCGCCACCAACCTCGGTGGAATGCCCCCTGGCCCGGGTTTCCCAGCAAAGATCACCTGGCGCCGATGAAGTAAGGCGTACCAGAACCACTCCACAGGAGGACCCCAGTGGCGAAGGCGAAGTTCGAGCGGACTAAGCCGCACGTCAACATCGGCACCATCGGTCACATCGACCACGGTAAGACGACCCTCACGGCCGCCATTACCAAGGTGCTGCACGACGCGTACCCGGACCTGAACGAGGCCTCGGCCTTCGACCAGATCGACAAGGCTCCCGAAGAGCGCCAGCGCGGTATCACCATCTCCATCGCGCACGTCGAGTACCAGACGGAGACCCGTCACTACGCCCACGTCGACTGCCCCGGTCACGCGGACTACATCAAGAACATGATCACGGGTGCGGCGCAGATGGACGGCGCCATCCTCGTGGTCGCCGCCACCGACGGCCCGATGCCGCAGACCAAGGAGCACGTGCTCCTGGCCCGCCAGGTCGGCGTTCCGTACATCGTCGTCGCCCTGAACAAGGCCGACATGGTGGACGACGAGGAGATCCTGGAGCTCGTCGAGCTCGAGGTGCGTGAGCTCCTCTCCGAGTACGAGTTCCCGGGCGACGACGTCCCCGTCGTCAAGGTCTCCGCTCTGAAGGCCCTCGAGGGCGACAAGGAGTGGGGCCAGTCCGTCCTCGACCTGATGAAGGCCGTGGACGAGGCCATCCCGGAGCCCGAGCGTGACGTCGACAAGCCGTTCCTGATGCCGATCGAGGACGTCTTCACCATCACCGGTCGCGGTACGGTCGTCACCGGCCGCATCGAGCGTGGTGTCCTCAAGGTCAACGAGACCGTCGACATCATCGGCATCAAGCCGGAGAAGACCACCACCACGGTCACCGGCATCGAGATGTTCCGCAAGCTGCTCGACGAGGGCCAGGCCGGTGAGAACGTCGGTCTGCTGCTCCGCGGCATCAAGCGCGAGGACGTCGAGCGCGGCCAGGTCATCATCAAGCCGGGCTCGGTCACCCCGCACACCGAGTTCGAGGCGCAGGCCTACATCCTGTCCAAGGACGAGGGTGGCCGCCACACGCCGTTCTTCAACAACTACCGTCCGCAGTTCTACTTCCGCACGACGGACGTGACCGGCGTGGTGACCCTCCCCGAGGGCACCGAGATGGTCATGCCGGGTGACAACACCGAGATGAAGGTGGAGCTCATCCAGCCCGTCGCCATGGAAGAGGGCCTGAAGTTCGCCATCCGCGAGGGTGGCCGGACGGTCGGCGCCGGCCAGGTCACCAAGATCAACAAGTAAGTTCCGCTTGCTTGTCGGTCCCAGACCTGACATGGGCTGATGCCTGAGAAGGGGCCCGTACGACTTCGGTCGTACGGGCCCCTTCCGCGTTGCAGGGGGTGGGGCGGGATGGGGGGTGCTGCGGCTCATGCGTCAAGGAAAGGCCGGAAGTGTCACTCGATCGCGGGCAGTCTCGGCATATGTGCCTGGCAAGGTCCGTCGCTCTCCTACCTTCGCCGCATGGTCAGTTCATCCCACGAGGCGTTGCACCGGATCTTCCAGGAGGACCCGGCGCTCTTCGCCCGTGCCGTCAAGGTGCTCGGCGTCTCCTTCGCCGAACCGGTCTCCGCGGTACCGCTCACCACCGACCTCACCGAGAACCGCCCGGTGGAGCGACGCGTGGACACGCTGCTGCGCATGGAGACCGGCGACAACGGCAGCTTCCTGCTCGCCGTCGAATCACAGGGCAAGCAGGACCGCGACAAGCCCGCGAGCTGGGCGTACTACTTGTCGCACCTGCACGCCAAATACCGGCTTCCGCCGGTCCTGCTGGTCGTCTGCGCCGACCGGCGTACCGCGGCCTGGGCGGCCCGGCAGGTCGACATCGGCCCACCGCAGTGGCCCTCGCTCACCGTGCGGCCACTGGTCCTCGGGCCGGACCAGCTGCCCGTGATCGACAGCCCCGACGAGGCGGCGCGCGACATCCCGCTGACCGTCCTGTCCGCGGCGCTGCACCGCCGGGATCCGGACGCCGATGCCATACTGAAAGCGCTGGCATCGGCACTGAAGGGCCTGTCGGCCGACGACGAGAACACGGCAAGCATCTTCATCGAGCTCACGGAACAAGGCCTCGGCAAGACGCCGGCCGCAGACCTCTGGAGGCAGATCATGGCCGCCGACCTTTCCTTCTTCCAGTCGGAGACTGCGCAGAGCCTCAGGGCGGAGGGTCGTGCTGGTGCCCTGCTTCTGCTGTTGGACCGTCGTGGTGTCGAGGTTTCCGAGGAGGAGCGGGCGCGCATCGCGGGGTGCAGTGACATGGGCGTGTTGGACGTCTGGCTCACGCGGGCGATCACGGCCTCGTCGGCGGCCGAGGTGTTCGAGCCCGAGGAAGCCTGAACTCCTGCGCAGGGCCAGGGGTCACTCCGGTACTCCCGCAAATTCCACCGCGCGGCGCCTCAGGGCCAGGCCCGCCGGTATCACCGATGCGGTGACGGCCAGTACCGCGCAAGTCCCGACGACCCCGGCGAGGGCGGTCCAAGGCAGGTCGGGGCTGCTGTGCACCGACAGCAGGCGCAGCGCCCCCCACATCCCGGCGAGGTTGAGTCCGGCCACGACCAGCCCCAGGACCGCGCCGACCAGGACCGCCGTCAGCGACTCCGCGCCCACCAGCCTCAGCATCTGCCGCCTGGTCGCCCCCGCCAGCCGCAGTACGGCCAGGTCGCGCACTCGGTCGGAGGTGGCCATCACCATGGTGTTGACCAGGGAGATCACGGTGTAGAGCAGGGCGATGCCGAGGACCAGGAGGAGGCCCGCCCGGGTCGTGCCGTTGGTCTGCGGGTAGGTGGCCGCGACCCACTCGTCCCTGCTCGACACCTGACCGCCGGACGGCCCCACCGCGTCGCGCAGCCCGTCCGCCACCGCACCGGCGTCCGCGTCGGCCGCGACGGTGACGTCCACCCGGTCGACCGCGGCGCCGGGGGCGTTGGCGGAGGTGACGTAGGCGCCGTTGTCGCCGGTGCCGGTGGTCATCACGGCGGCGATGCGCAGCGTCCGCTCGGTGCCGTCGCCGAGCCACACCCGCACGCGCTCGCCGACGGTGTGCCGTTCCCACTCCTCGTTGACGATGATCGAGTCGTCGTCGAGGTCGGTGGCCCTCCCCGCCGCGAGCGGCAGCCGGGTGGTGGCCGCCAGGGCCGCTGCGTCGGCGACGGCACGGGCGTCGGACCTGATCAGCGCCACGCCCTCCTCCAGGACGTGGACGGCGGTCGAGGCGGCCGGGGAGACGGCCGCCGTCCCCGGCACCGCGCGCAGCCGGTCCACGGTCGCCGCGTCGAAGCCGCCGTCGTCCGGTGCCGTGACCACGAAGCCGGCGGTGGTCCGGTCGCGTGTCTCGGCGGCGCCGGCCGCGTTCAGCGTCGCGGTGGCACCGAGCAGTGAGCCCGCGAGGGCGACCGTCACCAGTACGGGTGCCGCGACCGCGGCCGTGCGGCGCACCCCGGCGGAGGCGTTCTCCCGCACCAGCATGCCCGTCGCGCCCGGCAGACGGGCCGGCAGCCAGGCCAGCAGCCGGGTCAGCGGGCGCACCACGACGGGGGCGAGCAGCGCGACCGCGGTGATCAGCAGCATCGGCCGGACCACGTACGTCTTGCGGTGCAGCAGCTCCCCGGGGTCGCCGGTGAGGAGGAGGACGAGCGTCACCACGGCGGTCAGCAGCAGGCCCCCGCCGAACAGCCACCGTCCCCGCGTCATCGCCCCGGCGTCCACGGCCGCCTCGCGCAGCGCCTGCGCGGGAGCGGTCCGCCCCGCCCGCCAGGACGCCGCGGCCGCGCCGCCCAGGGCGACGAGCAGCCCCGTCCAGAAGGCCAGGTGGTACGGCCACGTGTGGTCGCCGATCCGGAACCAGGCCGGTGCCAGATCCTCGCCGGCCACCCACTCGGCCAGGTGCGGGGCGCCGTACGAGCCGAGCGCGCAGCCGGCCGCCGCGGCGAGCACGCCCACCGCGAGCGCCTCGGCCAGCACCAGCCGGCGGACCTGCCCGGGAGTCGCCCCGGCGGAGCGCAGCAGCCCGAACTCCCGTCGCCGCTGCGCCACCGCGAAGGCGAAGGTGGACGCCACGACGAACACCGACACGAAGGCGGTGACCCCGCCGGCCGTGCCGAACAGGGAGTTCATCGCGGTCAGCGCCTCGTCGTCCCGGTCGGGATCGGCGTCGGCGTAGCGGCGGTCGTCGCCGGTCAGCACCCGCACGCCCGCGCTGTCGCGCACCGCGTCCCGCACCGCCCACGGATCGGCGTCGACGACGAGCTGGAGGCTGACGGGGGAGAGGCGGGCGGCCTGGGCGTCGGTGTAGAAGACGGCGTTCTCGAAGCCGCGGCCGGGCACGGTGCCCACGACCTCGACGACGCCCCGGTCCGTGCGGAGCCGCTCACCGGGCGCCGCCCAGCCGCCGGTGACGACGACCTCGCCGGCCGCCCGGGGCGCGCGGCCCGCGTCGATGGCGTACGGGGCGAAGGCGGCGGTGGACCACGGGTGGCCCACCAGGCCGGCGGGGGCACCCTCGGCGCGCACCGGGAAGGACCGGTCCTCGACGACCCGGCCGAGGCGCCGCAGCTCGGCGACGGCCTCGACGGGCACGGCACGGGGCCGGGCGAGCCGCTGCGTACGGTCGCCGATCGGCGTGGACACCCGCAGGGTGTCCTGGCCCCGGACCACGACCGGCGCGGCGGCGAACCGCTCCGGGGCGCGGTCGGGCGCGTCCAGCGAGGAGGCGAGCGCCAGTCCCGTCACCGTGAGCAGCGCGACCCCCAGGGACAGGGCGACGAAACTGCCGGTGAAGGTGGTCCAGCGGGTGCGCAGGGAGTGGAGGGCGACGGTCAGCACGGGGCGGCCTCCAGCCGGGTCATGCGGGTGGCGATGGCGTCGGCGCCGGCGCCGGTCAGTTCGCCGTCCACCCGGCCGTCGACGAGGAAGAGCACGCGGTCGGCGCAGGACGCGGCGACCGGGTCGTGGGTGACCATGACGACGGTCTGGCCCTCGCGGTCGACCATGCCGCGCAGCAGGGCCAGCACCTCCCGGCCGGTGCGGGAGTCCAGGGCGCCGGTCGGCTCGTCGCCGAACAGCACCTCGGGGCGGGTGATCAGGGCACGGGCCAGGGCGACGCGCTGCTGCTGGCCGCCCGACAGCTCGCTGGGCCGGTGCCCGGCGCGGTCGGCGAGACCGACCCGGGCCAGCGCCTCGCGCACCCGGGTCCGGGAGGGGCGGCGGCCGGCCAGGCGCAGGGGGAGGGCCACGTTCTGCGCGGCGGTCAGCGACGGCAGCAGGTTGAACGCCTGGAAGACGAAGCCGATGCGCTCACGGCGCAGCAGGGTCAGCTTCCTCTCGCTCAGCCCGGTCAGTTCGGTGCCGCCGACGGCGACCGAACCCGACGTGGGCCGGTCCAGGCCGGCGGCGCACTGCAGGAGCGTCGACTTGCCCGAGCCGGAGGGGCCCATCACGGCGGTGAAGGTGCCCCGGCGGAAGGCGAGGGAGACCTCGTCGAGAGCCGTCACGGCGCTGCCGCCCGCGCCGTACCGTCTGCTGACGGACCGCAACCGGATCGCGTCGTCGTCCATGTGTCCCCACTCCTCGTCGGGCCTCCCGCGTCCGGGGCGGGGCGGCTTCTCGTCGGTGGCTCCACCCAACCGCCGACGGGCACCCCGGCGCAGTGCGGCAGGGGCGAGACGTGGGGTGGGGCAGGCCATACCCCCGACGGTCGTCCTGGGCCGATGGCCGTGCCCCGTACGGGAGTTCTACGGTGAACCGCATGCATCCCCGGAATGTGTGGCAGGCCGTGTCCGGCCCCGGCTACCTGCTGTCGGCGTGGCCCTGGCGCGCGGTCGCCTACCTGGTGACGGGCGCGCTCGCCGGTGCCGTGACCCTGGTGGTCCTCGTGGCCGCGGTCGCTCTCGGCAGCGTCCTCGCCGTCGTCGTGGTGGGGCTGCCGCTCCTGGTGCTCACCGCCCTCGTGGGCATCCCCGTGGCCCGGGCGGAACGCCACCGGCTGCGCCTGGTCGACCGCGACCCCGTGCCGGTACGGCACCGGCGGCAGCCCCCCGCCACCGGCCCCTGGCCCTGGCTGGTCACCCGGCTGCGGGAACGGGCGACCTGGCGGGAGCTCGGCCACGCCCTGCTGCACGCCTGTGTGCTGTGGCCGGTGGACGCCCTGGTCGTCACCACCGCCCTGGCCCTGCCGCTCGCCACCGTCGCCACACCGCTGCTGATGGCCACCGTCGGCGGCGGCGAGGAGGCGAAGGTCCTCAAGCAGTGGACGGTCACCACCTGGCCGGGGGCGTTCGGCGCGGCGGCGCTCGGACTGCTCCTGCTCGCCCTGGGCGGCTACGCGCTGGGCCTGGCGGCCGGCGCGCGTGCCGCCCTCACCCGCGTCCTCCTCGGCTCCCCGCGCGAGGCCGACCTGGACGCCCGCGTCGTCGAACTCACCCGTTCCCGCGTCCGGTTGGTGGACGCCTTCGAGGCCGAGCGCCGACGTATCGAACGCGACCTGCACGACGGCGCCCAACAGCGCCTGGTCGCCCTGACGATGACCCTCGGCCTGGCCCGCCTCGACGCCCCGCCCGGGCCGCTCGCCGACCAGCTGGCCAGGGCCCACGAGGAGGCGGGCAGGGCACTGGAGGAGCTGCGCGAGCTGATCCGCGGCGTCCACCCCAAGGTGCTCGCCGACCACGGCCTGGCGGCGGCCGTCGAGGACGCCGCCGACCGCTCCGCCGTCCCCGTGGACGTACGCCTGGAACTGCCCGGACGGCTGCCCCAGGCGGTCGAGGCCGCCGCCTACTTCGTGGTCTGCGAGGCCCTCGCCAACGTCGCCAGGCACAGCGGCGCCGGCCGCGCCGAGGTGACCGGCGGACACCGCGACGGACGGCTGCGCCTGGAGATCCGCGACGACGGCCGGGGTGGCGCCGAGGCCGGGGCGGGCAGCGGGCTCACCGGGCTCGCCGACCGGGTGTCGGTCCTGGATGGCAGACTCTCCCTGTCCAGCCCGCCGGGCGGAGGGACCCTGTTGCGCGTGGAGATTCCTTGCGAGTGGAGCGAACGTTTCGCGTAGTGCTGGCCGAGGACAGCGTCCTGCTGAGGGACGGCCTGACCGGGCTGCTCGGCCGCTTCGGCCATCAGGTCGTGGCGGCCGTGGGGGACGGGGAGGCGCTCGTCGCGGCCGTGGAGGAACACGCCCCGGACATCGTCGTCACCGACGTCCGCATGCCGCCCGGCTTCCAGGACGAAGGGCTGCGCGCGGCGGTGCGGCTGAGGGAGCAGAGCCCCACCCTGCCCGTCCTCGTCCTCAGCCAGTACGTCCAGCGGTCCTACGCCGCCGACCTGCTGGACTCCGGTGACGGCACGGGCGTCGGCTACCTGCTCAAGGACCGGGTCGGCCAGGTCGAGGAGTTCGTCGACGCGCTGGCCGAGGTGGCCGGCGGCGGCACGGTCGTCGACCCGGAGGTGGTACGCCAGTTGCTGCGCCGCCGCCGGGACCCGCTGGAGCGGCTCAGCCCGCGCGAGCGGGAGGTGCTGGCGCTGATGGCGGAGGGCAGGTCGAACGGCGCCATCGCCCGCCGGCTCGTCGTCTCCGAGGCGGCCGTGGGCAAGCACATCGGCAGCATCCTCACCAAGCTCGACCTGCCCCCGGCCGACGACACGCACCGCAGGGTGCTGGCGGTGCTGGCGTTCCTGCGGGCGTGAGCGGGTCACGGGCGTGACCGGGCCAGCGGCGTGACCGGGCCCGGGTGCTCGCCCTCGCGCGCACCCGGGCCCGTCCCCCGTCGTCCCCCGTGGGTCGCTCAGCCGTTCACACGCGCTGCCACAGCGCCGGGACGTTCGGCGGCTCCCAGCCCGCGTGGGCCTGGTGGCCCTGGAGACAGCGGTAGGTGGCGCCGCCGTACGTCACCGTGTCGCCCGGCTGGTAGACGGTGCCGGCCGCCCAGGTGCCGCCCGGCGGCGGCTCCTCGGGGCCGCCGCCGTCACCGGACGTCCTCAGGGTGAGGCCGTAGTTCTGCAGCAGCGGGTTGATCGGCTGGAAGAACGTCGTGCCGCCGCTGCGGCAGTCGCCGGAGCCGCCCGAGGTGACGCCCTGCGCCTGGCTGCCGGAGATGTACGAGCCGCCCGAGTCGCCGGGCTCGGCGCACACCGTGGTGCGGGTGACGCCGGAGATGGTGCCCTCGGGGTAGGTCACGCTGGTGTTGTGCTGCTGGATCGTGCCGCAGTGCCAGCCGGTGGTGGAGCCGGAACGGCACACGGAAGCCCCGACCGGCGCCTGGGTGGACCCGGTGACCTGGACGTTCTGCCCGCCGACGCCGCTGACGTACGGGGTCGCGGTCCACTGGGAGTTGACGGCCACCCAGGCCATGTCACGGCCCGGGAAGGTCGAACCCTGGAAGGTGCCCTGCGCCACGCGGTTGTACCCGGTGGTGCTCGCCCCGGTCCGTCCGCAGTGGCCGGCGGTGGCGAAGCCCTGCTGGGCGCCCTTGGTGACGGGGAAACCGATCGAGCAGCGCCCGCTGTTGTTGATGTAGTACGCCTCGCCGCCCCGCAGGTCGTACAGGGGGAGGGGCTTCTCGGCCGTCCTCTCGACGCGCACGAGCCCGGCGTCGACACCGGCGGCTTCGAGGAGGGCGCGGGCCGCGGACGGCCGCAGGGCCTGCACGGTGACCGTGTTCGTCCGTACGTCGACGTACCGCACCGGCGCGTCGGCGGCGTCCCTGCCCCGCTGTGCGGCGGCCCGGTCCAGGCGCGCCCTGGCCGCGTCCAGTTCGGCGAGCGAGTGCCGTACGACCTTCGCCGCGGCGCCCTGCGCCTCGATCGCCGCGACGTCGGCCGCGTCGGTCGTCGCCACGGTCAGCGTGCCGGACTCGGCACCCCGCACCCAGGCGCCCGCGAAGTCGCCGCCGAGCGCGGCCCGCAGCCGGCCCGCGACGGCGCCCGCGTCGGCCTCGTTGGCGAGGCGGCGTTCGGCCTGCCGCCGGTCCAGGCCGAGGTCGCGCTGCATGGCGTCGAGCAGGGCGGGCGGGGCGGCGTCGGTGCGCAGGGTCTGCGCGGCGGTGGGGGCGGTGGGGGAGGGCGCACCGGGTGCCGGGCCGGCGCTCGCGGAGCCGCTGAGCCCGGCCACGAGCAGGGCGGCCGTCGCGGCGACGGCGGCGCCCACGGCTCTGGTGTGTCGGTGACGGTGGGGCATGGGGGATCTCCTCGGTCTCGGTGGAGAGGTGCCGAAACCGTAGGGAGGGCCGGCCGGCCGCCGTAAGACGTCGGCCGGCCCTCTCCCCGGCGTTATGGAACGGGCGCGGGCGGGTCAGGGCACCCGGTGGGACGCCATCCACTCCGTGTAGCTGTCGCTGCCCGCCGCCACCTCCGCGTGCGCCATGCGGGCCTGCGCCAGCACGGTCGCGGCGATGTCCGGCCGCCCCGTCACCGCGTGCCATCCCAGCAGGTGCCGCCAGGCCAGCGGCGTGCCGGTGAGCGGCCGGGTGACGATGCCGGGCGTCGTCGGGAAGGTCGCCCGGCACAGGCCCACCGCCCGCCCCACCTGCACGAGGTGCACCAGGGACGCGGTGTCCGTCTCGTACATGCGGCGCGGGGTGAACCCGGCGCGGGTGCAGGACGCGGTGAAGCAGTCGCCGAAGCAGCCGTCACCGGGCACGCAGGCCCACTCCTCGTCCGCCAGCTCGGTCAGGTCCACCTCGGCCCGCCGGGCGGCCGGATGCCCCGCGGGCACCATCACGAACACCGGGTCGACGGCGACCTCCCGCCACACCAGTTCCGCCGTCCCCGGCGGAGCGGCGGAACCGCAGGTCCCCGCGAGCGCGAAGTCCAGTCGCCCGTCCGCCAGCTGCCCGGCCAGCTCCCGTTCCGACCACGATGTGCAGGTCGTCATCCGGGCGTCCGGCGCCACGTCCGCCAGCCGGTCCACCAGGGCGCCCAGCAGGGGCCCGTGCGTCCCGCCCAGCCGCAGGTGCCGTGCGGTGCGCGGGGCCCGCGCGAACCGCGCCGCCTCCTGCTGCAGCTCGGTCACCGCGGGCAGCACGATCCGGCTCCGTTCCAGCACCAGTTCCCCCAGCGCCGTGGCCCGCACCCCGTGCCTGCTCCGCTCGAACAGCGCACCGCCCAGGGCCCGTTCGATCCGCTTGAGCTGCGCGCTCAACGCGGGCTGCGCGAGCCCGAGCGCCGTCGCCGCCCTGGTGAGACTGCCGGCGTCGGCGATGGCCCGGACCGTCCTGAGATGCCGCAACTCCAGCTCCATGAGGGGAGCTTGCGGCGAGAGGGAGGCGGGGGCAAGGGGGTGGTCCGGACCATTGTCCGCTGAGGCGCCTCAGCGGACCCGGCGCCTCAGCGGACCCGGCGCCTCAGCGCTACCGGCGTCCCGGCGGGCGGCCGGTCAGCACTGCCACAGGAACGCGCCTTCCCCGCACGGCGCGCAGGCGAAGGCGTAACCGCAGCCACCGCCACCGAAGTTCATCGCCGTCCGATGGTCGCGTCCCTCCTCGAGCTGGGCCGTGAAAGCCATCGGCCGCGCGCACGACGGGCATTCCGGCGTCTCGTCGTGCTGCAGCCACGACGGAACGCCGCCCAGCTGGCCGAGGACGTCCCGCAGGGGACGGCCGTGAGCCTGTGCCCAGTCCTCGCGTGCCTCGGAGTAGGGAACCGCGTCGAGCGTCGTGCGGTCGATGCCGCAGGTCTCCGGCAGCAGGGTCTCGCCCTCCGCCGGCACCGGGGCGGGCACGAGTCCGGCGCGGGGGAACAGCAGCGCCCGGTTGCCGCCCTCGGCCGGGTCCCACTCGTCGCACAGCCCTGGATCGTTCTGGCACATGAAGACGGACAGGACGTACTCGTCCGCCTCGTCCCCCGCGGCGGCGGGGACGCCCGCCGGCAGCTGCGCGAGGAACTGCATCGGCCCCGAGCACGCCGCGCACCGCGGCCAGTCGAACCCGGCCGGCACCAGCGGCACCCCGCCGGTGCGTGTCACCGGCGCGTGGTCGTCGACCGGACCGGCATATGTCATCAAGGTGGTGGTCACGGCCGGGAAGCCTAGACCACCCGTACGACAGCGCCCCGCGGACCGGCCGCTCCGGTTCAGCCGCCCCCGGACAAGCCGGGCCGGCTCCGGAGGCCGGGGTCCGGTCGCTCCGGGGCTCCCGGCGGCGAGCGCAGCAGACGGAGCTCGCGGACGCCTTCGGTCTCCAGCCTGGCCAGGGACGCGGTCATCGCGTCGAGGAAGACGACCTGGCCGCCGTTGTTGTGGACGTAGACGAGATGCCCCGTGATCTCCTGACCGCTCATCTCACGACGGATCCAGACCAGTCCCCGGGAATCCGGCCCCGTGCCGGCGATGGCGCCGATGACGTCGTCCCAGTCGCCGACCGCCGTCTCCTCGAACCGCGGGAAGTAGCGCCTGGCCAGCCTGCCCCACCATCCCGGGGCTTCGTGGCCGGGCGCCCACGGCAGGGGGGACACGGTGATCCGGTCGACGCGGTGGTGCAGTGCGGTGACCCGGCCGCGGACGTTGAGTCTGCGCGGCTGGGACACCAGTCGGTCGGTGTACTGCCAATTCGGGGCGGGCTCCAGATCGGCCAGAGGCGCGTGGGGTGCCGGGTGGTACGGCAGACAGCCGTACTTCGGTACGACGACCGACGCCGCGAGCATGGGGGTGCGCGGGAAACCGGGCTGTGCCACGGACCGGCAGCCGAGGAGCCAGGCCGCGGAGGTCTCGTGCACGACATCGGGGGACGCCAGCTCGACGAGGCCGTTGTAGGTCCGGCACAGCCAGTCGGCGGCCAGCTGCGCGGGGCGGCTCACGCCCCGCGTCCCGGCGTACCGCGGTGGCTTCGAGGACTGCCCGAGTCCCAGGGCGCGACGAGGGGGCGGACCCGGTCGTGGTACTCGAGGACGCGCACCCAGTCCCCGGGCCAGGCCGCGCCGCCCTTCCACGCGCCTGCGAAGGCTCCGGCCAGCGCGGCCACGGAGTCCGAGTCACCGGAGGAGAACGCGGCACGCCGGACGACCGCCACGGGCTCGTCGGGGAAGAGCAGGAAGCAGTACAGGGCGACGGCCAGAGCCTCTTCGGCCACCCAGCCGGCACCGGCCACCTCGCAGGGATCGCGCTCCGGGTCCGGGTGGGCGAGGGCGTGGGCGACCGTGTCCAGACACGCGAGGGTTTCGTCCCAGCCGTGCGCGATGAAGGCGGCGGGATCGGCTGCACCCGCCCGGAGGGCCAGGTCGCCGAGCCAGTCGCCGTGGTACGTCCGCCGTGCGGCCCGGGCGTAGTGACGCAGCCGCGGAAGCAGTTCGGAGGGATGACAGTTGTGCGTCAGCAGCCACACGGCGTGTGCGGTGAGGTCGCTGGCCGCGAGCGCGGTGGGGTGGCCGTGGGTCAGCGCGGCCTGCAGTTGGGCCGCTCCGGCGCGCTGCTCCGCCGTCAGCCCGGGCACCAGGCCGACCGGCGCCACCCGCATGTTCGCCCCGCACCCCTTGGACGCCGGCACGGTGGCCTCCGGCCAGGGAACCCCGCTCTCCAGGGCCGCGCATGCGTCCAGGCAGGTCCGCCCGGGAGCGCGGTCGTTGTCCGGTGACCGGAGCCAGGCCACGAAACGGGCACGGAGGGCGGGCTCGAACGTCGCGGCCGTCAGCGTGGAGTCGGCTCGTGCCGTGACGTCCGCCAGCGCCCCCGCCACCGCCAGGGTCATCTGCGTGTCGTCCGAGACGCGGGCGACGCCGGCACGGACGGGCAGCTCGAGACGCCGCCAGGAGCCGTACCGGCTGGTGAGCTGGGCGATGTCCAGGAACTCGGCCGGATATCCCAGGGCGTCACCGATGGCGAGACCGAAGACCGTCGCCGTCGCTCCGCTCTTGACGGTGTCCCTGCGCCACGTCCGTCCGGTGAGGTCGTCGAGCACGGCGAGGCTCTCGGCACGGGCGAGGGAGTCCGTCACGATGTGGGACCCTCCGGCGGAGGACGGCTGGGCCAGCATCTCGGCCAGGGCCCGGGTCGGGGCGAGACCCCGCTCCTTGGCCGCATGCAGACGCAGCGCCCAGGCGCCGGCCGCGCCGGCCGCGACATGACCGGCCGCGCCGCGGACCTTCACGCCTGCGGCGTCGTCGTCGTCGTTCGCCCACACGTAGCCGAGCACCTCCCCCTCGGCGTTCGCGAACGCCACGTGCTGCACGGGACGGCCGGTGTGCCCCGTGTAGCGCGGCGGCCCTCCCGGCACGATGTGACCGCCGACGCTCTCGGCGAAGCGCGGGTTGGACCGGCGGTCGGAGTGTTCGGAGCTCATGCTGCTGGTGTCTTTCCTGATCGGCTGGTGCGGCGGGTTGCTCGGTGCGGACGACTCGGGCCGGTCGTACGGCGGGCAGTCAATCACGGGGCAGAACCTCGCCGTAGATCTGGATCTGTCCGTTCTCGTCCGTGAAGGCACGCGTCACCTTGTAGCTCGTGCCACGTCCGAGCAGCAGTTCCCGCTCCGTGACGCCGAAGTCGCTGACCTTCTCCACCCACGCGGCGTGCGTGCCCTCCGGGACGCGCAGACGCAGGATCGCGTCTTTGCCCTCGAAGCTCGGAACCGGGTGGTTGCCCAGTGAGGACGATGTGTAGCCGGGATCGGTGATCGTCCGCCCGACCAGGTCCTCCGGCAGTTCGAAGTCGAGGTGGCCGACGCCGCTGCCACGCACGACCATGACGTCCTCGGGAATCGGGTTCCCGGCCAGTGCCCTGTCGACCTCGCGGATGTTGTCGAGCACCTCGGGGGTGCCCAGCTCCGCCTCACCCCGGAGGAAGCCGTTCATCTCCTGGTACGTCGCATAACCCGGGGCGCCCTTGTAGGGCGGCTCGCCGGTGTAGTCCCGGAGCGCCTGGCGCGACTCCGGCGGCAGTTCCTCCACGTAGCGGTTCCAGTTGTCCCGGCCGTAGGAGATGGCGGCGTCGGGGTCCGCGAAGGAGCGCGCGCCTCTTTCCAGCTCCGCGGCCGCCACCTGATGACGCTGCTCGGTGCTCAGCCCGCTCCACACGTCGTCCGGGACGTGCGGCTGGTAGGAGAAGCCGCTGCCCGGTGATTCCGGCCGGCCCAGACC
Organism: Streptomyces sp. NPDC006384; assembly: GCF_042870695.1. Taxonomy (NCBI): domain Bacteria; kingdom Bacillati; phylum Actinomycetota; class Actinomycetes; order Kitasatosporales; family Streptomycetaceae; genus Streptomyces; species Streptomyces sp. NPDC006384. The sequence goes on from NZ_JBIAHR010000014.1 coordinate 107,771, forward strand.
GCCGTACTGCTCGTCGAGGAACTCCCGGGCGGACCGGGCGTCCATGGAGCCGGAGTGCAGGGCGCTCTCGCCGAAGGGGGAACGGGAGCGCCCCGCCACCTCGGCGCCCTCCCTCAGAGCGCTCCCGGCACCGGTCTCCAGCCCCTCCCGCGCCGCCATCCGCACCCCGCCGCGGAGCAGCCCCGCGCCCTTGGTGCCGATCAGTTCGGGGACGAGGCGGCCGAGGAACTCCGAGGGGTCCTTCTTGAAGCCCTCGACCGCGGCGTTCAGGGCCCGTTCGGGGTGGGCCGCCGTGGAGACCAGACCGGACAGCGTCAACGAGACGTTCTGCAGGTACTCGGCCGGGTGGGTCAGGTTGTACGGGTCCACCGGGTTGAGGCCCCGGGCGAAAGTGACCAGACCGGCCGTGCCCTTGATCACGCCGCCCGCGAAGTGGTTGAGCTCGACGCCGGTCGCGACGAAGCCGTCGACGACGTTGTTGCCGATGCGCTCCAGCGGCGGCGGCTCGGCGGGGGCGTGCGCCAGGGCCTTCCTGATACCGGCCTCGGCGTCGGCGGCGGCGGTGTTGCGCTGCTTGCGCGCCTCGGCGAGTTTCTCGCGGGCCTGCCGGATCGTTTCCCTGCCGGGGTCGTGGAAGGGCGGGGGGACCGGGCCCGGGTCCTGGTCCGCCCTGATCCTGGCGTTGTACGCGTCGACCTGCTCGTTGTACTCCCCGACGGCCTTCTCGGAGGCCTCCTTGCCCCGCCGGTACAGCTCGATCGCTTCCCGCGCCTGCTGCTGCGCCCATGTGACAGTGCCCGCGTAGGTCTCCAGTGCCGTCGCCGCCGTCTCGCAGGCGTCGGCGGCGTGCAGCCACTTCGCGGGGTGGACGCCGAACTTCTCGCGGAAGGTGTCGCCGCCCTCGCCGCGCCAGCCGGCGGAGTCCACCTTCCTCATGCCCGAGCCGACCTTGTCGAACGCGGTCGAGAAGTCCCGCAGGTGCTTCGCGCTCGCCCGGATCTTCTCCGGGTTGCCGTGGACGAGCTCGTTCGCCTCCTCGGTCTGGCCGAGCTGCTGCTCACCGGGCGTGGCGCCGAGGTCGGAGGCGACCTCGTCGCCCCAGTCCTCCACCGCGTCCGCGGCGTCCTCCAGACCGACCTTGTCGAGGCCGTCGCCGAGCCGGTCGGTACCCCAGTCGATGCCCTCGCCGAGGACCTTCTTGCCGGCGTCGACACCGTCCTCGACGATCGTCAGACCGTGGTTGACGCCGTCCTTCAGCTTGCCGAAGCCGCTGCTGAGGCCGTTGCCGAGGTCGTCGAGGACGCCCATCAGCCCTCACCCCCGCCCTGGGCACGGGCGCGCTCCTCGGGCGAGGGGCCGAAGGCGGAGTCGAGCATCTGCTCGTACTGGGCGTCCGTCACCCCGAGCGATTCGCGCACCGACTGCGGGCCCACGCCCGGCAGGCCGAGACTCTCGGAGGTCATCACGTCCCGGCCCGCGTCCCGCCAGCCCTGGGCGCTGTTCTCCCACGCCCGCTCGAAGGACTCCTTGCTGTAGTCGGCGTCCCTGACCTGGGTGAACGGGTTGTCCGACAGGACCTCGCCCCAGTCCTTGCCGGTGATCTCCTCCTCCGAGGCGTGCGGATTGCCCATCAGGGAGTTCACGCCGACCTTCAGGGCGCCTTCCACGTACTGGTCGGTCTCGTAGTACGTCCCGGCGGCCAGCCCGGTCCTGATCGCGAAGCCGTTGCCCTCGTAGATCAGCGAACGCACGCCCCACTCCCACCGCTCGCAGAAGGAGCCGAAGGTGCCGGCGAGGCCCTCGGCGCCCAGGTCGAGACCGGACAGGGCGACGTCGCCGAAGCCCCGGCCCGCGCCGGCCTCCCCGACCATGCCGAGTTCCTTCAGCTCGCCCAGGGCGAGCGTCAGCCCCTTGGCGATGTCGTCGAGGCCGATCGCCGCCAGGTCCTTGCCGTCGCCGCCCCCGGTCACCACGAGGCACCCCCGGCCGCCGCCCGGTCCACGGCGTACGCGTCCGGCACCACGCCCACGACCGGCGGCAGCAGCACCGCGTGCTCGGCGCCGTCGGCCGCGTCCAGCGCCACCCCGCACGGCACACCCGCCCGGGGCACGGCCGCGTCCAGCAGCTTCGCCCCGAGCACCGTCCGGTACGGCCACTCCAGGTGCGCCTCGTCGCGGGCGAGCGCGTAGCGGGCCAGCGCCGATTCGTCGGAGAAGGCCAGGATCCAGCGCACCCCGCCGAAGTCGGCGGTCAGCCAGCCGTCGTCCCGCAACGGGACCAGTACCGCGGTGTCCCGGAAGGTCTCCAGCAGCGCGGCGAACTCCCTGCGCCGCGCCGCCGCTTCCTCCGCTTCCCTCGCTTCCTCCGCGGAGGGATCGAAGCCCGGACGCACCCCGTCCCGGCGGCCCGGTGTGCGCGGCGGTCCCCCAGCGGCCCCGGGGCCGGGCAGCCGGGGAGCCGTCTCCGGTCGGCCGGGCCGTCGGGTCGTCTCTGCGTAGTCGGCGAGCCGGGAGCGCCGTACCGGCGCCCCAGCGCCACCCCCGAAATCCGTCATTCCCTCAGCCTGGCACAACGCTCACCTGGGCTTTTGGGAGTCACCTGGTCCATCGCGGCCACACACGGAATCGCTACGCGCTTTGCGCACCGCGATCACAACCTTCGACCGCGGCCCCGCCCCGCCGGACGCCGGTGACGGAGAGTGACCGGCCTCCCCGTGACTCCGCACGGGCGAGCGACGCAGGTCTCACATGGTGGACGAAATGGGCCCGGCGTCTGGCCTTGCCGTTTACACAGGAGTAACACTGGAGAGTCGGCCGTTTTCGCCCGAGGGTCCCCGCACCACGTGAGAACGGCCGCTGTCCCGCGCGCGGCAACGGCGCCGAGCGCTCGCAACTGGACCGGAGCGGAGCGGAGCGAGCCGCACCCGCCCCTGCCGGTTCCCGGTGCCAGCCGTGCCAGAAAGGGCTTCCGTGACGACGCCATCCGAGTCGAAGACCACGCTCGACCACCTGCTCACCGAGATCGAGCACCGCAACCCGGCCCAGCCGGAGTTCCACCAGGCCGTCCACGAGGTGCTGGAGACGCTCGCACCGGTGGTGGCCGCCCGCCCCGAGTACGCCGAGCCGGGCCTCATCGAGCGTCTGGTCGAGCCCGAGCGGCAGATCATCTTCCGGGTGCCGTGGCAGGACGACCAGGGACGCACCCACGTCAACCGCGGCTTCCGCGTCGAGTTCAACAGCGCCCTCGGCCCCTACAAGGGCGGCCTGCGCTTCCACTCCTCCGTGAACCTCGGCGTCATCAAGTTCCTGGGCTTCGAGCAGATCTTCAAGAACGCCCTCACCGGCCTCGGCATCGGCGGCGGCAAGGGCGGCAGCGACTTCGACCCGCACGGGCGCAGCGACGCGGAGGTCATGCGGTTCTGCCAGTCGTTCATGACGGAGCTGTACCGGCACATCGGCGAGCACACGGACGTCCCCGCGGGTGACATCGGCGTCGGCGGCCGGGAGATCGGCTACCTCTTCGGCCAGTACCGCCGGATCACCAACCGCTGGGAGGCCGGCGTCCTCACCGGCAAGGGCGCCGGCTGGGGCGGCTCGCTGATCCGCCCCGAGGCCACCGGCTACGGCAACGTCCTCTTCACGGCGGCCATGCTCCGTGAGCGCGGCGAGGACCTGGAGGGCCAGACGGCCGTCGTCTCCGGCTCCGGCAACGTCGCGATCTACACCATCGAGAAGCTGGCCGCCCTCGGCGCCAACGCCATCACCTGCTCGGATTCGTCCGGCTACGTGATCGACGAGAAGGGCATCGACCTGGAGCTGCTCAAGCAGGTCAAGGAGGTCGAGCGCGGCCGCGTCGACACGTACGCCGAGCGCCGGGGCGCCTCCGCGCGCTTCGTGCCCGGCGGACGGGTCTGGGAGGTCCCGGCCGACATCGCGCTGCCGTCGGCCACCCAGAACGAACTGGACGAGAACGACGCCGCCACCCTGATCCGCAACGGCGTCAAGGCGGTGTCCGAGGGCGCCAACATGCCGACGACCCCCGAGGCCGTCCACCTCCTCCAGCGCGCGGGCGTCGCCTTCGGCCCCGGCAAGGCGGCGAACGCGGGCGGCGTCGCCGTCAGCGCCCTGGAGATGGCCCAGAACCACGCCCGTACGTCGTGGTCGGCGGAGCGCGTCGAGGACGAGCTGACGCACATCATGAACGACATCCACACCACCTGCCACGAGACCGCCGAGCGCTACGGCGCCCCCGGCGACTACGTGACCGGTGCCAACATCGCCGGCTTCGAGCGCGTCGCCGACGCGATGCTGGCCCAGGGCGTCATCTGACGCCGAGGGGAATCCCGGAGGGACCGGTGCCGTGTCCCCGGACGCCGCTTCAGGCGTACCGGGGCGCGGCTTCAGGTTTACCCGGTACGCCGCTTCAGGCGGAGTGGACGAAGTGGGTGTACGCGGCTTCCGCGAGACGCCCGGCAGGGGTGCCGTGCGGTGCCCGGGCGAGGAAGCCGGCGGCGTCGCCGTCGTACTGGATCCGGCCGTCGGCGAGCACGGTGACGCGGTCGGCGTCCTCGGCGAGGTCGGCGACGTCGTGGGTGGACATCAGGACCCGCATCCGCCGGGTGCCGGCGGCAGCGGCGATGACGTCGCGGAAGACGCGCCGCTGGGTGGGGTCCATGCCGGCGGTGGGTTCGTCCAGGAGCAGGACGCGGCAGTCGTGGACGAGGGCCGCGGCGACACCGAGGCGGCGGAGCTGTCCGCCGGACAGCTTGGCGGCCTTCTGCCCGGCGTGCTCGGTCATGTTCACCGAGGCGAGTGCCTCCTGGGCCTGTGTCCAGGCGTCGGTGCGGTTCATGCCCTTCAGCCAGCCGGTGTAGGCGACCTGTTCGCGGCAGGTGAGGCCGGGGGCCGCGGTGATGTGCTGCGGCATCCAGGAGACATGCCGGCGATAAGCGCGCCGCCGGGAGTCGAGGTCGTCGAAGGTGACACGACCGGCCTGGGGGGTGAGGACGGAGGCGGCGAGCTGGAGGGTGGTGGACTTCCCCGCGCCGTTGGGACCGAGGAGGATCGTCACACCTTCGTGCAGACGGTAGGTGAAGCGGTCCAGTACGGGCCGGTTGCGACGCTTGTAGCGATAGGTGCAGTCGGTGAAGGAGAGGGTCACGGGAGTTTCCTCGCGGTGATGAAGGTGGCTGCGACACCTGCGGTGACCGACAGGGCCGCCGCAGCCGTGGCGTGCCCGGTGCCGGGCGGCAGGGCGGTCACGGCCCAGGAGTGGAAGGTGCTGCTGGTGCGGCGGCCGAGCAGGATGACGGCGAACACCCAGCCCAGCGGGACGACGATGCCGGCCCGCCCGAGCACGGCGCGGGCCGTGAGCATCAGACCCGTCAGGAAGAGCGTGTTGCGCCCCGTCTGCAGGGTGACGTCCGCGGAGGTGACGGCGTGGACCAGGCCCGTCAGTGCCAGCGCCGCCGCCGTCGAGGCGGCCGCCAGCACGGTGTCCCTCCAGGCGGTGCGGCGGATGCCGGTGAGTTCGGCGTGCGGCTGGCGGGAGTCGAGGCAGTGCGCGAGGGGCCCCGCGACGAGCAGCGGCAGGAAGAACGCCAGGGGCACGGTGTTGCCCGCGTTCACGCTGATCGCCGGGAGGATCACGGTCCCGTCCCGCACGGTGAGCAGCAACAGCGTGTAGCCGGCCAGCGCGCTCATGAGCACGGTCGGGACGAGCCGGACCCTCAGCCACCAGGTCACGACGGCCGCCCCGCACAGGCGGCGGTCCTGGTCCTGTCGAACCACTGCTTCTGCTCGGAAGTGGACAGACCCGAGACGCGCTCGGCGGTGGCGACGGCCTCCCGGTACTGAGCACGCGTGTAGTAGGGGTCCCCGGCCGCGATACGTGCGTACGGGGTGATGCCGCCGAGTTTGCTCTCCAGCCAGAAGTGGATCGTGCGGGCGAGATGCGGATCCGCGTCGCATCCGAACTGCACGGCACTGGTGACGATCGAGCGGTCGAGGCCGCCCTTGTGGTGAGCGATGCCGAGCTGCATGTAGACCGTGCGGCCGGTGTTCCGCTGGGTGAAACGCCCGTACGCCATCTGGTCCTCCACCCGACTGGGCAGCGAGGTGGTGATGGCGTAGGCGTCGAGGATCCGGAATGCCTCGGCGACCTGGGCGTGCACCTCGGGCAGATCGTGCGCCCCGTTCTCGGGCAGGCAGACCTGGGGCTCGGTGCCGTGGCACGCGAGGGCGACGTGGGTGTTGACGCTCGGGTTGTAGTCCCAGTCCTTGACGATGCTGTAGCCCGCCAGGGCGGGGGCGACCACCAGCACGGCGGCGGACACGATGCGCACCACCGGCTTCCAGCGAGCCCACACCAGGGTCACGGCGGCGGCCACACCCAGGGTCGGCATCATCTGCGCGGCCATGGACTCGAAGGTCGCGGATTCGCCGACGCCCAGGTGGGCGAAGTACTCACCGGACAGGTGCCGCAGGTAGAACGGCTGTACGGCGTGCGGGTAGGCCACGACGACGAACACCCCGCACGCGAGGACGGGCGCGGCGATCAGAGGCTTCACACGGTGGCCGACGGTGAAGCCGATCACCGCCCAGGCGACGGTCAGGACCCAGGTGAGCAGCAGCGGGGCCAGGCTGGCGGGGGTGGGCCAGGTCGGGCGTTCGGTGAAGGCCCAGGCGGCGGACGCGAGGAACATCAGCCATCCCACCGTGACGACGGGTACGAGGGCCTGCGCGATCACCTGCCAGGTGGGACGGTGGGCGGCGAGCTGCCAGGTACCCGCTTCACGCACACGCGCCGCGGTCCACGCGGCGAGGGCGGCGACCAGGGCGTAGGCGGGCGCCGCCAGGTACTCGATCGGCCGCTGGACGAGCAGCGGGGCCCACGGGTACGGGAAGTAACGGATCTGGTCGGCCGTCTCCTGCGTGTAGTACAGGACCGTGATGCCGACGGCGATCGGCAGACACATGAACGCGGGCGACGTACGGAAGAGGGTCCGAATTCTCAAGTGGTGCTCTCCGGCGGAAGCGGGTGGTGCACGGAAGGGCTGCTTCCGTGCACCACCGCGGGCAGGGCGTTCGAACCGTGCGTCAGTCGGCCTGGGAGGTGTCGACGTAGACCTCGGCCACGTTCAGCAGGCAGCAGGAACCGCCCTGAGCGACCTTGTCGGCCTCGAACTGCAGCGTGTGCTCACCGGTCGGCACGTTGGTCCACTGGCCGTTGGACCAGGAGCTGGAGCCGTTGAAGCAGTTGGTGAAGGTCTTGCTGCCGAGGTTGTCGTTCGGCGTCCAGGTGTCGATCTTCCACATCTTGACGACGACCTGCTCGGTCGTGCCGTACTGGGCGAAGCAGCTCCGGAACTGGACCTGGCTGTAGGTACCGGAGTCGGTCCACTTGCGAGAACGGTCACCGTCGGTCCAGCTGGAGATGTAGCTGGACCAGTTGGCCGAGGCCGTGGTCGCGCTGAAGCCGACGAGCGCCATGGCGGCCGTGACGGTGAGGGCCGCCTTTCTCCGGAAGGCCTTGGGGATGTTGAGCTGCACGGGGACCACTCCTTACGAGTAGGTGATCATGTACATGCGACCGGGGAACAGTAAAATCAAAGTGAAGGAACGTCAACGTCTTTCTGTAGAAGGGGAGTTGCTCACAGTAGAAAAGCGACAAGCGTGATATTGGGCCGTGCACTCACTGACGCGGGGCGGGGGCGCGGGGGCGGGTGGAGGCGTTCCGCTTCGACACCCGGGAGATGACCGACCCCCTGCCGGACGCGGTCCACGGCGCGGGACGGACCTGGCGGGGAGTCTTCCGACTCCGACGGCCGGCACCACCCTCGCCGAGCACGAGAACCCGGCGAGGCGCCCCTCCAGGTACTGCGCGGCCGCGCCCGCCTCACCGGTGCCGGGACCCGGTGGGGCCGGTCCTCACTTCGGCCCAGACGGTCTTGCACGGGGGCGGGCCGGGGACGGCTCCCCAACGGTCGGCGAGAGCCTCCACGAGCAGCAGACCGCGGCCGGACTCGGCGTCGGTGGCGAAGTGTTGCAGGCACGGCAACCGGTCACCACGCGTGTCGGTGACCTCGATGCGGAGGGTGTTGCCGACGACGCACAGCAACAGCCGGAAGTCCCGGCCGGAGACGCGGCCATGGGTGACGGCGTTGGCCGACAGCTCCGCGACGATGAGCTCCGCCGGGTGCGACGGCAGCCCCCACGTGCGCAGTTGCTCGGTGGCGAGCAGCCGGGCGAGACGGGCGCCGCGAGGCGTGGAGGACAGCTGGAGGCTGAAATTCCGGACGGGGGAGGCGATCCGGGGCGGGGAGCCGCTGATTTCCTGGTTCACGTCACTCAGCGTGGCCGAAGCTGCTTCCGTAGGTGAGTGACAACGCCCGCACGTACCGTCACTGTCCCGGCTTTTGTCTCGGCTGTCTCGGCTGTCCCGGCGTTGTACGAGTACGGGTACGCGTCGAAGGAGGAGCCGTGGGCGAGGGTGTCGACGAGGCGGGCTGGGATGTCGAGCCGGGCGACGAGATCGAGCCGGTGGTGCAGGCGGTGGGCCGCCTGCTCAAGGTCTGCCGGGAGGCGGCCGGGGTGAGCGTCTCCGAGCTGGCGGCCACTCTCGGATACGGCGAGGACATGATCCGCAAGATCGAACGCGGAGCCCGCATCCCCCGCCCGGAGTACCTGGACAGAGCGGACCGACTCCTGAAGGCACAGGGGCACCTGCGGGCCTTCATGGAGGACATGCGGAAGGCCCGGTACCCGAAGAAGGTCCGAGAACTGGCGGACCTGGAGGAACGGGCGGTGGAGATGCTGCTCTACAGCAACCACAACATCCATGGGCTGCTGCAGACGGAGGAGTACGCGCGAGCGCTGCTGCGCACCTGGCGTCCGGCCTACTCGCCGGACGAGCTGGAACGCATGGTGGCCGCTCGCATGGCCCGGAAGTCCGTCTTCGACCGCTCGCCCGCGCCGGAGTTCGGCTTCGTCCTGGAAGAGGTGACGCTGCGCCGCCCGATCGGGGACACAATGGTGCTGCGCCGACAGCTCGAACACATGCTGGAGGTGGCGAAGTTGCCGTCCGTGGAGCTCCAGGTGATGCCGACCGCACGCGCGAACCACCCTGGAACCGGGGGCCGTATCCAAGTGCTGAAGTTCGCGGACGGCACGGGGATGGGCCGTACCGACGGTGACTTCGGAGGCCGCCCGGTCTCGCACCCCAGGCAGCTCCGCGTCCTCGACCTGCGCTATGGCATCATCCGGGCTCAGGCGCTCACGCCAGAGGAGTCTCTGGTCTTCATCGAGCAAACGCTGGGAGAACTATGAGCACGCCGGAACTCCACTGGTTCAAGAGCAGCTACAGCGACAGCAGCAACGGCAACGACTGCCTCGAAGTCGCCCCCACCCCCACCACCGTCCACGTCCGCGACTCCAAGAACGCCTCCGGCCCGCGCCTCGCGCTCACACCGGAGGCGTGGGCCGACTTCGTGACCTACGCGTCGCAGAGCTGACCCACCGACAGCCTCACCCCACGCGAAGCCGGTGCCCCGTGTGGGGTGTTCCGCGCCGACGGCGGACCAGCCGGACGGTTCTACAGTCCCCTCCATGGGACTTCTCGACAGACTGACCGGCACCAGGCGGCCCGACAGCGCTGTCGTCCCCCGCTCCGCGGCCGACGTCCGGGCCGCACTGCTCGCGCTCGACGGCACGGACGCGCCGTACCGGGTGCGCGACGCCCTCCCCGGTGAGAAGGCCGACCTGGTGGCGGAGTGCCACATACGACGGGTCGGCGTCAGACTCCGGACACGGATGCGGCTGGTCCCGGACAGGCACGAGGTGCGTTTTCTCGAAGAGCGGTGGGAGAACCGCTCCGGCGGCAACACCGGCAGCCAGTACGGACGCGGGCACGCGCCCGCGGTGCTCCGGCAGTGGGAGAAGCGACAGGGACCCGACGGCCGCGAGCACAGGGTCGAGACGTTCCGCTTCGACACCAGGGAGATGACCGACCCCCTGCGGGACGCGGTGCTCGGCGCGGGATGGGCCTGGCGGGGAGTGCTCAGGCTCTGACCCGTCGAGGCCCGGGGGACATCTCTCCCGCCGGGACGGCCCACTCGTCACGCCCCGAGCGCGGGACGATACGCTACGCAACGCTCGTGTGGCTGCCGCGGCCGAACAGCGGACGGGGGAAGCGGCGGCGGGGCCGTTCGGCGGAACGGGTGGCCGGCACGAGTCCGAATCGGTTCCCGTCAGAGCCGGACCGGTTCTGACGCGCGAGGGCAGGAAACGGACGGATGCCGACGTACCACGAGATCATGACCACCGACCTCGGCACGCTCACCACCGCCGCCGCCCGGTGGGACGGCATGGCGGACGAGTTCGCCGAGCAGGAGAAGGCCTACGACCGGGATGTGCACGGCATCTCCATGGGCACCGGCTGGATCGGCCTGAGCGCCGACGCGGCCGACCGCCGTTTCGACATCACCCTCAAGGAGTACGAGTACGCGCAGATCGAGGCCAGAGCGGTGGCCGGGCTGCTGCGCGACGCGCACACGCAGTTCACCGAACTGCGCGGCCGGCTGAAGACGGCCCGGCAGGAGGCCGTCGACGCGGGCATGAAGGTGTCCGAGCAGGGCCGGGTGAGTCTGGACACCGAGCGGCTGTCGGACGCCGAACGCCGGACGCTGCGCAACGATCCGGGGTGGCAGGAGGCCGTCCGGTCGTGGCAGGACCGCATCGACAAGGCGGTACGGGACGTCACGGACGCGGACGAGGGCGTGCGGATCGCCCTGCAGGCCGTCGTGACCGACTCCGGTGTCATCGCCGGGGGCAAGGGCTTCAACGGCGAGGCGAAGAACGACATCGAGAAGTACGAGGGCGAAGCGGCCGAGAAGGCGCTGGAGAAGCTCCGCGACGGTGGCCGCCTGTCCGACAAGGAGATCGCCGAGCTCGAGCGGACGTTCCGCGACAACAGCGACGACCCGGCGTTCTCCCGCACCCTCCTCGACGGCCTGGGCGCCGACGGCACCCTCACGCTGACGAACGAGCTGAACGACCTCATCCACGTCCGGGGCGGCGACCGGGCGGCCCACTACGCGACCATCGAGACCGGCCTCGCCGACGCCCTGGCCTCGGCGACGAAGGACACCAGGTCGTCGTGGTACGAGGGCTGGCGCGAGGACATGCGCGAAGCGGGCGTGCAGCGGCACGCCACCGACGCGCAGGGCGCCCGTCTGGACAAGGCCGTCGGTTACCAGACGCTCGTCACGCTGATGCGGAAGGGGGACGGATACGCACCGGACATGCTCGGGGACCTCACCGACGACATGATCGCGGCGGAGAAGAAGGACCCGGGCATCTGGCAGCTGAAGCACGAGTACGCAGGTGAGCGGGACGGCTGGTTCGCCAACGACCCGGTGGACGGCATGCTCGGCATCATGAGCCACGACCCCGACGCGGCGGCGTCCTACCTCGCTTCCGGCGAGAGGATGACGTACCTGATGAAGGACAGGGACTGGGACGTCGTCCTGCACGAACGCGAGGGCGCCAAGGCCAGCACGTACACGCCCGGCGTGGACGGCGACGACCGCGCCGGTCTCGGCGCCGCCCTGCAGGCCGCGGCGACCGGCATCGACCCGTCGGACGGGAACGCGCGGTACGTCGAACACACGAAGCAGAACGAGGCCGTCCTCAAGTCGGCCCTCACCTCCCTGGCCGAGAACGGCGACGACTTCCCCCCGTCCCTGCGGGAACCGATGGCGAACATCCTGGTCAACCACGGCACCACCGTGCACACGGCGATGAGCGACATCGCCATCGCCAACTCCCCCTTGGACCAGGGCAACCTCTTCGAGGTCACAAAACAGATCTCCAAGGACCAGGACGCCTACAGCACCCTGAACGCGGGACTGAACCAGACGATGGTCGCCGACATTCACGACGATTCTCAGCCCAAGGCGACGGAGTCCCTCGTCAGGGCCGGCCGCACGGTCGGTTTCCTGGAGGAAGCACGAACCCAGGCACAAGGAGATCCCAAGGTCGCGGAGCTCACGTGGAAACCTCTGATGGACGAGGCGATCAGCTACATTCCCGTCGCCAGCGACAAGGTGCAGCAAGCGGCCGACTATGTCACGGGTAAGTGGCTGGAGGACGAGCAGAGGCGACTGGATGATCAGGCGACTGAAGAGAGCGTGAAGGCTTACAAGACTCGGAACGGGCAGCTCTCCGCCCTGGCGGATGAATGGAGAAGCGTCCACGGCGTAGCTGCCGACAAGTACGGGCCGATGGACACCATCGAGAAGTCGACCGAAGCAGGTGTCCTGCATGCGCAGGGGGTCACGGGCTCAGGGGCTACGCAGTGAGGCGGAGCTGGCGGGTGAGCCTGTGGGTTGCCCTGGTCGTGTGCCTGGTCGCGCTCACCGCCCTGTGGGTCGGGCAACGTGACGAAAAGCGTGTACTTCCGCAGTCGCTCTGCGGCACACGGATCACTCCGAATGACCTGGAACCGCTGATTCCCGCTGAAGGTGCCATTACCGAACGTAATGACGTGGACCGGAGTGACCCGAGTCCCTCCTCGTGGTGCAGCTTGAATGTAGGTGGCAAAGAAGCTGTCGACGTGCGATTCGCGTGGCACAGCGACCTCGTGGACCCGCTGGAGATCGCGAATTCGTTGAACTCCATCTCACAGCTTCAGATGCCTGAGCGTGTGAACAAAGCGCCGGACATGGTCGTGGGCAATGACGGGGCCATTGCGACCACGACGTGCCGTAGCAAACGTGGTGCTTACTTCACCTTGTCGGTCCTGTTGAAGGCGGGCAACCCCACGGATACCGGTCACCGGCGCGACATCGAGAAATTCATGCGCGCCTACTTCCCCGCCACCGTGAAGACCCTGAAGTGCGGCTGACCTCTGACGCGCCGCAGGCACCCCCGCCGTGGGCCGTCCCCCGCCCTCTGGGCATCCTCCGCGGACCACGGGCCTCTGGCCCCACTGGCGGTAGAGCCGGTCGACTGCTCTCACTGCGCCTGAGCTGACGGGCGTGGAGACGCCACGGAGGGCGTCAGGCATGTGCGTGCGTCCGGCTCCGCACGGGCACCAGCGCGGCGGGTCAGGGGGTGCCCGGCCCCGTTCCGGCGCCCGGCACCGGGCGGCTGTGCCCCGTCGCCAGGCGGGTCAGCAGCTTGGCGTAGACCGTCGTCGTCGCCGCGACGGTCGTCGTGAGGGTGGCGAGGGCGAGGATGCCGAGCAGGGCCGGCCACTGGCGGAGTTCGCTGTCGCAGGCACCGCCGGTCTGCTGGAAGGGGTCGGTCAGCGGGCCCTCGCAGCGCGGCGCGCCGTCACCGCCGTAGGAGCCGAGCATCAGGACCGCGAAGCAGCCCCACAGGGCCAGGGCGAGCAGGACCCACGCGATCGACCACTTGTCCGCCCGGCCGGCGGCCCGGAGTATCTCCGTCGTCCCGGAGCCCGCCGCCCCGGCACCCATCGCCCCGTCCTCCTCCGTCACTGCCGCCCCTCCCGAATGTCCGGTCATGTCCCCGGGGCGCCCGCACCCGGCGGGCCACAGTTTGACCCATGTCACCTTCGGGGTATTCTCTCCGGCTCGATTGGCCAGCCCCCTGCCTCGTATGGCAGACTGGCGGGGTTGCTCGGTCGAGTGCCGATGCTGCGCGCCTCCCGCCGGGAGGACCGGAAGCGAGTCCCACAGTACTCGTCGTCCCTGATCAGGGGCGGAAGTACGGGAATCTTCCGGGAAGCGTCAGCGGGGTGCAGACCAGGCGCCCGGTGGGCCTCTCGCCCCCGCCCGCGGTTCCGGAAGGGCCCGTACTCCCCAGCAGGGAAGTCCCGAAGAGGGACATCTGTGTCAGCGGGAGTGCGACACGCCCGACCGCGTGGGTCGGAGGAGGGGCGGGACAGCACGGGACCACCGGGTCCAGAGCGTTACGAGAGACAGGACTACGAAGTAGCCATGGCGGGACAGAAGATCCGCATCCGGCTCAAGGCCTACGACCACGAGGTCATCGACAGCTCGGCGAAGAAGATCGTCGAGACGGTGACGCGTACTGGTGCGTCGGTCGCGGGCCCGGTGCCGCTGCCCACTGAGAAGAACGTGTACTGCGTCATCAAGTCGCCGCACAAGTACAAGGACTCGCGCGAGCACTTCGAGATGCGCACGCACAAGCGCCTGATCGACATCCTCGACCCGACTCCCAAGACCGTTGACTCTCTGATGCGACTCGACCTCCCGGCCGGTGTCGACATCGAGATCAAGCTCTGAGGCCGGTGATCTGAAGATGACCAAGCAGATCAAGGGCATCCTGGGCGAGAAGCTCGGCATGACGCAGGTGTGGGACGAGAACAACCGCGTTGTTCCCGTCACCGTCGTCAAGGCCGGACCGAACGTCGTCACCCAGGTCCGCACGAACGACGTCGACGGCTACGAGTCCGTTCAGATCGCCTTCGGCGAGATCGACCCGCGCAAGGTGAACAAGCCCCTCAAGGGTCACTTCGCCAAGGCCGACGTCACCCCCCGCCGCCACCTCGTCGAGATCCGCACGGCCGACGCCTCCGAGTACACGCTCGGCCAGGAAGTCACCGCCGAGGTCTTCGAGGCCGGTGTCAAGGTCGACGTGACCGGCAAGAGCAAGGGCAAGGGCTTCGCCGGTGTCATGAAGCGCCACAACTTCCGTGGTGGCAAGGCATCCCACGGTGCCCACCGCGTGCACCGCATGCCCGGTTCCATCGGTGGCTGCGCCACCCCGGGCCGTGTCTTCAAGGGCATGCGCATGGCCGGCCGCATGGGCAACGAGCGGGTCACCACCCAGAACCTGACCGTCCACGCCGTTGACGCGGAGAAGGGTCTGCTGCTCATCAAGGGCGCGGTTCCCGGTCCGAACGGCGGCCTCGTCCTGGTCCGCACCGCGGCCAAGGGGGCCTGAGGTAACCGATGAGCACTGTTGACATCCTTTCGCCTGCCGGCGAGAAGACCGGTAGCGTCGAGCTCCCCGCGGAGATCTTCGGCGTGGAGAAGGTCAGCGTTCCGCTGATCCACCAGGTCGTCGTCGCGCAGCTGGCCGCTGCCCGCCAGGGCACGCACAAGACCAAGACCCGTGGCGAGGTCCGCGGTGGCGGCAAGAAGCCGTACCGCCAGAAGGGCACCGGCCGCGCCCGTCAGGGCTCGACCCGCGCGCCGCAGTTCGCCGGTGGTGGCGTCGTGCACGGTCCCGTGCCGCGCGACTACTCGCAGCGGACCCCGAAGAAGATGAAGGCCGCGGCCCTGCGCCACGCCCTCACCGACCGGGCCCGCCACAACCGCATCCACGTCGTCTCCGGCGTGATCGAGGGCGAGACCCCCTCCACCAAGGCCGCCAAGAGCCTGTTCGGCAAGATCAGCGAGCGTAAGAACCTGCTGCTCGTCGCCGACCGCTCCGACGAGGCCGCGTGGCTGTCCGCCCGCAACCTGCCCCAGATCCACATTCTGGAGCCGGGCCAGCTGAACACGTACGACGTTCTCGTCTCGGACGACGTGGTCTTCACCCAGGCCGCTTTCGAGTCCTTCGTGTCTGGCCCCAAGGCCGCTGACACCGAAGGGAGCGAGGCCTGATGGCTACGCGTCACCCGAGCATCGCCTCGAAGGCCGCCAAGGCGGCCAAGGCCGCGCGCGTCGCCAAGGCGCGCCGCCACGAGGCCGAGGGCAAGAACACCGTCGTCACCCCGGCGAGCAAGGCCTTCACGGACCCCCGTGACGTCCTGCTCAAGCCGGTCGTGTCCGAGAAGAGCTACGCGCTCCTCGACGAGAACAAGTACACGTTCATCGTCGCGCCGGGCTCCAACAAGACCCAGATCAAGGAGGCCGTCCAGGCGGTCTTCTCGGTCAAGGTCACCGGGGTCAACACGATCAACCGCCAGGGCAAGCGCAAGCGGACCCGCACCGGCTTCGGCAAGCGTGCCGACAGCAAGCGCGCGATCGTGACCCTCGCCGAGGGCGACCGTATCGACATCTTCGGCGGTCCGACCTCCTGACGGAGGTCCGGATCGTCCGATATCGGACGAGGACTGAGAAATGGGTATCCGCAAGTACAAGCCGACGACTCCGGGCCGTCGTGGCTCCAGCGTCGCCGACTTCGTCGAGGTCACGCGGTCCACGCCGGAGAAGTCGCTGGTCCGCCCGCTGCACAGCAAGGGCGGCCGTAACAACGCCGGTCGTGTGACCGTTCGCCACCAGGGTGGCGGACACAAGCGCGCCTACCGCGTGATCGACTTCCGTCGTCACGACAAGGACGGCGTGCCGGCGAAGGTCGCGCACATCGAGTACGACCCCAACCGCACCGCGCGCATCGCGCTGCTGCACTACGCGGACGGCGAGAAGCGCTACATCCTCGCCCCGCGCAACCTGCAGCAGGGCGACCGCGTCGAGAACGGTCCCGGGGCCGACATCAAGCCGGGCAACAACCTGGCCCTCCGCAACATCCCGGTCGGTACCACGATCCACGCGATCGAGCTCCGTCCCGGTGGCGGTGCCAAGTTCGCCCGCTCCGCCGGCGCCTCCGTGCAGCTGCTCGCGAAGGAGGGCACCATGGCCCACCTCCGCATGCCGTCCGGAGAGATCCGCCTGGTCGACCAGCGCTGCCGCGCCACGATCGGCGAGGTCGGCAACGCCGAGCAGTCGAACATCAACTGGGGCAAGGCGGGCCGCAAGCGGTGGCTGGGCGTTCGCCCGACCGTCCGTGGTGTGGTCATGAACCCGGTGGACCACCCGCACGGTGGTGGTGAGGGCCGGACCTCCGGCGGTCGTCACCCCGTGTCCCCGTGGGGCAAGAAGGAAGGCCGTACTCGTTCGCCCAAGAAGGCGTCGAACAAGTACATCGTCCGCCGCCGCAAGACGAACAAGAAGCGCTAAGGACGGGTTGAGATGCCTCGTAGCTTGAAGAAGGGACCCTTCGTCGACGACCACCTGATCAAGAAGGTGGACTCGCAGAACGAAGCCGGTACCAAGAACGTCATCAAGACCTGGTCCCGTCGCTCGATGATCGTCCCGGCGATGCTCGGCCACACGATCGCGGTGCACAACGGCAAGACCCACATCCCGGTGTTTGTCACCGAGTCCATGGTCGGCCACAAGCTCGGCGAGTTCTCGCCGACGCGCACCTTCCGGGGTCACGTCAAGGACGACCGGAAGTCGAAGCGCCGCTAGTCAGCGGGGTGTGAAAGACCATGACAAACACTGAAGGGACAACCATGGAAGCCAGGGCCCAGGCGCGGTACATCCGCGTCACGCCCATGAAGGCCCGCCGCGTGGTGGACCTCATCCGTGGCATGGATGCCACGGAGGCTCAGGCGGTCCTGCGTTTCGCCCCGCAGGCCGCGAGCGTGCCGGTCGGCAAGGTGCTGGACAGCGCCATCGCCAACGCCGCGCACAACTACGACCACACCGATGTCGACAGCCTCTACATCTCCGAGGCCTACGTCGACGAGGGCCCGACCCTGAAGCGGTTCCGGCCGCGCGCCCAGGGCCGCGCCTACCGGATCCGCAAGCGGACCAGCCACATCACCGTGGTCGTCAGCAGCAAGGAAGGAACCCGGTAATGGGCCAGAAGGTAAACCCGCACGGGTTCCGGCTCGGTGTCACCACCGACTTCAAGTCGCGCTGGTACGCCGACAAGCTGTACAAGGACTACGTCAAGGAAGACGTCGCCATCCGCCGGATGATGACGTCCGGCATGGAGCGCGCCGGCATCTCCAAGGTCGAGATCGAGCGCACCCGTGACCGCGTGCGTGTGGACATCCACACCGCTCGTCCGGGCATCGTCATCGGCCGCCGCGGCGCCGAGGCCGACCGCATCCGCGGCGACCTCGAGAAGCTCACCGGCAAGCAGGTCCAGCTGAACATCCTCGAGGTCAAGAACCCCGAGACCGACGCTCAGCTCGTGGCCCAGGCCGTCGCCGAGCAGCTCTCCTCCCGCGTCTCCTTCCGCCGTGCCATGCGCAAGAGCATGCAGTCGGCGATGAAGGCCGGCGCCAAGGGCATCAAGATCCAGTGCGGTGGCCGCCTCGGTGGCGCCGAGATGTCCCGCTCGGAGTTCTACCGCGAGGGCCGTGTGCCCCTGCACACGCTCCGCGCGAACGTGGACTACGGCTTCTTCGAGGCCAAGACGACCTTCGGCCGCATCGGCGTGAAGGTCTGGATCTACAAGGGCGACGTCAAGAACATCGCCGAGGTCCGCGCCGAGAACGCCGCCGCCCGTGCGGGCAACCGCCCGGCCCGTGGTGGCGGCAACGACCGCCCGGCCCGTGGTGGCCGCGGTGGCGAGCGTCGCGGGCGCAAGCCGCAGCAGCAGTCGGCTCCGGCCGCCGAGGCCCCCAAGGCCGAGGCGCCCGCCGCTGCCGCTCCGGCTGAGAGCACCGGAACGGAGGCCTGACCGACATGCTGATCCCCCGTAGGGTCAAGCACCGCAAGCAGCACCACCCGAAGCGCAACGGTATGTCCAAGGGTGGAACGCAGGTTGCGTTCGGCGAGTACGGCATCCAGGCGCTGACCCCGGCCTACGTCACGAACCGCCAGATCGAGGCGGCCCGTATCGCGATGACCCGCCACATCAAGCGTGGCGGCAAGGTCTGGATCAACATCTACCCGGACCGTCCGCTCACCAAGAAGCCGGCCGAGACCCGCATGGGTTCCGGTAAGGGTTCGCCGGAGTGGTGGATCGCCAACGTCAAGCCCGGACGCGTCATGTTCGAGCTGTCGTACCCCAACGAGAAGATCGCCCGTGAGGCGCTGACCCGTGCGGCCCACAAGCTGCCGATGAAGTGCCGGATCGTCAAGCGCGAGGCAGGTGAAGCGTGATGTCGGCCGGTACCAAGGCGTCCGAGCTGCGCGAACTGGGTGACGAGGAGCTTCTCGCGAAGCTCCGCGAAGCCAAGGAAGAGCTGTTCAACCTCCGCTTCCAGGCGGCGACGGGTCAGCTCGAGAACCACGGTCGGCTCAAGGCCGTCCGTAAGGACATCGCGCGGATCTACACCCTGATGCGCGAGCGCGAGCTGGGCATCGAAACGGTGGAGAACGCATGAGCGAGAACAACGTGACTGAGACTGCAAACACCAGCGCCTCCGGCGCGGGCGAAGCGCGCGGTTTCCGCAAGACCCGCGAGGGTCTTGTCGTCAGCGACAAGATGGACAAGACCGTCGTCGTCGCCGTCGAGGACCGCGTCAAGCACGCGCTGTACGGCAAGGTCATCCGCCGTACCAACAAGCTCAAGGCGCACGACGAGCAGAACGCCGCGGGTGTCGGCGACCGCGTCCTCCTCATGGAGACCCGGCCGCTGTCCGCGACGAAGCGCTGGCGCGTCGTCGAGATCCTCGAGAAGGCCAAGTAATTCCTGCGGGGTGACCCGCAGGCCAGATGCGCCGCCTGGGCGGGGGACCGTGGACCGACTCACGGCCCCCGCCGGAAACCGGCCGAGCCGCGTGCGTCGCACGCGCGCAAGCGTGGACGACCCACGCGGCTCGACCGGGGCGGCCTCGTAATTCCTGCGGGGACCATCCGCAGGAGAGTTCCGCCAGGCTCTCCGGGCTCACCCCCGGAGGGAACCGGCAGACAATCAGGAGATAGACGTGATCCAGCAGGAGTCGCGACTGCGCGTCGCCGACAACACGGGTGCGAAGGAGATCCTCTGCATCCGTGTGCTCGGTGGCTCCGGTCGCCGCTACGCGGGTATCGGTGACGTCATCGTCGCCACCGTCAAGGACGCGATCCCCGGTGGCAACGTGAAGAAGGGTGACGTCGTCAAGGCGGTCATCGTTCGCACCGTCAAGGAGCGCCGCCGTCCGGACGGCTCGTACATCCGCTTCGACGAGAACGCCGCCGTCATTCTGAAGAACGACGGCGACCCTCGTGGCACCCGTATCTTCGGCCCGGTCGGCCGTGAGCTGCGCGAGAAGAAGTTCATGAAGATCATCTCCCTCGCGCCGGAGGTGCTGTGAGCATGAAGATCAAGAAGGGCGACCTGGTCCAGGTCATCACCGGTAAGGACAAGGGCAAGCAGGGCAAGGTCATCGCGGCCTTCCCCCGCGAGGACCGCGTCCTGGTCGAGGGTGTCAACCGGGTCAAGAAGCACACCAAGGCCGGTCCGACCGCTCGCGGTTCGCAGGCCGGCGGCATCGTGACCACCGAGGCCCCGATCCACGTCTCCAACGTCCAGCTGGTCGTGGAGAAGGACGGCAAGAAGGTCGTCACGCGCGTCGGTTACCGCTTCGACGACGAGGGCAACAAGATCCGCGTTGCCAAGCGGACGGGTGAGGACATCTGATGGCGACCACCACCACTCCGCGTCTGAAGACGAAGTACCGCGAGGAGATCGCGGGCAAGCTGCGTGAGGAGTTCTCCTACGAGAACGTCATGCAGGTTCCCGGCCTCGTCAAGATCGTGGTCAACATGGGTGTGGGCGACGCCGCCCGCGACTCCAAGCTGATCGAGGGCGCCATCCGCGACCTCACCACGATCACCGGTCAGAAGCCGGCCGTCACCAAGGCCCGCAAGTCCATCGCGCAGTTCAAGCTGCGTGAGGGCCAGCCGATCGGCGCCCACGTCACGCTCCGTGGCGACCGCATGTGGGAGTTCCTGGACCGCACCCTGTCGCTCGCGCTCCCGCGCATCCGCGACTTCCGTGGTCTGTCCCCCAAGCAGTTCGACGGCCGTGGCAACTACACCTTCGGTCTCACGGAGCAGGTCATGTTCCACGAGATCGACCAGGACAAGATCGACCGTGTCCGGGGTATGGACATCACCGTGGTCACCACGGCGACCAACGACGAAGAGGGCCGTGCCCTTCTCCGTCACCTCGGCTTCCCGTTCAAGGAGGCGTGAGCGAGATGGCGAAGAAGGCTCTGATCGCTAAGGCTGCTCGCAAGCCCAAGTTCGGTGTGCGTGGCTACACCCGCTGCCAGCGCTGCGGCCGCCCGCACTCCGTCTACCGCAAGTTCGGCCTGTGCCGCGTGTGCCTTCGTGAGATGGCTCACCGCGGCGAGCTGCCGGGCGTGACCAAGAGCTCCTGGTAATCCGGTAATTCCGGGTTATTCAGACTCTCGGTAAGCACCCGGGTCGGCAGGGGCCCGGCTCCGCATGCCTTAGGCTTGTGGGGTTGGGCGTCTGCCGCCCCGTACGCCCGCAGGCAGTGCCTGCAAATGTTTGCTTACTACGCCGTAGGTCCACCGCGCCGCACCCGTCCCGTCTCGGATCGGGGAGAGGGATGGCGCACCAGGAAACCCCGGCGAGAGAGGCCGAAGGCCAATTCATGACCATGACTGATCCGATCGCAGACATGCTTACGCGTCTGCGGAACGCGAACTCGGCGTACCACGACTCCGTGACGATGCCGGCGTCCAAGATCAAGTCTCACATCGCGGAGATCCTCCAGCAGGAGGGCTTCATCACGGGCTGGAAGATCGAGGACGCCGAGGTCGGCAAGAACCTCGTCCTCGAGCTGAAGTTCGGCCCGAACCGTGAGCGCTCCATCGCGGGCATCAAGCGGATCTCCAAGCCCGGTCTCCGGGTGTACGCGAAGTCCACCAACCTGCCGAAGGTGCTGGGCGGCCTGGGCGTGGCGATCATCTCCACGTCGCACGGGCTCCTCACCGACAAGCAGGCCGGCAAGAAGGGCGTGGGTGGGGAAGTCCTCGCCTACGTCTGGTAACGGAAGGGAACGGAGGAAACAGCTATGTCGCGCATCGGCAAGCTCCCCATCGCGGTTCCCGCCGGCGTGGACGTCACCATCGACGGCCGTACGGTCGCGGTCAAGGGCCCCAAGGGCACGCTGACCCACACCGTCGTGGCGCCGATCGACATCGCCAAGGGTGAGGACGGCGTGCTGCACGTCACCCGCCCCAACGACGAGCGTCAGAGCAAGGCCCTGCACGGCCTGTCCCGCACGCTGGTGGCGAACATGATCACCGGCGTGACCCAGGGTTACGTGAAGAAGCTCGAGATCAGTGGTGTCGGTTACCGCGTGGTCGCCAAGGGTTCGAACCTGGAGTTCTCCCTCGGTTACAGCCACCCGATCACCGTCGAGGCCCCCGAGGGCATCACCTTCAAGGTGGAGTCCCCGACCCGTTTCTCGGTCGAGGGCATCGACAAGCAGAAGGTCGGCGAGGTTGCGGCCAACATCCGCAAGCTCCGCAAGCCCGACCCGTACAAGGCCAAGGGCGTCAAGTACGAGGGCGAAGTCATCCGCCGCAAGGTCGGAAAGGCGGGTAAGTAAGCCATGGCATACGGGCAGAAGATCCTCAAGGGCGACGCCTACAAGCGCGCCGCGATCAAGCGCCGTCACATCCGGATCCGCAAGCGGATCACCGGTACGGCGGAGCGTCCGCGTCTGGTCGTTACCCGCTCGAACCGCCACATCGTGGCCCAGGTGATCGACGACCTCAAGGGTCACACCCTTGCGTCGGCGTCCACCCTGGACAGCTCGATCCGTGGCGGCGAGGCCGACAAGTCCGCACAGGCCAAGCAGGTCGGTGCCCTGGTTGCCGAGCGCGCCAAGGCCGCCGGTGTCGAGGCCGTCGTGTTCGACCGTGGTGGCAACCAGTACGCCGGGCGCATCGCCGCCCTGGCCGACGCCGCCCGCGAGGCCGGGCTCAAGTTCTGAGCCGGTTCCGGAGCTAGCGGAAACAGAGAGAGGTAATTCCAATGGCTGGACCCCAGCGCCGCGGAAGCGGTGCCGGTGGCGGCGAGCGGCGGGACCGGAAGGGCCGTGACGGCGGCGCTGCTGCCGCCGAGAAGACCGCGTACGTTGAGCGCGTTGTCGCGATCAACCGCGTCGCCAAGGTTGTGAAGGGTGGTCGTCGCTTCAGCTTCACCGCGCTGGTCGTGGTGGGCGACGGTGACGGCACCGTGGGCGTCGGATACGGCAAGGCCAAGGAGGTGCCGGCCGCCATCGCCAAGGGTGTTGAGGAGGCCAAGAAGCACTTCTTCAAGGTCCCCCGCATCCAGGGCACCATCCCGCACCCCATCCAGGGTGAGAAGGCTGCCGGCGTCGTGCTGCTCAAGCCCGCGTCCCCGGGTACCGGTGTGATCGCCGGTGGTCCGGTGCGCGCCGTGCTCGAGTGCGCCGGTATCCACGACGTGCTGTCGAAGTCGCTCGGCTCCGACAACGCGATCAACATCGTGCACGCGACCGTGGCGGCCCTCAAGGGCCTGCAGCGTCCCGAGGAGATCGCGGCCCGCCGCGGTCTGCCGCTCGAGGACGTCGCCCCCGCGGCTCTGCTGCGTGCGCGTGCCGGGGCGGGTGCGTAATCATGGCGCAGCTCAGGATTACGCAGGTCAAGTCCTACATCGGCAGCAAGCAGAACCACCGCGACACCCTGCGCTCCCTTGGTCTCAAGGGCATCAACACGCAGGTCGTCAAGGAGGACCGTCCCGAGTTCCGCGGCATGGTGCACACCGTCCGCCACCTCGTGACGGTCGAGGAGGTCGACTGATCATGGCGGAGAGCAACCCGCTCAAGATCCACAACCTCCGTCCCGCCCCGGGCGCCAAGACCGCGAAGACCCGTGTCGGTCGTGGTGAGGCGTCGAAGGGTAAGACGGCCGGTCGTGGTACCAAGGGCACCAAGGCCCGTTACCAGGTTCCGGAGCGCTTCGAGGGTGGCCAGATGCCCCTCCACATGCGTCTCCCGAAGCTGAAGGGCTTCAAGAACCCGTTCAAGACCGAGTTCCAGGTCGTGAACCTCGACAAGCTGGCCGCGCTGTACCCCGAGGGTGGCGAGGTCACCGTCGAGGGCCTCGTGGCCAAGGGTGCCGTTCGCAAGAACAGCCTCGTCAAGGTCCTCGGCCAGGGCGAGATCTCCGTGGCGCTGCAGGTGACGGTCGACGCCGTCTCCGGCTCCGCCAAGGAGAAGATCACCGCCGCCGGCGGTACCGTCACCGAGCTCGTCTGAACCCTTCAGGCGTCTCGATGACTTGAGCGATCCCGACCGGGGATACCCCACAAAATGGGGTATCCCCGGTCGGTCGTTCCAAGGGCAGTGGTGCCGCCGGTAAGGTGGCCTGCGCTGTCCTCTTTCACGGGTGCCACACATGAGGCACTCTGAACGGCAGTTGACCGTTATCCCCTTAGTCGTCAGTCGAACCTCAAGACCGTCACCCTTGACGCAGAAGCGCGGGGGTCGCAGGAGGCACCGTGCTCACCGCGTTCGCCCGGGCGTTCAAGACGCCCGACCTGCGCAAGAAGCTGCTCTTCACGCTCGGCATCATCGTGGTGTACCGACTCGGTACCCACATCCCGATCCCCGGCGTCGACTACAAGAGTGTCCAGGAGTGTGTGGACCAGGCGTCGGGCAACCAGGGCCTCTTCGGTCTGGTCAACATGTTCAGCGGTGGCGCCCTGCTGCAGATCACGGTCTTCGCGCTCGGCATCATGCCGTACATCACGGCGAGCATCATTCTGCAGCTGCTGACCGTGGTGATCCCGCGCCTGGAAGCCCTCAAGAAGGAGGGCCAGGCGGGTACGGCGAAGATCACGCAGTACACCCGCTACCTGACCATCGCGCTCGCGATCCTGCAGGGCACCGGCCTGGTGGCCACCGCCCGCAGCGGCGCCCTCTTCTCCGGCTGCACCGTCGCCGGCCAGATCGTGCCGGACCGCTCGATCTTCGCCACGATCGTCATGGTGATCTGCATGACCGCCGGCACGGCCCTCGTCATGTGGCTCGGCGAGCTCATCACCGACCGCGGTGTCGGCAACGGCATGTCGATCCTGATGTTCATCTCGATCGCCGCGACCTTCCCGTCCGCCCTGTGGGCCATCAAGACCGGTGGCGAGCTGGCGGACGGCTGGATCGAGTTCGGCACGGTCATGATCGTCGGTTTCGTCATGGTCGGCCTGGTGGTCTTCGTGGAGCAGGCCCAGCGCCGTATCCCCGTCCAGTACGCGAAGCGCATGATCGGCCGCCGTTCCTACGGGGGCACGTCGACGTACATCCCGCTCAAGGTGAACCAGGCGGGTGTGATCCCTGTCATCTTCGCCTCGTCGCTGCTCTACATCCCGGCGCTGATCGTCCAGTTCTCGAACTCGACGGCGGGCTGGGCCACCTGGGTCACGAAGAACCTCGCGGACACCGCGGCGACGCCGCACATCATCCTGTACTTCTTCCTGATCGTCTTCTTCGCCTTCTTCTACGTGGCCATCTCGTTCAACCCCGAGGAAGTCGCGGACAACATGAAGAAGTATGGTGGCTTCATCCCGGGCATCCGGGCTGGCCGACCGACCGCTGAGTATCTGAGCTACGTACTCAACCGGATCACCTGGCCGGGTTCGCTGTACTTGGGTCTGATTTCTCTCGTCCCGACAATGGCGTTGGCTGGTTTCGGGGCAAACCAGAACTTCCCGTTCGGCGGCACCAGCATCCTGATCATCGTGGGTGTGGGTCTCGAGACGGTGAAGCAGATCGAGAGCCAGCTCCAGCAGCGCAATTACGAAGGGTTCCTCCGCTGATGCGAATCGTCCTCGTCGGGCCGCCGGGCGCCGGAAAGGGAACGCAGGCCACCCGCCTTGCCGAGACGCTGCACATTCCGCACATCTCCACGGGCGACCTGTTTCGCGCGAACATCAGCCGGCAGACGGAGCTGGGCAAGCTCGCCAAGTCGTACATCGACGCCGGCAACCTCGTGCCGGACGAGGTCACCATCGCCATGGCGAAGGACCGGATGGAGCAGCCCGACGCCGCGGGCGGCTTCCTGCTGGACGGCTTCCCGCGTAACGTCTCGCAGGCCGAGGCTCTGGACGAGCTGCTCGTGACCGAGCGGATGAAGCTCGACGCGGTGCTGGACCTCGAGGCTCCCGAGGACGAGGTGGTCAAGCGGATCGCCGGCCGGCGCGTCTGCCGCAACAACTCGGCCCACGTCTTCCACGTGACGTACAACCCGCCGAAGCAGGAGGGCGTCTGTGACGTCTGCGGCGGCGAGCTGTACCAGCGGGGCGACGACTCCGAGGAGACGGTCCGCAAGCGGCTCGAGGTCTACCACACGCAGACCGAGCCGATCATCGACTACTACAAGGCGCAGGGCCTGGTCGTCACCATCTCCGCGATGGGACCGGTGGACGAGGTCACCGGCCGGGCGCTGGAGGCGCTGAAGCGCGGCGAGTAGTACTCATGCGTGGCTGCAGCCGCGGTTCCCTCCCGGGGGCCGCGGCTGCGGTGTGTCCGGGGCGGCGCGCAGGCCCGCGGTCCGCCGGTCCGGGCTGCCCGTATCGTTGAGTGAGTCCGTTTCCCCTCCGGTCCAGAAAGGCCGCAGCCCCCATGGTGCAGATCAAGAGCCCCGAGCAGATCGCCAAGATGCGTGAGGCGGGGTTGGTCGTGGCGGCCATCCACGCGGCCACGCGGGAGGCCGCCGTGCCCGGCGCCACCACCAAGGACCTGGACCAGGTCGCCCGCAAGGTGCTCGCGGAGCACGGCGCCAAGCCGAACTTCCTCGGTTACGGCGGTTTCCCCGCGACCATCTGCACGTCGGTGAACGAGGTCGTCGTCCACGGCATCCCCTCCGACGACGTCGTCCTCAAGGACGGGGACATCATCTCCATCGACTGCGGCGCGATCATCGACGGCTGGCACGGTGACGCCGCCTACACCGCCTTCGTCGGCTCCGGACACGCCCCCGAGCTGGTCGAGCTCTCCCGGGTGACCGAGGAGTCGATGTGGGCCGGCATCGCGGCGATGAAGCAGGGCAACCGGCTCGTCGACATCTCGCGGGCCGTCGAGACCTACATCCGCCGCCAGCCCAAGCCCGGCGGCGGCAAGTACGGGATCATCGAGGACTACGGCGGCCACGGCATCGGCACCGAGATGCACATGGACCCGCACCTGCTGAACTACGTCGACCGGCGCCGCGGCAAGGGCCCCAAGCTGGTGCCCGGCTTCTGCCTCGCGATCGAGCCGATGGTGTCCCTCGGCACCCCGAAGACCCAGGTCCTCCAGGACGAGTGGACCGTCATCACGACCGACGGCACCTGGTCGTCCCACTGGGAGCACTCGGTGGCGCTGACCGAGCAGGGCCCCCTGGTCCTGACGGCCCCCGACGGGGGCAGGGCGAAGCTCGCGGAGCTGGGCGTCACCGCGGCCCCGGACCCGCTGGCATGACGATCTACCCGGTGGGGCAGACTTCCTCGTTTCGCCTTTCCGGGGTTGCTGACGTAGACTGACTCGTCGGCTCCAGTGCACCCGTATGCCTGCATCAGCTCGCAGGGCGCAGGGGAGTCGATCAAGGTAGTCGATTCGAAGGGCGAAGCGTGGCCAAGAAGCAAGGTGCCATCGAGATCGAGGGCACTGTCGTCGAGTCTCTTCCGAACGCCATGTTCAAGGTCGAGCTCCAGAACGGCCACCAGGTCCTGGCACACATCAGCGGCAAGATGCGCATGCACTACATCCGCATCCTCCCTGACGACCGGGTCGTGGTGGAGCTGTCTCCGTACGACCTGACGCGTGGCCGGATCGTCTACCGGTACAAGTAGATCTTGCCCACGCCCTGCGGACTCCGCGGGGCCGCCGGCAACTGACCCGGAGAACCTCACCCCATGAAGGTCAAGCCGAGCGTCAAGAAGATCTGCGACAAGTGCAGGGTGATCCGCCGTCACGGTCGGGTCATGGTCATCTGCGACAACCCGCGCCACAAGCAGCGCCAGGGCTGACGCACGACCGTTCCCTCCGCGATTCGCATGACTTCGCGCGACGTGAGCTGAACATGTTCATACGCAGGACCCGGGCACCCAGGTGTCCGACACCCCCGGTTCGGAGGCCGGGGACCCGGTTCGTACCTGATACGGCGGCCGGGGACCGGTTCTGTGGAAGACCTCCGACAATCAACTGGAGCCATTGAATGGCACGCGTTTCCGGTGTTGACATCCCGCGCGAAAAGCGCGTGGAGATCGCCCTCACCTACGTGTTCGGCATCGGCCGGACCCTTTCGCAGCAGACGCTGGCCGCCACCGGCGTCGACCCGAACACCCGCGTTCGCGACCTGACCGAAGAGCAGCTCGTCGCGATCCGCGAGTACGTCGACAACAACATCAAGACCGAGGGTGACCTCCGTCGCGAGATCCAGGCCGACATCCGCCGCAAGGTCGAGATCGGCACGTACCAGGGTCTGCGTCACCGCCGCGGCCTGCCCGTCCGCGGTCAGCGCACCAGCACGAACGCCCGCACCCGCAAGGGCCCGCGTCGCGCCATCGCCGGTAAGAAGAAGCCGGGCAAGAAGTAGTCCGCAGCGGACTCGCCGTCCAGCGGTCTTCGCTGTAGGACCGACCACCTCCCGTAGGAGAACGACATGCCCCCCAAGGGACGTCAGGGCGCTGCCAAGAAGGTGCGCCGCAAGGAAAAGAAGAACGTCGCTCACGGCCACGCGCACATCAAGAGCACGTTCAACAACACCATCGTTTCGATCACGGACCCGTCCGGCAACGTGATCTCCTGGGCCTCCGCCGGCCACGTCGGCTTCAAGGGCTCCCGGAAGTCCACGCCGTTCGCCGCGCAGATGGCCGCCGAGTCGGCTGCCCGCCGCGCTCAGGAGCACGGCATGCGCAAGGTCGACGTGTTCGTCAAGGGCCCGGGTTCCGGTCGTGAGACCGCCATCCGCTCCCTGCAGGCGACCGGCCTCGAGGTCGGCTCCATCCAGGACGTCACGCCCACCCCGCACAACGGCTGCCGTCCGCCGAAGCGTCGTCGCGTCTGACGCTCGGCACGGCGGACCGGCCTCCGGCTGGGGGTGTGGGGGTCGTCCCCCACATGTCGCAGTACGGCTGCCGTCCGCCGAAGCGTCGTCGCGTCTGACCTCGCTTCGCCAGGGATTTCCGGGCGGTACGGCTCCTTCGGGTCGTGCCGCCCGTACCCTTGCAGTACAGAGTCGGGCGTCATATAGCGGGCGCCCCTGACTGAAGGATCACCACATGCTGATCGCTCAGCGTCCCTCGTTGACCGAAGAGGTCGTCGACGAGTTCCGCTCCCGGTTCGTCATCGAGCCGCTGGAGCCGGGCTTCGGCTACACCCTCGGCAACTCCCTCCGCCGCACCCTCCTCTCGTCGATCCCCGGCGCTGCTGTGACCAGCATCCGCATCGACGGTGTCCTGCACGAGTTCACCACCGTGCCGGGCGTCAAGGAGGACGTCACCGACCTGATCCTCAACATCAAGCAGCTGGTCGTCTCCTCGGAGCACGACGAGCCGGTCGTGATGTACCTGCGCAAGCAGGGCCCGGGTCTGGTCACCGCCGCCGACATCGCGCCCCCGGCCGGTGTCGAGGTGCACAACCCCGACCTCGTCCTCGCCACGCTCAACGGCAAGGGCAAGCTGGAGATGGAGCTGACCGTCGAGCGCGGTCGCGGCTACGTCTCCGCCGTGCAGAACAAGCAGGTGGGCCAGGAGATCGGCCGTATCCCGGTCGACTCGATCTACTCGCCGGTCCTCAAGGTCACGTACAAGGTCGAGGCCACGCGTGTCGAGCAGCGCACCGACTTCGACAAGCTGATCGTCGACGTCGAGACCAAGCAGGCGATGCGTCCGCGTGACGCCATGGCCTCCGCGGGCAAGACCCTGGTCGAGCTGTTCGGTCTCGCCCGCGAGCTGAACATCGACGCCGAGGGCATCGACATGGGTCCGTCCCCGACGGACGCCGCGCTCGCCGCCGACCTGGCGCTGCCGATCGAGGAGCTCGAGCTCACGGTCCGCTCGTACAACTGCCTCAAGCGCGAGGGCATCCACTCCGTGGGTGAGCTCGTCGCCCGCTCCGAGGCCGACCTGCTGGACATCCGCAACTTCGGTGCGAAGTCCATCGACGAGGTCAAGGCGAAGCTGGCCGGCATGGGCCTCGCGCTCAAGGACAGCCCGCCCGGATTCGACCCGACCGCCGCCGCGGACGCCTTCGGCGCCGACGACGACGCGGACGCGGGCTTCGTCGAGACCGAGCAGTACTGAGCGCTCGGGTTCGCCGACACCTCCCCGCGCCCCTCGGGGCGCGGGGTCTCCGACGGGCGACCGCCCGCTCGGATACTGACCCCGGTACCTGATACGGCCGGGGCAGACACCTAGGAGAGACATCATGCCGAAGCCCGCCAAGGGTGCCCGTCTGGGCGGCAGCGCCGCGCACGAGAAGCTGCTCCTCGCGAACCTCGCGAAGTCGCTCTTCGAGCACGGCAGGATCACGACCACCGAGGCGAAGGCGCGCCGTCTGCGTCCGTACGCCGAGCGTCTGGTCACCAAGGCGAAGAAGGGCGACCTTCACAACCGCCGTCAGGTGCTCCAGGTCATCACGGACAAGAGCGTCGTCCACACGCTCTTCACCGAGATCGGCCCCCGGTACGAGAACCGTCCCGGTGGCTACACCCGGATCACCAAGATCGGCAACCGCCGTGGCGACAACGCGCCCATGGCCGTCATCGAGCTGGTCGAGGCGCTGACCGTGGCGCAGCAGGCCACCGGTGAGGCCGAGGCCGCGACGAAGCGTGCGGTCAAGGAAGACGCCCTCAAGAAGGACGAGGCCGTCGAGGCCAAGTCCGACGAGGCTGCCGAGGCTCCCGCCGAGGAGTCGAAGGACGCCTGAGGCTCTGTCTCGCAGTGAACGGGTCCGCCCCTGGGGGCGGGCCCGTTCCGCGTTCCTGAGAGGATCCAGGAGTGAGTGACGAAGTACGGGCCGGCCGTGTCCGGGTGCGCCTCGACCTTTCCTACGACGGCACCGAGTTCTCCGGCTGGGCCAAGCAGGCCGGCGGGCGGCGGACGGTGCAGGGGGAGATCGAGGACGCGCTGCGGACGGTCACGCGGTCCCGTGAGACGTACGAGCTGACCGTGGCGGGGCGGACCGACGCCGGGGTGCACGCCAGGGGGCAGGTCGCCCACGTCGACCTGGAGCGCGAGGTCTGGGCCGAGCACCGCGGCAAGCTGCTCAAGCGGCTCGCCGGACGGCTGCCCCGGGACGTGCGGGTGTGGGCCCTCCGGGAGGCGCCCGCCGGTTTCGACGCCCGGTTCTCGGCGATCTGGCGGCGCTACGCCTACCGCGTCACCGACAACCCCGGCGGCGTCGACCCGCTGCTGCGCGGGCACGTCCTGTGGCACGACTGGCCGCTCGACGTGGACGCCATGAACGAGGCCGCCCGGGGACTGCTCGGGGAGCACGACTTCGCCGCCTACTGCAAGAAGCGCGAGGGGGCCACCACCATCCGGACGCTGCAGGAGCTGAGCCTGGTGCGGGGGGAGGACGGGATCATCACCGCCACCGTGCGGGCCGACGCCTTCTGCCACAACATGGTCCGCTCCCTGATCGGGGCGCTGCTGTTCGTCGGCGACGGCCACCGCCCGCCCGGCTGGCCCGCCGAGGTGCTCGCCGCCGGTGTCCGGGACTCCGCCGTGCACGTCGTACGGCCGCACGGGCTGACGCTGGAGGAGGTCGGCTACCCGGCGGACGAGCTGCTGGCCGCGCGGAACAAGGAGGCCCGCAACCGGCGGACCCTGCCGGGGGCCGGCTGCTGCTGAGCGGGCGGACGTGCGCGCCGCCGCCGGCTCGCCCGGACGTCCGTTCGCCCGGCCGCTCGTTCAGTTCTTCGCCCAGGCGCTGAGCAGGCCGGCCACGGCGTCCGCGGCCTCGTCGGTGTCGGGTCCGTCGCCCCGGGCGCCGGGCGCCAGCTCCAGGTGGACGAAGGCCGCCTCCTCCCGCAGGGCCGCCCTTCCCTGGACGTTCGTCGTGCCCTCCAGCGGGCAGCGCGCGGACCAGCCGCGGCAGACTCGCAGCCCCTTCGCCTCCATCCGGTCGGCCAGGGCGGACACCTCCCCGGGGGCGCTCCCGGCGGCGCCGGTGGACAGGACGGCGTCGTAGCGGTCCGTGGTGGACTCGGCGAAACCGTGCAGCTGGATGCCGGGCACACCGCGCTTCTGGAGCTCCAGGACGATGCCGTGGAAGGCGCTGTCCTCGCGGTGGGCGACGTCGGCGGCCCCGTGCCCGGCCCGGCGGTGGGCGCCGGCCAGGACCAGTGCGCCGCCCGGAGCCCTCTCCAGCAGGCGCACGCCCAGCTCCTCGGTGTCCCGGTCGGCGACCGGGTGCGGCACCTGCGCGCTCCAGCGGAGGGGGGCGTCCGCGGACAGGTACAGCCGGCCCCACCGGGCGCTCGTACCGGGGCCGGTGGCCGCGACCTCGTCGTAACGGCGGCCGGACCCGGTGTCGGTGAGGCGGGTGACGCCGAGGCCGAGCGGGGCGAGCAGCCGTTCGGCCTCGCGCGCGTCCCCCTCCAGCAGGCTCCCGACCCCCTCGGCCAGCCGGGCGCGCTGCTCGTCGTCGGGCGGTGAGTAGGGGCCGTCGGGGTCCAGGTCCTCCGTGTACGACAGGACGCGGGCGCGCAGGTCGGCCGACTCACGGGCCTTCGGCTGCGAGGCGCGCGGGGAGGCCGTGGAGGACGCGCCGGAGGCCGTCCCGGAGGACTCCTCGGAGAGCGTCCGGCACCCGGACAGCACCAGGAGGACGCCGATGAGGCAGAAGACGCGCGCAAGTAACTGACTGGTAATGACAAAGTCAGTGCGAGTTCCGAGGCTCATGTGAACGTGCTCCGGTGACATTACGTGAGCCTTTCCGTGCAGGTTGTACCGGGCCGGTCCCGGCCGCCGTCGCCTCCGTGGCCACCGCGTGCGCCTTCGGGCCCGTGGCGCCGGGCGGTGGTGCGCGCACCGTAGCCGCCGCGGGTGACGTGCTCGCGGCCCGGCGGCGACGGCCCGGTATCGCTGTCACCGAAGGACAGGGCGGAGCCACCGCCGGTTCCGCGGCGGGGCCACGCCACGACGGCGTTCGCCCACTGTTCACATGACGGTGTCGCACGACCGCGACCGCGGGACGCCCCGCGGCGACCAGGGAGGCCGACCGGTGACGACGAGTCGTGCCGCGGCCTTCGGGCGGAAGGTCCGGCGGCGCCGCCGCAGGCGGGCGGACATGCCCCTGCTGGGCGGCGTCCGCCCCCCGATCGCGGCGCTGTGCCTGCTGGTCGTCGCCCTGGCCGGGCTCACGGCGACGGTGCTCGGCCCTCGTGACCACGGGGCGGTGCCCGAGGCGGTGCTGTCCTCGCAGCGGCACTTCGCGGAGGACGCCGCCGTCGCGCTGCGCGCCTCGATCGACGAGCGGGTCACGGACCTGCGGCGCACCGCCGCCGCGTGGAACGCGCGGCGGCCCGGGGAGCCGGAGCGTGTCCTGTCCGACCTGGGCCGGACCTACCAGAAGTGGACCGGCACCACCGTGGTCGACGTGGAGAGCGGCGAGGTGCTCGCCGCACATGGCGAAAGGATTCCTCTCGGCTGGCTCGACGAGGACGTCCTCACCGGGGAACACGCCCTCGCCCCACGCATGGTGCGGCTGGAGACAGGGACCGTCCGCCTGATGACGATGGCCGCCCTCGACGGGAAGGACGGACGGCGGCAGCTGCTGATCGCGTCCGGCGGCCTGTCCGTGCCCGCCGTCGACCTGGGACCGGCACGCACCATGGCGGTCGTCACCCGGGACGGCGAGATCCTCGCGACCGAGGGCCTCGAGCGGCCCGGGGCCACCGGCTCCGGCCGGGAGCGCGCGGAACTCGCCTTCCTGCGCGGGCAGCTGTCGCGGCTCTCCGGCCTGGCCGCCGAACGGACCGGGGAGCACCCGGTCAGTGCCAGGGAACCGGGCTCGCGCGGTTATCCCGGAGTCAGCGGCGCCCTGCTGGGGGACGAACACGGCGGCCGGATCGTCACCGCCGGATACGCCTCTCTCGCCCCCTCCGCCTCCTTCTCCTTCGCTGCGGAGGGGAAGGACAGCGCCGCCGCGGGTCTCGGTCTCACGGTGGTGTCCCTGCTGCCCGTGGACCGGCAGCCGGATGCCGCGGACCCGGGCCGGGACCGGTACGGGCCGGTCGCGGCCGGGTCGCTGGTCGTGCTCGGGGCGGCCGCCGTGGCCGTGCTGTGGGCGGGCGTACAGCGTCCTGTGCTGCGGCTGTTCCTGGAGTCCCGCCGGCTCGCCCGCGGTGACCTCTCCCGGCCCGTCGCGGTGCCCCGCTGGGGCGAGGCCGCCCGGATCGGCGCCGCGCTGGAACGCGTGCGGGTCCGGCTCACCGGGGCCGGCGACGGCGAGGCGCCGGGCACCGGACGCGGCAGGGCCCGCCTCGGCGTACGGGTGCCGCTGGCGGTGGCCGCCGTTCTGCTGCTGCTGTGGTGCGCGCCCGTCGGCCTGCTGCTGCATCGCACCGACGGCTCGACGGACGTGCCCGCCACCCTCGTCGACGACCAGCGCGACCGCACCGGACTGATCGCCGACCGCGTCCGCCGGGCGCTCGACGAGGCCCGGACGGACCTCCTCCCGGCCTCCCGGATGATCGGCACCGGCGATCCCGCCACCGCCGGGAAGCTGCTGACGGACGTCCTGGAGACGCACCCCCGCTACCGGGCGCTGTACGTCGTGGACGCCGACGGCGAGATCGCTGCCCGCGCCGGGGGAGACCCGCACGGCTGGGACGGCGACGCGGACCTGCCCCCGGTCCGCCTCTCGGGCGAGGGCGGCAGGAGGCCGGTGATCCAGGCCGGCGTCCCCCTGCCGGGGCGCGAGGGCGCCACGCTGGTCGGCGAGGTCCGGGTGGAGTTCCTCAACGCGCTGCTGGACCGGCCCGGACTCGGCGAGGTCCGCGTGGTGGACGCCGGCGCGCGGACCGTCGCCGCCGACCATGGCTACCTGGCCTTCGAGGAGCTGCCCGACGGCGCCCTGAGGGACCTGGTCCGCGCGAGCGACGTGCGGGCCGGCACCGCCCGTGCCGCGAACGGACTGCTCGTCCGGGACGGCGACGACGTCACCGTGGCCGCCGCGGCTCCCTTCTCCGGCGGCGGCGCCTCCTCCGGCCTCGGCTGGACCGTGGTCAGCGGACAGGACGCCGGCCGTCTCGCGCTCGCCGCCTACGAGCGCGAGAACCGCAGCGTCCTCCTCGGGATGCTCGGCCTCACCGCGGCCGTCGTCTGCCTGGGCTGGATGTACCTGGTCGTCGTCCGGCCGCTGAGGGCTCTGGCCGACGGTGCCGAGGCACTCGCCGACGGAGACCTCAGGACCGTGCACCACCCCCGCTACCACGACGAGGTCGGAGCCGTCGCCCGCAGCCTCGAACTGCTCCGCCGGCAGCTGCGGGCCCGCCGGCACGACCAGTCCCGCCGGCCCGCCGGGACCCTGACCGGCGCCGGAGGAAGGTGACCCCCGTGCTCTACCTGTACGTCGTCCTGCTGACCGGCAGCCTCTTCCTGCTCGTAGCGGGCATCGTGGAGCAGCGCCGCCACTACGCGGCACTGCACTCCGTCCCCGCCCGCGTGCTGGTCAACGGCATCCGCGGCAAGTCCTCCATCACCCGGCTGTGCGCGGGCGCGCTGCGCGGCGGCGGTCTGGTCACCGTCGCCAAGACGACCGGCACGGCGGCGCGCTTCATCCACCCCGACGCCACCGAGGAGCCGGTCCACCGCAAGTTCGGCATCGCCAACGTCGTCGAGCAGATCGGCATCGTCCGCCGTGCCGCGGCCTACCGCCCCGACGCCCTGGTCATCGAGTGCATGGCCGTCATGCCGGCCCTCCAGGAGGTCAACCAGAGCAAGCTGATCCGCTCCACGATCGGCGTGCTGTGCAACGTCCGCGAGGACCACCTCGCCGAGATGGGGCCCACCCTGGACGACGTGGCCCGCTCGCTGTGCCGCTCGATGCCGGAGAACGGCATCTGCGTCACCGCCGAGAAGGAACGCCTCGCCATCCTCCAGGAGGAGGCCGACGCCCGTAACTGCCGGCTGATCCGCGTCGACCCGGACACGGTCACCGACGAGGAGCTGCGCGGCTTCGGCTGGTTCACCTTCAAGGAGAACGTCGCGATCGCCCTGGCCGTCGCCGAACTGCTGGGCGTGGAGCGGCAGGTGGCCCTCCAGGGCATGTACGACGCCCCGCCGGACCCGGGCGTGCTCTCCGTGCAGCGCCATGTGGCCCCCGGGGGCAAGCGGTTCGCCTTCGCCAACGTCTTCGCGGCCAACGACCCCGAGTCGACGCTGATGAACATCAACCAGCTGCTCGGCCTCGGCGCCGTCCGCCGCCCGCTCAACATCGTGATCAACTGCCGCCCGGACCGCGTCGAGCGCAACGGCCAGATGGGCGGGATCGTCGCCGAGCTGGACCCGGAGAACGTCTTCGTCATCGGCCACCCCTCCAGGAGCGCCCTCGACGCCGTCCCGGCCCGGTGGCGCGACCGCGCGGTCGACCTCGGCGGCGAACGGCGGCCCGCCGACGAGTTCGTGCCGGCCCTGCTCGACCGCATGAGCGACGGCTCCTCCCTGGTCGCCGTCGGCAACATCCACGGCCAGGGCGAGGAGCTCCTGGAGTACCTGGCCGCGCTCCCGGCCGACGACACCACGCCCGCCCCCGCCGCGCCGGACCCGGACCCCGGCCTCGACCCCGACCCGGACCCGGACGGGGACGGGGAACGCCACCAGGCCGCGCGGAGCCCGAGAACCCCGGTGGTCCGCATCCCGGCCCAGCAGACGGGACCGCGGGGCCAGCGGCGCGGTGAGCACGAACCGAAGTACGCCCCCGTCCCGCGCCCCCGGCCGCCCCACCGCGGGACGCACGACGACCCCCACGGCGGAACCCCCCGCCCACCAGCCCGGAGACCCCGTTGACCACCGCCGCCCTCACCCCCGAGATGGCCGCCCTCGGCATCGCCATAGGCCTGTTCTTCTCGCTGCTGTGCTACCTCACCACCAACCTGTCGCCCGGCGGCATGATCACCCCGGGCTGGATCGCGCTGACCCTCGTCGAGGACCTCCAGCGCGCGGCCATGATGGTGGGCGTCACCGCGCTGACCTACGCGGGCACCAGGGTCGTGCAGCGGCTGGTGATCCTCTACGGCAAGCGGCTGTTCGCCGCGGTCGTCCTGCTGGGCGTGCTGCTCCAGGCCACGGTCATGATCGTGCTGTCGATCGAGTTCCCGCTGATGTACGGCAACGAGACCCTCGGCTTCATCGTGCCCGGCCTGATCGCGTACCAGATGGTGCGCCAGCCGAAGGGCGCCACCCTGCTGGCCACGGGCACCGTCTCGCTCCTGGCCTACGTCGTCGTCGCCGGCGGCCTGCTGCTCGGCGTCGTGCCCGCCGTCTGAGAACCGTACGAGACCCGAGGGAGAACCGAGTGGGAACCGAGGAGGAGCGGATCATGGCGGCGAGGACCAGAGGGAAGCCGCGTCCGGCCGTCCCGGGCCTCGTGGTGCTCGTGCTCGTCGCGGTCTCCGGCTTCCTGACCCTGGAGCTGCGCGGGCGGGAGGTCACGGGCGTCACGGAGGTCCGGAGCGCCGGCGTCCTGGACGGGACCCACGCCCTCGGCGGCGCCCCCGAGAACGGGGGCGGGCAGCGCTGGTCCCGGCTGGAGAACCCCGCGCGCTCCGTGCTGCGCGACGCGGACGGCCGGGTCAGGGCCGTGCTCACCGACGGGACGCGCACCGCCGTCCTGACCGGACCGGTGCGCACCTTCGCCGAGCCCGCCACGACCTCCTCCCGGGTCTCCACCACGGACTGGGTCCGGCTCCTGCCCCGGCCCTGGCGGAAGGGCGCCGAGAAGGAGCGGTGGTTCACGCGCTGGTACGCCCGGTACGGGGACAGCACGGAGGACGACCTGTTCGCCTTCGCCTTCCAGTACGTGACGGGCGCCCCGCGGAAGAAGGACGGGCGGGGCGCCGTCCCCGCCGGCGCCGAGGACGGCGGGCCGCGCCCGGAGCGGTCCGGCTTCTACGACTGCCTCGGCGTCCCGTACCGGTTCCGCGACGGTTCGGCCGGCAGGCCGAAGACCCCGCGCGCCCGATCCCTGGACCACGCGGGCTTCATCCGCACGGTGTTCGGCCACCGCGCCCGCTACCCGCTGCTGCCCACCGACACCGGCACCGGCGGCCTGCCGTGCACCGCCGACGCCATGGCCCGCTCCGGGGAGGGCGTCGACGTCCTCCCGCCGACCGGGGCCGGGCCGGACCACCGGCCGCTCGCCATCGACCGGCTCCAGCCCGGCGACCTCGTCTTCTTCGCGCGCGACCCGCGCACCGGGGAGCGGCTGGACCACGTGGGCATGGTGCTGGGCCATGACACCGAGGGCCACCTGGTCTTCGTGTCCAGCCGACAGGAGGCCGACGGGCCGACCATCGGCGATGTGGGCGGCGCGTCCCGCCTCGACGGCAACGGCTCCTACGCCAGGGCACTGCGCAGCGCCAAGCGGCTGTGACGGGAGGCGGCGGCCGGCCTCCCGGGGGCGGCCTCCCGCGGTCGGCCCCGGGGCCCCGCGGTCAGCCCCCGGCCGTGGCCGCCGCCGAAGCCTGGGTCTCGCCGCGCCCGCGGATCTGCCGGAAGGCGAACTCGCCCAGATCGTCGCCGGCCCGGAAGACGTCCGTGGACTTCTCCGTCACGTCCCTGCCGTCGGTGAAGCCGGCGACCGTGAAGTAGGCGTAACGGCCGTAGGAGTTGGTGGTGGAGCGGCAGACCGCGCCCGTGCAGAACGGCTTCACGCCGCCGCCGGACAGGGAACGCACGATGCTCTTCGTGTCGGTCTCGCCCTTGGCCTCCAGGGCCTGCTTCTCCTCGTCGAAGACGGCGACCCCGACCGTCACCGCGATGTCGTCCCGGGTGTAGGTGACGCGGATCAGCCGGGTGCAGCCGTTGTCGGTGAGGACCTTCGGCAGGGTGGCCTGGGCGGCGGAGGCGCAGGCGCGGGTGTCGGCGGACGGGCCCTTCTTGTACACGGCGTCACCCATGGTCAGCCGCGCGCCGGGGAAGAGGAGGTCCGGGCCGAGCGGGGCCTTGTCCTTCTCGGCGCTGGAGACGAAGTCCTTCGGGTCCAGCGGCGGCGGGGCGCTGGTCGGCGCGAAGGAGGGGGGCGCGGCCGACCGGCTGGGTATGTCCGCGCTCGACGGCAGCTGCGAGGAGGGCGTGTCCGCGGCCTGCCTGGAGCCGTTCGCGGAGACCACGGCCACGGCCACGGCGCCGGCGATCGCCACGGTGGCCAGCGCGCCGCCGCCGATGAGCAGCAGCCGGCGACGCTTGGTACGGGCCTCCGAGGCCTCGGCCAGGGCGGCCCAGTCAGGGGAGTCGCCACCGCCGCCGTTCCAGGGCTGCTGTTGCGGCTGCTGCTGCGACTGCGGTGTCCAGGGATCCCACTGCGACTGAGGTCCCCCCTGCCCAAAGCTCATGGGCCGCATCTTAGACGGGCCCACAGGCGTGCTGGTGCGCCTCGACAGGGGCCGCAGCGCCTAGCGTTCCCCTCATGCGGACGGGCAAAAACGACATCTCCGGATGGTTGGTGCGGCCCGCGGGCCGGCACGCGTGGACGGTGCTCGTGGCGGTGCTGGGAGCCGTGGCGCTGAGCGCGGCCCGGGCCGCCCCGGACGGGGGGATGGACAACGCGATCGTCGTGCGGGCCGCCCGGACCTGGCTGGCCGGCGGCTCCCCGTACGACGACCCGCACTTCCTGTATCTGCCGAGCGCCGTCCTGGCCGCCGTGCCGCAGGCGCTGCTGCCCGGGGCCGTGCTGCGGGTGCTGGTGCCGTTCGCGGTGACGGCGCTGCTGGCGCTGGGCTGGGGCTGCGCGCTGCGGCTGCACCGGGTGCCGCTCGGCAGCCGCCTCGCCGTCCTCGGCCTGACCGGGCTCGCGGCGGGCTTCGCGCCGTTCGGGCATCTGGTGCGGCTCGGCAACTGGACGGTGACGGCGGCGGTCGCCCTGCCGCTGTGCCTGCTGCTGGCGAGCCGGGGCCGGTGGACGGCGGCGGGGGCCGTGATCGGCGTGGCGGTGGCGCTCAAGCCGCTGCTGGCGCCGGTGGCCCTGCTGTTCGTGTTCGCCGGGCGCCGGCGGGCCCTGGCGGCGGCCGTCCTGGTGCCCGCGCTGGCCTCCGGCGCGGCGGCGCTGGCGATGCCCGACCCGGCCGGCTTCCTCACCCGCACCCTGCCGTTCCTGCTCCACGGCGACGACGGGTTCGTGCGGCTCTACGAGGCGTCCCCGGCGGCCGTACTGCCCCGGCTCGGGGTCCCCGGGCCGCTCGCGCAGGCGGCCGCGGTGGCGGGGGCCGGGGCCGGGGCGCTCTGCGCGTACCTGCGCTGGCGCCGCGCCGACGACGGCCCGCTGCGGTACGCGGAGACCGGCGCCGGCCTGATGCTCTCGGCGTTCCTCGTCTCCAGGCCGTCGTACGACCACTACCTGCTGGTCGCGGTGCCGCTGCTGCTCGCCGGGCTGCCGTACGCCGGGGCGGTGGCCCGGGGGCCCTGGTTCTGGATCGCCCTGGTGCCCCAGGCGCCCGGTCTGACCTGGCCCTGGCTGGAGACGGTGCGGCAGCGGGCCTTCAAGGACGCCTTCACCCTGTGCGTCCTGGCGGTGGCCGTGGCGCGGCGGTCCCGGGACGTGTGCCTCCCGGGCGGGGAGCGCCGCGGCGGTGAGGAGGCGCCGGGGGCCGCGCGGACGCCCGCGGCTCCGTTTTGACCCCGCTGGGGCACCCCGGGTACGCTGCACAGTCGTATGTGTATTGGCTTGCTCATTCTCACGTGAGGGGCCCTTACACCGGTCGACCGGGACCGATGACCAGCGACCGGCACGCGGTTTGCGTCACCGCAGTGCGGTCAGGGCTGTCGTGATCGTCTTCGGTGACCTGTCAGGACCATTCACTGAAGAAGCGAAGGCTACGAACCGTGCGTACGTACAGCCCCAAGCCCGGCGATGTGACGCGCCAGTGGCACGTCATCGACGCTCAGGACGTCGTCCTGGGTCGTCTGGCCTCCACCGCCGCCTCCATCCTCCGTGGCAAGCACAAGGCGATCTACGCGCCTCACGTCGACACCGGTGACTTCGTCATCATCATCAACGCCGACAAGGTGCACCTCTCCGGCAACAAGCGGACCCAGAAGATGGCGTACCGCCACTCCGGCTACCCGG
Organism: Streptomyces sp. NPDC006384; assembly: GCF_042870695.1. Classification (NCBI taxonomy): domain Bacteria; kingdom Bacillati; phylum Actinomycetota; class Actinomycetes; order Kitasatosporales; family Streptomycetaceae; genus Streptomyces; species Streptomyces sp. NPDC006384. Next base: position 148,708 of record NZ_JBIAHR010000014.1, read on the forward strand.
GCGGTCTGCGCTCGGTGCGCTACGACGAGCTGCTGGAGAAGAACCCGGAGAAGGCCATCGAGAAGGCCGTCAAGGGCATGCTCCCCAAGAACACGCTGGGCCGTCAGATGCTCTCGAAGCTGAAGGTCTACAAGGGTGACCAGCACCCGCACGGCGCGCAGCAGCCGCAGCCGTTCGAGATCACCCAGGTCGCGCAGTAAGTCCGGCCACCCCCTAAGACTGAAGAGAATCTGAGGAGCATCGTGGCCGAGACCACTGCCGAGCAGCCGATCGAAGAGATCGACATCGAGAGCTACACCACCGAGTCCGAGGTCCCCGTCGAGGGCGAGTACACCTCGGAGTCGATGGCGTCCCGCTTCGGCGAGCCCCAGCCGGCCGCCGGCCTGGGCCGTCGCAAGAACGCCATCGCCCGTGTCCGGATCGTCCCGGGCACCGGCAAGTGGAAGATCAACGGTCGCACCCTCGAGGACTACTTCCCGAACAAGGTGCACCAGCAGGAAGTCAACGAGCCCTTCAAGGTGCTCGAGCTCGAGGGCCGTTACGACGTCATCGCCCGCATCGCCGGTGGCGGCGTCTCCGGTCAGGCCGGTGCGCTCCGTCTCGGTGTCGCCCGCGCGCTGAACGAGGCCGACGTGGACAACAACCGCGGCCCGCTGAAGAAGGCCGGCTTCCTCAAGCGCGACGACCGTGCGGTCGAGCGCAAGAAGGCCGGTCTGAAGAAGGCCCGCAAGGCTCCGCAGTACAGCAAGCGCTAAACACGCCCGGCTGTACTCCGAACGCCCCGGCGGCACGCCACTGTGCTTCCGGGGCGTTCGTGTATCTCCGCCGTTGGGCGTATAACGGCACAAGACGTTGAAGCGCTCAAACGCTGAGACTTTCAAGCGCTGATTCGTTCAGACGTCGAGATGCTCAGGTGCTCAGACGTTCTGATGTTCAGTTGTTCAAAGGCTTGTGTGATCGGATGGCCGGGGTGTGGCGGTGTGACGCGTGCCCCTGGCCGCGGGAGCCGGCGGTGCGGACCGCACCGGACGACCGGCTCCCTGAATTGACGTTTCCTCAGGAGGACAAGTGGGACGACTCTTCGGCACGGACGGCGTGCGCGGTGTCGCCAACGCGGATCTGACGGCCGAGCTGGCGCTCGGTCTCTCCGTCGCCGCGGCGCACGTACTGGCCGAGGCGGGCACCTTCGCCGGACACCGGCCGACCGCCGTGGTCGGCCGTGACCCGCGCGCCTCCGGGGAGTTCCTGGAGGCCGCCGTGGTCGCGGGTCTGGCCAGCGCCGGCGTGGACGTACTGCGGGTCGGCGTGCTGCCGACGCCCGCCGTGGCCCACCTCACCGGCGCGCTCGGCGCCGACCTCGGCGTGATGCTCTCCGCGAGCCACAACGCCATGCCCGACAACGGCATCAAGTTCTTCGCCCGCGGCGGCCACAAGCTCGCCGACGAGCTGGAGGACCGGATCGAGGCCCTCTACACCGAGCACGGCACCGGCACCCCCTGGGACCGGCCGACCGGCGCCGGCGTCGGCCGCGTCCGCACCTACGACGAGGGCCTCGACCAGTACGTCGCCCACCTCGTCGGCGTCCTCCCGAACCGTCTCGACGGGCTGAAGATCGTCCTGGACGAGGCGCACGGAGCGGCCCACCGGGTCTCGCCCGAGGCGTTCGCGCGGGCCGGCGCCGAGGTCGTCACCATCGGCGCGGTGCCGGACGGCCTCAACATCAACGACGGCTGCGGCTCCACCCACCTCGACCTGCTCAAGGCCGCCGTCGTCGAGCACGGCGCCGACCTGGGCATCGCCCACGACGGCGACGCCGACCGCTGCCTGGCCGTGGACCACACCGGCGAGGAGGTGGACGGCGACCAGATCCTCGCCGTGCTCGCGCTGGCGATGCGGGAGCGGGACGCGCTGCGCGAGGACACCGTCGTCGCCACCGTCATGTCCAACCTGGGCTTCAAGCTCGCCATGGAGCGCGAGGGCATCCGCTTCGTGCAGACCGGTGTCGGTGACCGGTACGTCCTGGAGGAGATGAAGGAGCACGGCTACGCCCTCGGCGGCGAGCAGTCCGGCCACGTCATCATCCTCGACCACGCCACCACCGGCGACGGCACGCTGACCGGCCTGATGCTGGCGGCGCGGGTCGCCCAGACCGGCCGTACGCTGCGGGACCTCGCGTCCGTCATGGAGCGGCTGCCGCAGGTGCTGATCAACGTCCCGGACGTGGACAAGACGCGGGTGAAGACCTCCCCCGAGCTGACGGCCGCCGTCGCGGAGGCCGAGCGGGAGCTCGGCAGCACGGGGCGGGTGCTGCTGCGCCCCTCGGGCACGGAGCCGCTCGTGCGGGTCATGGTCGAGGCGGCCGACATCGAGCAGGCCCGGTCCGTCGCCGGGCGGCTGGCCGACGTGGTGAAGTCGGCGCTGGGGTAGTTCTCGGCGCCGGGCCGGGCCGGCCCGGCGCCGCCGGGCGACCGTGCGGCCGTTCGTCAGGAGTTCTCCGGCTTGGTGAGTCGTGAGCGCTGGGTCGCCCACAGGGCCTTCTGGGCGAGCAGGGTCAGGGTGCCGGCCACGACGATGCCGGCCAGGTTCAGCAGGAGCTGTTCGCTGGAGCCCACCGTCTGCTTCGTGTCGCCGAAGCTCAGGGCCACGGCCGCGTTCGCCGCGGCCGGGACCGTGGTGACGGAGATGGCGACGCCGACCAGGGCGCCGGACTTGGCGGAGGTGAGGGAGAGCACGCCCGCGATCCCGGCGAGGACCGCCACCACGAGGGAGAAGGCGTCGGGGGCGTAGACGAAGCCGGTGTTGGGCCGCTCGCCCTCCAGCATGCCCTCGCTGAACAGGCCGAACCCGGCCATGACCCGGCTGAAGACCACCGTCACCGTCATCGCCACCGCGAAGCCCACCAGCAGCGCGAGCGCCGAGCGCATCGCGAGCCGCGGCGCCCGCTGCACGATCGCGGTGCAGATGCCGGCCAGCGGACCGAACTCCGGGCCGACCGCCATCGCCCCCACGATCAGGACGGCGTTGTCGAGCACCACACCGCAGGCCGCGATCATCGTGGCGAGGGTGATGAAGGCGACGTAGGTGATGGAGAGGGTCGACTCCTCGTGGGTCGCCTCCTCCAGCTGCTCCCACAGCACGGCGTCGGCCGGCTCGCCCGGGGCGGCCTTCTCCGCCTCGTCGGCGCGTCTGGACAGCGACAGGTCGATGCTCTCGGCGGTGATGGCACCGCAGTCGTCGATGCCCAGCGCCCGGAGCCGGTTGATGAGTTCGTCCCCCGACTCGCGGGCCACGTCGCACATGACGACGTCGCCCTCCGGATCGCGGGCGGCACCGGGGAGCACGACGAGGTGAGCGGTGCCCACCGTCCGGTCGATCAGGCGGACCACCTCGTCGGTCCGGTCGGCCGGGGTGAGCAGGCGCAGATGCAGCATCCGGTATTTCTACCGGTCCCGGGCTCCGGTCGTCACAGTTTGCGCAGGCTCAGGCGCTGCACCTTGTGGTCCGGCCCCTTGCGCAGGATCAGCGTGGCCCGGCCCCGGGTGGGCGCCACGTTCTCCACCAGGTTCGGTTTGTTGATGGTGCGCCAGGTGGTGCGGGCGTAGTCGAGGGCCTCCTCCTCGGAGACCTGGGTGTACTTGCGGAAGTACGAGGACGGGTTCTGGAAGGCGGTCGCGCGCAGCTTGCGGAAGCGGCTGAGGTACCAGCGCTCGATGTCCTCGGCGCGGGCGTCGACGTACACGCTGAAGTCGAAGTAGTCGGCGAGGCCGACCCTGGTGCGGCCGTCCTTGCCGGGCAGCGCGGGCTGCAGCACGTTGAGGCCCTCGACGATCAGGATGTCGGGGCGGCGGACGACGAGCCGCTCGCCGGGGACGATGTCGTAGATGAGGTGCGAGTAGACGGGGGCGGTCACCTCGGCCTTGCCCGCCTTGACGTCGGCGACGAACCGGGTCAGCGCCCGGCGGTCGTACGACTCGGGGAAACCTTTCCGCGACATCAGGCCGCGGGCCTCCAGCTCCCTCGTGGGCAGCAGGAAACCGTCGGTCGTGACCAGCTCCACGCGCGGATGCTCGGGCCAGCGGGACAGCAGCGCCTGCAGGAGGCGGGCGACGGTGGACTTGCCGACGGCGACCGAGCCGGCGACCCCTATGACGAAGGGGGTGCCGGACTGGGAGCCCTGTTCGCCGAGGAACGTGTTCAGCGCGCCGCGCAGGCCGTCGGTGGCGCCGACGTAGAGATTGAGCAGCCGGGACAGCGGGAGGTAGATGTCCCGCACCTCGTCGAGGTCGATGACGTCGCCGAGACCGCGCAGCTTCTCCACCTCCTCGGCGGTCAGCGGCAGCGGCGTCTTGTCACGCAGCGCACTCCACTCGGTGCGGGTGAGGTCGACGTAGGGAGTCGCCTCCGGCCTGTGCCGGTGGGCGCTCGAGGGCATCGAGGGGGCCGGAGAGATCACATTCCATTGTTAACGGAGTTCGAACAGGGCGGCAGGTGTGCTGCGTCACGCCGGACCGCGCTCCGCGACCGCGCTCCGTGATCGTGTTCCGCGACCGCGCTCCGCGGACCATGATCACGTCGGCGTCACATTCGGGTACCGGGTGATGCCGAAATGATCAACCGACGATCACCCGTGAGTACAGTGCGCGCGAAACACGCGGAGCTCCTCCGCGTTCCTGGCAGAAAGAGTCACCCCACGTGAGAACGACCGCTGTGCGCCGTACCGCCCTGGCGGCCACCGGCGCCGCCCTGGCACTCCTCGTCACCGCCTGCGGCGGCTCCTCCGACGACGGCGGCGACAAGACCGGTGACGGCGACAAGGCCGGCGGCGGCAAGAACGCCTCCGCCCCCGCGGCCCCGGCCGCCGCAGAGGCGCTGACCGCCGCCGAGCTGGAGAAGGCCGTCCTGGCCCAGGCCGACGTCAAGAACGGCAAGGTCACCCCGGCCCTCCCGACGGACGACATCGCGCAGGACAAGGTGCAGGCCGACAACCAGGCGTGCCGGCCGCTCGCCCTCGCCCAGACCGGCGTCGCCGCGGGCGAGCCGGCGGCCACGGTGAAGCGGTCCTGGACGGAGGAGCCGAAGAAACCGGCCGCGGGCGACGTGTCCGAGGAGGCCCTCGCCGGCGCGTTCGACGTGGACAAGATGCTGGTGACGCTGGCCTCCTACGAGGACGGCGGCGCCGAGGCGGTCGTCAAGGACCTGAAGGCGTCCGCCGGCACGTGCGCCGGCGGCTTCCCCTACACCGCGGCCGGCAACAAGGCCAGGATCTCCAAGGTGACCGAGACCGAGGCGCCCGGCGGCGCCGACGAGGCGGTCGCGCTGACGCTGACCGTGACCGGCGACGAGGGGGACGACTTCCCGGTCAAGGTCCTCGTCGGCCGCAAGGGCTCCACCGTCGCCTCCTTCGTCGTCCTCAACTTCGCCTCGGCCGCCTCGGGCGAGGACTTCCCGTTCCCCACGGAGATCAGCGACGCCCAGCTCGCCAAGCTGAGCTGACCGGCGGACACGACCGGTCACCGGACCGACGGAAAATTCCCACCGGGGTGTGCGTACCCCGGTGGGAATTTCCGATTTCGGGCACGCGACGGCGGGTTAGTGATCGAAACTGACCGTAGGCTGCCGGTTATGTGCGGAATCGTGGGATACGTGGGATCGCAGCCGGCACTCGACGTCGTGGTGGCCGGACTCAAGCGGCTGGAGTACCGGGGATACGACTCGGCGGGCGTCGCCGTGCTCGCGGACGGCGGACTCGCCGCCGCCAAGCGCGCCGGCAAGCTCGTCAACCTGGACAAGGAACTGTCCGAACACCCGCTGCCGTCCGCCACGACCGGCATCGGCCACACCCGCTGGGCCACGCACGGCGGACCCACCGACGCCAACGCCCACCCGCACCTCGACAACGCCGGCCGGGTGGCCGTCGTCCACAACGGCATCATCGAGAACTTCGCCGGACTGCGGGCCGAGCTGGAGGAGCGCGGCCACCGACTGGCCTCCGAGACCGACACCGAGGTCGTCGCCCACCTGCTCGCCGAGGAGTACTCCGCCTGCGCCGACCTCGCCGAGGCGATGCGGCTGGTGTGCCGCCGGCTGGAGGGCGCGTTCACGCTGGTCGCGGTGCACGCGGACGAGCCGGACGTGGTCGTGGGCGCCCGGCGCAACTCGCCGCTCGTGGTGGGCGTCGGGGACGGCGAGTCCTTCCTCGCCTCCGACGTCGCCGCCTTCATCGCCCACACCCGGGACGCCGTCGAGCTGGGCCAGGACCAGGTCGTCGAGCTGCGCCCCGGCGGCGTGACCGTCACCGGCTTCGACGGCAGCCCCGCGGACGTGCGCGCCTACCACGTCGACTGGGACGCCGCCGCCGCCGAGAAGGGCGGCTACGCCTCCTTCATGCTCAAGGAGATCGCCGAGCAGCCCAAGGCGGTCGCCGACACCCTCCTGGGCCGCATCGACGGCTCCGGCACGCTGAGCCTGGACGAGGTGCGCATCCCCGCCGGAGTGCTCCGCGAGACCGACAAGGTCGTCGTCGTCGCCTGCGGCACGGCCTACCACGCCGGGCTGATCGCCAAGTACGCCATCGAGCACTGGACCCGTATCCCCTGCGAGGTGGAGCTGGCCAGCGAGTTCCGCTACCGCGACCCCATCCTCGACCGGCAGACCCTGGTCATCGCCATCTCCCAGTCCGGCGAGACCATGGACACCCTCATGGCCCTGCGCCACGCCCGCGAACAGGGCGCCAAGGTGCTGGCCATCTGCAACACCAACGGCTCGACCATCCCGCGCGAGTCCGACGCCGTGCTCTACACCCACGCCGGCCCGGAGGTCGCCGTCGCCTCGACGAAGGCCTTCCTCACCCAGCTGGTGGCCTGCTACCTCGTCGCCCTCTGGCTCGGCCAGGTGCGCGGCACCAAGTTCGGCGACGAGATCCGCGACGTCGTCCGCGACCTCTCCCACGTCTCCGGCGCGGTCGAGCGGGTCCTGGAGACCATGGAGCCGGTACGGGAGCTGGCGCGCTCGCTCGCCCACAAGAACACGGTGCTGTTCCTGGGCCGGCACGTCGGGCACCCGGTCGCGCTGGAGGGCGCCCTCAAGCTCAAGGAGCTGGCGTACATGCACGCCGAGGGCTTCGCGGCGGGCGAGCTCAAGCACGGGCCGATCGCCCTGATCGAGGAGGACCTGCCGGTCGTCGTGATCGTGCCCTCCCCGCGCGGCCGCTCCGTGCTCCACGACAAGATCGTGTCCAACATCCAGGAGATCCGGGCCCGGGGCGCGCGGACCGTCGTCATCGCCGAGGAGGGCGACGAGTCGGTCGTCCCCTACGCCGACCACCTCGTCCGGATCCCCGCCACGCCGACGCTGCTCCAGCCGCTGGTGGCGACGGTGCCGCTGCAGGTCTTCGCCTGCGAACTGGCCACGGCCCGCGGCAACGAGGTGGACCAGCCGCGGAACCTGGCCAAGTCGGTGACGGTGGAGTGACCGGCCGCCCGCCGGCCCCTGGGCCGGCGGTTCTAGGCTGCCCGGCATGAGCATCATCGGGGTCGGGATCGACGTGGCCGAGATCGAGCGGTTCGGGGCTTCGCTGGAGCGCACGCCGGCCCTGGCGCGGCGGCTCTTCCGGGAGAGCGAGCTGCTGCTGCCGAGCGGGGAGCGCCGGGGCGTCGCCTCGCTCGCCGCCCGGTTCGCGGCCAAGGAGGCGCTGGCCAAGGCGCTCGGCGCACCGGCGGGACTGCTCTGGACGGACGCCGAGGTGTACGTCGAGGACAGCGGGCGGCCCCGGCTGCGGGTCACCGGGACGGTGGCGGCGCGGGCGGCGGAGCTGGGGGTCTCGTCCTGGCACGTGTCGCTGAGCCACGACGCGGGGGTGGCCTCGGCGGTGGTGATCGCGGAGGGATAGTCCCGCGCGGGCGCCCGGCGCGGGCGGGCCGGGGGCGGGCCGTGACGTTCGCGGCGTACGGGGAAGACTCGTCGGCATGCGGACTGCGTACAGCGTGGAGACGGTCAGGACGGCCGAACGGGAACTGATGGCGCGGCTGCCCGAAGGCGCCCTGATGCAACGGGCGGCCGCCGGGCTCGCCGCCGCCTGCGCGGAGCTGCTCGGCCGGGTGGCCGGCCGGGTCTACGGCAGCCGGGTCGTGCTGCTGGTCGGCAGCGGGGACAACGGCGGCGACGCCCTGTACGCCGGGGCGCGGCTCGCCCGGCGCGGGGCCGGCGTGACGGCCGTACTGCTCGCACCCGGGCGCGCGCACGCCGGCGGCCTCGCGGTGCTCCGCCGGGCCGGCGGGCGCGTCGCCGCCGACGGCGACGGGGAGCGGCTCGTCGAGCGGGCCGACCTGGTCGTCGACGGCATCGTCGGGATCGGCGGCCGGGGCGGGCTGCGCGCGGAGGCGGTGCCGCTGGCCGCCGCGGCCGGACGGTCCCGCGCCGCCGTCGTCGCGGTCGACCTGCCGAGCGGGGTCGACGCCGACACCGGCCAGGTGCGCGGGGAGGCGGTCCGGGCCGACCTGACGGTGACCTTCGGCACGCACAAGCCGGCGCTGCTGGTCGACCCGGCGCGGGAGTACGCCGGGTCGGTGCGGCTGGTGGACATCGGGCTGCCGCTGCCGAACGACGCGGCCGCACTGGAGGCCCTGCAGCACGCGGACGTGGCCCGGCTGCTGCCGGTGCCGGGCGTGGAGAGCGACAAGTACCGGCGCGGGGTCGTCGGCATCGCCGCCGGGTCGGCGCGCTATCCGGGCGCGGCCGTGCTCGCCGTCTCCGGGGCACTGCGGGGCGGGGCCGGCGCGGTGCGGTACGTCGGACCGGCGGGGGACGCGGTGATCGCCCGTTTCCCGGAGACGCTCGTGTCCGACCGGGGACCGAAGCGGGCGGGCCGGGTGCAGGCGTGGGTCGTCGGACCCGGCGCCGGTGACGACGCCGGGACGGTGGCGGAGGTGCTGGAGGCCCAGGTGCCGGTGCTGATCGACGCGGACGGGCTGCGGCTCGCCGACGCGGACGCGGTACGGGGACGTACGGCGCCGACGCTGATGACCCCGCACGCCGGGGAGGCGGCGGCGCTGCTCGGGACCAGCCGCGAGGAGGTCGAGGGCGCGCGGCTGGCCTCGGTGCGGGAGCTGGCGGAGCGGTACGGGGCGACGGTGCTGCTGAAGGGGTCGACGACGGTGGTGGCCGCGGCGTCCGGGAAGGGGCCGGTGCGGGTCAACGCCACGGGGACGTCGTGGCTGGCCACGGCCGGGAGCGGGGACGTGCTGTCGGGGCTGGCGGGGTCGCTGCTGGCGGCGGGGCTGTCGGCGGTGGACGCGGCGAGCGCGGGGGCGTATCTGCACGGGCTCGCCGGGCGGTTCGCGGCGCGGGGGGCGCCGGTGGGGGCGCACGACGTGGCGGAGGCGGTGCGGGACGCCTGGCGGGATGTGCGGAGCGGGGGCTGACGGGGGCGGCCTGCGGTGCGGGGCAGGCCGCGCGCCCGGCGCCCTGGGGGTACTCCCGGGCCGTTCGGCACGGGGGAGGCACGACCCGCCCGCGCCCTCGGGCAGCGGCTGCTGCCGCCCGGGGGTGCTTCCGGGCTCTGAGAGACTGTGGGCACGATGAGTGAGACTTCCGCCCAGCGGGCCGCCGCGCTGCGGGCCCGTGCCGAGATCGATCTGGCCGCCCTGCGGGCCAATGTGCGGGCGCTGCGCGCGCGGGCGCCCGGTGCGGCCCTGATGGCCGTCGTCAAGGCCGACGCCTACGGCCACGGCGCGATCCCGTGCGCCCGCGCGGCCGTCGAGGCGGGCGCGACCTGGCTCGGCACGGCCACGCCGCAGGAGGCGCTCGCCCTGCGCGCCGAGGCCGGGCTGCCGGACGACGTGCGGATCATGTGCTGGCTGTGGACGCCGGGCGGCCCCTGGCGGGAGGTCGTCGAGGCGGGCATCGACGTGTCCGTCAGCGGCATGTGGGCCCTGGCGGAGGTCACCGAGGCGGCACGGCGGGCGGGGATCCCCGCCCGCGTGCAGCTCAAGGCCGACACCGGGCTCGGCCGCAACGGCTGCCAGCCGGGGGAGGACTGGGAGGAGCTGGTCGGCGAGGCCCTGCGGGCCGAGCGCGAGGGACTGCTCCGCGTCACCGGCCTCTGGTCCCACTTCGCCTGCGCCGACGAGCCCGGCCACCCCTCCATCGCCGCCCAGCTCACCCGCTTCCGGGAGATGACGGCCCACGCCGAGCGGCAGGGCGTCCGCCCCGAGGTGCGGCACATCGCCAACTCGCCGGCCACCCTCACCCTCCCCGAGGCCCACTTCGACCTCGTACGCACCGGGATCGCGATGTACGGCGTCTCGCCCAGCCCCGAGATCGGCGCCCCCGCCGACTTCGGACTGCGTCCCGTGATGACGCTGTCCGCCTCGCTGGCCCTGGTCAAGCAGGTCCCCGGCGGCCACGGCGTCAGCTACGGCCACCACTACACCACCCCCGGCGGGACCACCCTCGGCCTCGTCCCCCTCGGCTACGCGGACGGCGTCCCGCGCCACGCGTCCTCCACCGGTCCCGTCCTGGTAGACGGGAAGTGGCGCACGGTCGCGGGGCGGGTCGCGATGGACCAGTTCGTCGTCGACCTGGGCGGGGACCGGCCGCCGCCCGGTGCCGAGGCCGTGCTGTTCGGTCCCGGCGACCGCGGCGAGCCCACCGCAGAGGACTGGGCGCAGGCCGCGGGCACCATCGCGTACGAGATCGTCACCCGGATCGGGGCGCGCGTGCCCCGCGTCCACGTGAACGGATGACACCCGGCCGGTGACGCCGGGCAGGTGTCGTGTATGTATCACCCGACCAGGTGAATCAGAAGCACGAGGAGAACCGGGAACCCGCCCGGCGGCCCGGTGAAGGGGAGCGGTGACGTGAGCGAGAGCAGCGCGGAGGGCGTCGCGGACCTCGCCGCGGCGGCCGTCGTCTCCGCCACGGAGGCCGCCGGCGAGGCGGCCGCCGGGGGCTGGCGCAGGGCGACCGGCATCGCCGGCGTCGCGATAGGCGTCGTCGCGGCGGGCGCGGCGGCCGGCGTGGCGATAGAACGGCTCACCGTCGGCCGCGGCATGCGGCAGAAGGCACGGCTCGCCCTCGACGCGGCGGGACCGTACGGCGGACTGCGCGGCACCCCCGGCAAGGCGTACGCCGACGACGGCACCGAGCTGTACTACGAGGTCGACGAGGTCGAGCAGGAGGCCGAGCCCGCGCTCACCCGGCGCCGGCGGCGGCTGTTCGGCCGCCGGGATCCGGCCCCCGTCACCGTCGTCTTCTGCCACGGCTACTGCCTCAACCAGGACTCCTGGCACTTCCAGCGGGCCGCCCTGCGGGGCGTCGTGCGCACCGTGCACTGGGACCAGCGCAGCCACGGCCGGTCCGGGCGGGGCGTGGCCCAGGTGCGGGACGGCGAGCCGGTCACCATCGACGAGCTGGGCCGTGATCTGAAGGCGGTCATCGACGCGGCCGTGCCCGAGGGGCAGATCGTGCTGGTCGGGCACTCGATGGGCGGCATGACGGTGATGGCCCTGGCCGACGCCTTCCCCGCGCTGATCCGCGAGCGCGTCGTCGGCGTCGCCCTCGTCGGCACCTCGTCCGGGCGGCTCGGCGAGGTCAACTTCGGGCTGCCCGTGGCCGGCGTCAACGCGGTGCGCAGGGTGCTGCCGGGCGTGCTGAAGGCGCTGGGGCAGCGGGCCGAGCTGGTGGAGAAGGGACGCCGGGCGACGGCCGACCTGTTCGCCGGGGTCGTCAAGCGGTACTCGTTCGCCTCCCGGGACGTCGACCCGGCCGTGGCGCGGTTCGCCGAGCGGATGATCGAGTCGACGCCGATCGACGTGGTCGCCGAGTACTACCCGGCCTTCAACGACCACGACAAGACCGAGGCCCTCGCCCGCTTCCGTGATGTTCCGGTGCTGGTCCTGGCCGGGGTGGGGGACCTGGTGACGCCCAGCGAGCACAGCGAGGCCATCGCCGACGTCCTGCCGGGCGCCGAGCTGGTGCTGGTGCCGGACGCCGGGCACCTGGTCATGCTGGAGCACCCGGAAGTCGTCACCGACCGCCTCGCCGACCTGCTCGCCCGCGCCGACGAGAAGGCGCGCAGCGCGGTCGGCTGAAGGACCGGGGACGCGGCGGGGGAGAGGCGGGGACGCGGCGGGGGCGGGGCGGGCAGCGGCTACCGTTGGGGCCATGGAAGCACCAGCACCGCAGGGCCCGGCCGGGCCCGCTCCCGCCGCCGAGATCACCGTCACCTCCCCGGAGCAGATGCGGGAACTGGGCCGCAGGCTCGCCAAACTGCTGCGCGCCGGTGACCTGGTCATGCTGAGCGGGGAGCTGGGCGCGGGCAAGACGACGCTGACCCGGGGCCTCGGCGAGGGCCTCGGCGTGCGCGGCGCCGTCACCTCCCCGACCTTCGTGATCGCCCGCGTGCACCCCTCGCTCGGCGACGGCCCGCCCCTCGTCCACGTCGACGCCTACCGGCTGTCCGGCGGCCTCGACGAGATGGAGGACCTCGACCTCGACGTCTCCCTGTCCGACTCGGTGATCGTGGTCGAATGGGGCGAGGGCAAGGTGGAGGAGCTGACCGAGGACCGGCTGCAGCTGCAGATCCACCGGGCCGTGGGCGACACCGCCGACGAGGTGCGGCACGTGACGGTCACGGGCGTCGGCGAGCGCTGGACGGCGGCCGACCTCAGCGCGCTCGCCGCCTGAGCCTTTCCCGTACTCCGCATCCCCGGCCCCCGCACCCCGCCGCGCGGGGGCCGGCACCGCGCCGCGCCGCGAGGCCGTCCGCGGACAGGATTCCGACAGGGTGTCGGTACGGCATTGCCATCGGGGGCCCGTACGTGGTCACATGGTATCCAGCTCGTGGTTAGGCATGCCTAACCACGCCCGCCCCCGACCTTCAGGAGGCGTCCATGTCGCAGCCCGTGGTCCAGCCGCCCGCGCCCGCCCCGGTCCCCATGCGGGACCTGCTCGCGGCCTGCGCCGCGGCGGCCGTGGTCTCCACCCCGCCGCGTGCACCGGAGCCGGAGGAGGACCGTCCCGTCCAGGAGCACCGCGCGGCCGCCTGACCCGGACGCGGGGCACAGGGGCGCGGGACGAGGAGTCTCACGCGGGGCGAGGACTCCCAGGGGATGACGGCTCTCAGGGGATGACGACGATCTGCTGGCCGATCGTCGCGAACAGCCACATCGCGTCGCCGTCCGCGCGCGACTCCCGGATGCCGCCGGTCCGCAGGGCCGGATCCGGCTTCGGCGGCGAGTCGTCCACGGCCGCGCTGAACCCGATGACCACACCCCGCACGCTGGTGAAGCGCACCACGTGCTCGACCGGGACACCGTCCGACCCCGTGATCCTCTTCGAGCGGGACGTGACGGCGTAGGTGCCCGGTGCCGGGTCGACCGTGCCGGGGGTGACCTCGAAGGACCGCTGGACCTTGTTGTCCGGGCCCACCAGCCACACCCGGTCGTCGTCCAGCGAGTACACGACCCGCTCGCCCGTGCCGGAACCGAGGGGCAGGGCCTCCGGACGCCGCGCGTCACGGGGCGCCCCGGGCGCGCCGGGGGCTCCGGGGGCGGGCGAGACACTCGCGTGCGCCCCGCCCGGATCGGCCGGGACACGGGACGACGCCTGGTGGGCGAGGAAACCGATCGTGCCGAGGGCCGCCGCGGTGAGCGCGGCCACCCAACCGGCGCTGCTGCTTGCCACTGGGACCACCTGGGTGTCGTACGACGTACTCGTGCGCGCGTCACCCGGAGTGCCGATCCCGTGACGCGGCGTGTTTCCCGGCGACCGTAGCAGCAGCCGCCCGCCCCACCCGGCCGTCCGACACGAGCCCCCGGGCGCCGTAGGCTGTTTGCGTGCTCTTGCTCGCTCTGGATACCGCCACGCCCGCCGTGACCGTCGCGCTGCACGACGGTACGGACGTCATCGCCTCGTCGAGCCAGGTCGACGCACGCCGCCACGGTGAGCTGCTGCTGCCCGCCGTCGACCGGGTGCTCGCCGAGGCCGGACTGCGCCTCGACGCCGTCACCGGCGTCGTCGCCGGCATCGGCCCCGGCCCGTACACCGGGCTGCGCGTCGGCCTGATGACCGCGGACACCTTCGGACTCGCCCTCGGCGTGCCCGTGCACGGCGTGTGCACGCTGGACGGCCTCGCGTACGCGGCCGACCTGGAGGGCCCCTTCGTGGTGGCGACCGACGCCCGCCGCAAGGAGGTCTACTGGGCGCGCTACGCCGACTCCCGCACCCGCCTCACCGACCCGGCCGTCGACCGCCCCGCCGACATCGCGGAGCAGGTGGCCGGGCTCCCGGCCGTCGGCGCCGGCGCCCTGCTGTACCCGGACACCTTCCCGAAGGCCCACGAACCCGAGCACGTGACCGCCGCCGCCCTGGCGTGCCTGGCCGCCGAGAAGCTGGCCGCGGGCGAGGAGCTGCCCGCGCCCCGGCCGCTGTACCTGCGCCGGCCCGACGCCCAGGTCCCCAAGAACTACAAGGTGGTCACTCCCAGGTGACCGCTCCCGTGCCTTCCCCCGAGAAAGCCGTGCTGCGCGAGATGCGCTGGTGGGACATCGACCCCGTGCTCCGGCTGGAGAGGGAGCTGTTCCCCGAGGACGCCTGGTCGCGGGGGATGTTCTGGTCCGAGCTGGCCCACGCGCGCGGCCCCGGCGCGACCCGCAGGTACGTCGTCGCCGAGCAGGACGGACAGGTCGTCGGCTACGCCGGTCTCGTCGCCTCCGGCGAGCAGTCCGACGTACAGACCATCGCCGTCGCCCGCGACCACTGGGGCACCGGACTCGGCGCCCGGCTGCTGACCGAGCTGCTGCGCGCGGCGACCGCCTTCGAGTGCACCGAGGTGATGCTGGAGTGCCGGGTGGACAACACCCGCGCCCAGCGGCTGTACGAGCGCTTCGGCTTCGAGCCCATCGGCTTCCGGCGCGGCTACTACCAGCCGGGCAACGTGGACGCCCTGGTGATGCGCCTGACCACAGCGCCCGGCGGCGGCCCCGCCGCGGGCGCCGACCCCGTACAAGGAACCGACAACCATGGCTGACGAACCCCTGGTCCTGGGGATCGAGACCTCCTGCGACGAGACCGGCGTCGGTGTCGTGCGCGGCACCACCCTGCTGGCCGACGCCGTCGCCTCCAGCGTCGACGAGCACGCCCGCTTCGGCGGCGTCGTCCCCGAGGTGGCGAGCCGCGCCCATCTGGAGGCGATGGTCCCCACCATCGAGCGCGCCCTGAAGGAAGCCGGGGTCAGCGCCCGCGACCTCGACGGCATCGCCGTCACCGCCGGCCCCGGCCTCGCCGGCGCCCTGCTGGTCGGCGTCTCGGCCGCCAAGGCGTACGCCTACGCGCTGGGCAAGCCCCTGTACGGCGTCAACCACCTCGCCTCGCACATCTGCGTCGACCAGCTGGAGCACGGCCCGCTGCCCGAGCCGACGATGGCCCTGCTGGTCTCCGGCGGGCACTCCTCCCTCCTGCTGTCCTCGGACATCACCTCCGACGTCCGCCCGATGGGTGCCACCATCGACGACGCGGCCGGCGAGGCCTTCGACAAGATCGCCCGCGTGCTGAACCTGGGCTTCCCCGGCGGCCCGGTCATCGACCGGTACGCGCGCGAGGGCGACCCGGACGCCATCGCCTTCCCGCGCGGACTCACCGGCCCGCGCGACCCGGCGTACGACTTCTCCTTCTCCGGGCTGAAGACGGCCGTGGCCCGCTGGATCGAGGCCAGGCGCGCGGCGGGCGAGGAGGTGCCGGTGCGGGACGTGGCGGCCTCCTTCCAGGAGGCGGTCGTGGACGTGCTGACCCGCAAGGCGGTGCGCGCCTGCAAGGACGAGGGCGTCGACCACCTGATGATCGGCGGCGGCGTCGCCGCCAACTCCCGGCTGCGGGCGCTCGCCCAGGAACGCTGCGAGGCGGCCGGCATCCGGCTGCGCGTGCCGCGCCCCAAGCTGTGCACCGACAACGGCGCGATGGTCGCCGCGCTCGGCGCCGAGATGGTCGCCCGCAACCGGGCCGCCTCCGACTGGGACCTGTCGGCCGACTCCTCGCTGCCGGTGACCGACCCGCACGTGCCGGGGCGGGGCCACACGCACGACCACGTCCACGAGGTGAGCAAGGAGAACCTGTACCCGTGACCGTCGCGCTGATGTGGGAGGCCCGTGCCGTGCCCGGCAGGGGCGAGGAGCTGCTCGCCTGGGCACGGACCCGGCCGCTCGACGGCACCCCGCTGCGCCGGGAGACCCTGCGCGCCCCGCAGGACCGCGTCCTCGTCATCACCTGGTGGGACGCCGCCCACGACGCCGACCTGCCCGAACTGCCGGACCCGGACGGCGATCTGGTCGCCCGCCCGGTGCACCGGTGGCGGTTCGAGTCGGTGGACACGCGCTGACCGCACGGTCCGCCGGCATCGTGGCGACCGGTCGAATCTTTCGGCCCTCTCGTCGAATGTTCCGGCCGGTATGTCCCTGCGGGCTCTTCGCCGCAAGCGCCCCCAGGGATACGATCGCCGCCATGACATCCCGCCAGCCCGCTGAGACCCGGCCGCAGAAGCGGTCCGCCCGGACCGCGACCCTCGCCGAGATCGCCCGCGAGGCGGGCGTGTCGGCACCGACTGTTTCGAAGGTCCTCAACGGCCGCGCCGACGTCGCCCCCGCCACCCGCGCCCGCGTCGAGGAGCTGCTGCGGACCCACGGCTACCGGCGCAGGCGGGCCGAGACGAGCCGCTCGCCGCTGATCGACCTGGTCTTCCACGAGCTGGAGAGCGCCTGGGCGATGGAGGTCATCCGGGGCGTGGAGAACGTGGCGCGGGACGCGGGGCTCAGCGTCGTGCTCTCCGAGAGCGCCGGACGCCTCACCCCCGGCAGGACCTGGGCCGACCAGGTCGCCGCCCGCCGCCCGCACGGCGTGATCCTCGTCCTGTCCGACCTCGACGGAGCCCAGCGGGCGCTGCTGACCAGCCGCTCCATCCCCTTCGTCGTGATGGACCCGGCCGGCGACCCGGGCGCCGACGTGCCCTCCATCGGCGCCACCAACTGGCAGGGCGGACTCGCCGCCACCCGCCACCTGATCGACCTCGGCCACACCCGCATCGGCGCCATCAGCGGACCCACCCGCATGATGTGCAGCCGCGCCCGCGTCGACGGCTATCGGGCCGCCCTGGAGACCGCAGGGCTGCCGGTCGACCCGGCCCTCATCGTCACCGGCGACTTCCACCACGAGGCCGGCTACCGGCGGGGCCTGGAGCTGCTGCGCCGCCCCGACCGGCCGACCGCCGTCTTCGCCGGCAACGACCTGCAGGCGCTCGGACTGTACGAGGCCGCGCGCGAACTGGGGCTGCGCGTCCCGCAGGACCTGAGCGTGGTCGGGTTCGACGACCTGCCCGTGGCGCGCTGGGTGGGGCCGCCGCTGACGACCGTACGGCAGCCGCTCACGGAGATGGCCGAGGCCGCGGCCCGGCTGGTGCTGGACCTCGGGCGCGCCGAGGGTTCGGCGGCGGCGACCCGGGTGGAGCTGGCCACCAGCCTCGAGGTGCGCAGCTCCACGGCGCCCCCGCCGCCGTCGTCCGCCTGAGAAGTCTGAGAATTTCCGCAGAATGCCGCCCGCCCCTACCCACACCCAATAATTCGGACTTATGTTCCTCCTGCCGGGCATCCGGGTGGGGACGCGGATGGGGACGGACGGGGGCGGGCACGGATGACTGCGGCGGCGGGGCGGAACGGACGCGCGAGGGGGCTGCGGGCCGCGGGCCTCGTCCTGGCCGGGGCCCTGCTGCTGGGCGCCGCGGCGGCAAGCTGGGCGTACTGGCACCTGAACGGCAACATCAGGAGCGTCGACATCGACGGGGCGCTCGGCGACGACCGCCCCGCACGGCCGGTCACCGCCCCCTTCGCCCCTGACGTGTCGGGCACCTCGGCCGGAGAGGCCCCGGCGGCCACCGGCGCCCTGAACATCCTCGTCCTCGGCTCGGACTCGCGCGGCGGCGAGGAGAACCGGGAACTCGGCGGCGGCGACAGCGAGGGCGCCCGCTCCGACACCGCGATGATCGTCCACCTCGACGCCGGCCGGACCTCCGCCACCGTCGTCAGCATCCCCCGTGACACCCTCGTCACCCGCCCGTCCTGCCCGCTGCCGTCCGGCGGCACGACCCGTCAGGCCCGGAACGCGATGTTCAACACCGCCTACGCCCTGGGCGGCCCGGTCTGCGCGGTCAAGACCGTCGAGGCACTCACGGACGTCCGCATGGACCACTACGTCGAGATCGACTTCTCCGGCTTCGCCCGGCTGGTCGACGCGCTCGGCGGCGTCACCGTCACCACCGACGTGGACATCGACGACGACAAGAGCCACCTGCGCCTGGAGGCCGGCACCCACCACCTCGACGGCACCCAGGCCCTCGGCCTGGCCCGCACCCGGTACGGGCTGGCCGGCGGCAGCGACCTCGACCGCATAGAACTCCAGCACAAACTGGTCAGGGCGCTGCTGGAGCAGATCTCCGACGCCGGTCTGCTCACCGACCCGGCCAGGCTCTACCGGGTCGCCGACGCCGTCACCGGCAGCCTCACCACCGACACCGGCCTGGACTCACTCGGCGAGCTGACCGGCCTCGGCCGCAGCCTGGCCGGCCTGTCGGCCGACGACGTACGCACCGTGACGATGCCGGTGCTGCCGGCCCCCTGGGACATCAACCGGGTGGTGCCCGACGAACCGGAGGCCGGCGAACTGTGGGCGTCGCTGCGCTGAGCGACGCAACGCCGACGGCGTGCTCCCTGGCGCTTATGTCTGAGGCCCGAGGACCCTCAGGAAGACAGGACCGCCGGGATGCTGTGGCTCTACACGCCCACGTCGCGCCTGGTTCGTGGGTCGCGGCCTGTTGGCCGCCTTGAGTTGCTGCCTCCAGTCCGCTCCCACACCCGGAAGGATCGGGCGCACGGTGAGGTACTTGATCTCAAACGCATCCTTGCGGGTCACAGCCCGCATAGCCCCTCGATCCGGTCGAGGTTTTCCTGCGTGAACTGCGGGACGAGATGAGGTTCCACTTCCAGGTGTGCCCCGTAGTAGTCCACGCCCCAGCCTGTTTCGCTGTACTCCAGTTCCAGCGTCACAAGTTCAGCGAGCATGATGGCCAGTTCCGCGGCCTCGGCCTCTGATGGCGTCCCGCCGAGTGGCGTAGCCGAGCAAACTGACGGAATCCCCAGGTCGCGGCCCGTACCGGACGGCTCCAAGGCGGAAGCGATGGACCGTGATCGGCTGCACCACAACCGGGGACACGACCAAGCGGCCCGTTCCGGTGGGCTGGGAGTGTGGGGGCCTTCTTGAAAAACGTGAGCAGATGGCGGCCAAGTGTCATCTTGGCGCTCAGGTGAGCGCCGTGATGACAGTCGGAGGAGAAATGCTCACGTTTTTCTGATGAGGTGTCTCCAGTGGCCCACCGGCCAGGGGGGGGCACAGAGTCGCTCGCACAGCCCCTCGAACCGTCGGCCGCGGCCGCGCCGGTCCTCCCCAGGAGTGGTGTCACCTGCCGCTGTTCCGGCTGCCCTCGCAGGACCGCACGCGCTGCGGGCCGTCCGCCGGATCACCGACGGAACGGCGGCAGCCTTGCCGGACACGGTCACGATCCCCGGGCACCCCGTGACCGAAGGAACCGAAGAAACCGAAGCAGAAGACGGGGACGGGGACGGCGAGGTGCAGGCCGGCACCGATTCGTCGGTACGGCCCACATGCGGACGGCCGACCGGCTCGCCCACCGTTCGCAGAACTGTCCCGAACGGCCGTATACGGGGCGGGTGCGAGGGATTGCCTCACCAGGGCCCTCGGTTGCGCCCTTGCGTAACCCCCGCGCCGCATCCACCCCCCCCACGTTCCTCCGCAGGCCCGGACGACTGCCGTGAGGACCCGGAGAGCCGCCTTGCGCCGGGCGTCGCAGGCCGCGGAGAGGCGGGGGTGGGTGTGCCGGGGGTGACCGTCGTAGACGATCACCCGGACCGTTCCGTCGCGGTGCCGTAGCGACACGTAGATGTCGTCGGCGGCGCTGAAGCGGAAGGCGCAGGCGGTCAGTTCGCTCACCGTCTGCACCACGGCCTCGGTCACGTCTCCGAGTCCGTGCAGGTCGAGGGCGGTACGAGCCGCCGCACGGACCATCGCCGCGCTGGCCGGGGCGGCGGGCAGGGTGAGGCTGTAGGCGAAGGCGCCAACTGCTTCCGCCTCGGCACCGACACTCTTGGCAACGCCTACATCGCCGTCGCCGGTCAGGAGGACCACCCCCTCACCGACACCCGCGAAGCCCTCGCGCGGCTCATTCTGGACATCAAGGCAGGCAAGGCCGACCACCTTCTCTAGTTCCGCCCGGTCCCGACGCTCCGCCCAGTGCGAGCGGGGCGCAGGGGACGGTCACGGCAGCCCGGGGGGCTCGCCCGAAGGCCGGCACATGCCCTGGGAGAGGTACGCCCCGAGTGGGCCCGGCCTCGCCCGCGGCCACCGTCGACCGCTTTCAGGGGGCAGCGGGCGGCCCGTCAGCGCGCCGGGTGCCCGATCAGCATCGTCGGTGCCCCGGCGACCCGGGTCAGGAAGACCGTCGCCGCGTTCGGCCCCTGCGGCCTGACCTTCTTCCGCAGCTCCTCCGGCTCGACCGCCGAGCCCCGCTTCTTCACGGTCAGCGTGCCCACTCCCCGCTCCCGCAGCAGCGCCTTCAGCCTCTTGACGTTGAAGGGCATCCGGTCGGTGATCTCGTACGCCGTCGCGTACGGCGTCGGCAGCAGTTCGTCCGCGGTGACGTAGGCGATGGTCGCGTCGAGCAGCCCGCCGCCGACCCGTGCGGCGACCTCGGCGACCAGATGGGACCGGACGACGGCGCCGTCCGGCTCGTACAGGTACCGGCCGGGCGTGCGGACCTCCGGGTCGGGCAGGCCGGTGCCGAGCAGGGTGCGCGGCCCCGGCAGCAGCGTCGCCCGCACCGCCCCGGGCGCGGTGCCGAACCACAGCACCGCCTCCTTCACGTCCCCGCCGTCCGAGATCCACTCCGCCTCGGCGTCCGCGGGCACCGCCTCGTGCGGAATGCCGGGCGCCACCTTCAGCGCGGCGGCCCGCGGCGCCGTACGGGCGGCCTGGACGGCCCAGGACAGCGGCGGCGAGTAGGCCTCCGGGTCGAAGATGCGGCCCCGCCCGCCGCGCCGCGCCGGATCGACGAACACGGCGTCGTACCCGTTCGTGTCCACCTCGGTCACATCGGCCTCGCGGACCTCGATGAGCTCGTCCAGCCCCAGCGCCTCGGCGTTGGCGCGGGCCGCCGCGGCCGTCGCCGGGTCGCGGTCGACGGCCAGGACCCGGATGCCGGCGCGGGCCAGCGCGACCGCGTCGCCGCCGATGCCGCAGCACAGGTCGGCTACGGAGGTCACGCCCAGGTCCGCCAGCCGCGAGGCCCGGTACGCGGCCACGCTCGCCCGGGTCGACTGCTCCACCCCGTTCGGCGTGAAGAACATCCGCCCGGCGTCCCCGGCCCCGAACTTCGCCGCCGCCCGCTGCCGCAGCCGCGCCTGGCCGAGCGCCGCCGACACCAGGGCGGCCGGGTGCTCGCGGCGCAGCCGGGTGGCGACGGCCAGCTCCCGCGCGGGGTCGGTGTCCCGGACCTCGTCGAGCAGGGCGCGGCCTTCGGGGGTGAGCAGGGCGAGGAGGGCGTCGAGGTCGTTCACCGCCCCATTGTGGGCCAGTCGGTGGACGGTGGGCGTCCGGTGCGGTGTCGGGGCGGGGGCGCGAGGCCGGTGGCTGCGAGGATCCGGCACCATGCGAGTAGTCGTACAAAATGACAAAAGACGGCCATTCGGGGCGGTCCGGTCCGCCTCCCCGGGACTCCGGACGCGCGGCGTCCTCGCCGTGCTCCTCCTCGCCGCCCTCGCCCCCGGCTGCGCGCAGGGCGACACCCCCGGGGTGCGGGGCGCCCCCGGCCAGCAGCCCCATCAGGCCCCGCCGGGCCGCGCCCTCGACGCCTACGCGGACGGACTGCGCGCGGCGCACACCGCCCGGGCCGCCGCCGCCAGGCGCTGGAACCTGAAGAAGGTCCCCCTCACCGCGCCCCCGCCGCCCGCCCGCAAGCCGCGGATCACCGCACGCGAGGGCTTCGAGGTCGAGGGACAGGAGAACCTCCCGCCGGTCTTCACCACCGTCCCCACCGAGGAGCGGATCGTCTTCCTCACCATCGACGACGGCGCCGAGAAGGACCCGGCCTTCCTGCGCATGATGAGCGAGCTGAAGATCCCCTACACGGTCTTCCTCACCGACGAGGAGATCAAGGACGACTACGGCTACTTCGAGAGGATGCAGGACCTCGGAGTCACCCTCAACGGCCACACCCTGACCCACCCCTACCTCCCGGCGCTCTCCTACGAGGCACAGAAGCGGGAGATCTGCGGCATGCAGAAGGTGATCGAGAAGCGCTACGGCAAGCGCCCCGCCCTCTTCCGCCCGCCCTTCGGCAACTACAACCGCGACACCCTGCGCGCCGCGAAGTCCTGCGGCGTCACGCACGTGCCGATCTGGAACGAGGAGGTCTTCGTCGACCACTGGGAGTACCGCGAGTGGGACCGGGACCTGCACCCCGGGGACATCGTCCTCACCCACTTCCGGGGCCGCGACGACTGGGACGGCACGATGACGGACATGGCCCGCCGTTTCCTGGACCGGATCACCGCCGAGGGATACGCGGTGGCCCGGCTGGAGGACTACCTGTGAGGCGCGGGCGGTTCCGGCCGGCCGGGGCCGCCCTGACCGGCGCCCTGGCCGCCGTACTGGCCGCCGTACTGGCCGCCGTACTGCTCACCGGCTGCGTCCGGTCCACCGTCCCCGCCCACCAGCCCTCGGCGGGCAAACCGGCCGGGGCGGGCGGACAGGGCCAGGAGCCGCCGCCCGTCCTGGACCACGTCCGCACCACCGACGAGGTCGTCTTCCTCACCTACGAGGACGGCGCCGACCGGGACCCGGGCCTGACCGCCCTGATCCGCCGGCGGCGGCTCCCGGTCACCCTGTTCCTCACCGACACCGTCACCGGACCGGCGTACGGCGAGTTCGCGCGGCTGCGCTCCGTCGGCGCCGGCCTGCAGAACCACACCCTCGACCACCGCTCCCTGCGCGGCCTGCCCTACGCCGGCCAGCGCGCCGAGATCTGCGGCCAGCAGACCAAGCTCCACGCCCGCTTCGGCGTCCGCCCCCACCTCTTCCGCCCGCCCCACGGCAGCTACGACCCGACCACCCTGCGCGCCGCCGCCGACTGCGGCATCACGGCCGTCGTCCTGTGGCGCGCCGCCCTGGGCGACGAGGGCGGCCTCACCTTCACCCGAGGCGAACACGCCCTGCGCCCCGGCGACATCATCGCGGTCACCGCCCCGTCCCGCACGGAGGAACTCCTGCACGAGATCGAGCGTCAAGGCCTACGGGTGGGACGCCTGGAGGACTACCTCTGACACCGGCGGGGTGTTTCAGCCCGTCCTGGGGGGTGCCCCCTCCGGGGGAGAACGAGGACGAGGCTCTTCGGCCCCCAGCAGCGCCCACACCGGGCAACGGCGCGCTCCCCGAACCGGCGTTCACGTGAAAAACCGGCCGACGCGCCGCGGGCATTGGCACTCCGCTTGACCGAGTGCTAACCGCGGTCATAGTCTCTGGTCTGGCACTCACCCCTGGAGAGTGCCAACTACGCGACGGGCAGGTCCGGCACCCGCGACGACGGATCCACCTGGTCGCCACCTCAGACAGTTAACCCCGTGAGATCTCCGAAGGGGGAGGTCGGATCGTGACGACCACCAGCTCCAAGGTTGCCATCAAGCCGCTCGAGGACCGCATCGTGGTCCAGCCGCTCGACGCCGAGCAGACCACGGCGTCGGGCCTGGTCATTCCGGACACCGCCAAGGAGAAGCCCCAGGAGGGCGTCGTCCTGGCCGTGGGCCCGGGCCGCTTCGAGGACGGCAACCGTCTTCCGCTCGACGTCAAGGTCGGTGACGTCGTGCTCTACAGCAAGTACGGCGGCACCGAGGTGAAGTACAACGGCGAGGAGTACCTCGTCCTCTCGGCCCGCGACGTGCTCGCGATCGTCGAGAAGTAGGACGTCGAGAAGCAGGACGACCGAGACAAGACGTAGGTCGACCCGCCTCGACTCTGCTCGACAGCTGCGCCCCTGGCCCCCCGCGACCGATAAGAAGCCGGGCGCGAGGGGCGCAGTCTGTTTTCCGTTAGATCAGCTTTCCGAGAGGGCTCCCGCTCCCATGGCGAAGATCCTGAAGTTCGACGAGGACGCCCGTCGCGCCCTCGAGCGCGGCGTCAACAAGCTTGCCGACACGGTCAAGGTGACGATCGGCCCCAAGGGCCGCAACGTCGTCATCGACAAGAAGTTCGGCGCCCCCACCATCACCAACGACGGTGTCACGATCGCCCGCGAGGTCGAGATCGAGGACCCGTACGAGAACCTCGGCGCCCAGCTGGTGAAGGAGGTGGCGACCAAGACCAACGACATCGCGGGTGACGGCACCACCACCGCCACCGTCCTGGCCCAGGCGCTGGTCCGTGAGGGCCTGAAGAACGTCGCCGCCGGCGCCTCCCCGGCGCTGCTGAAGAAGGGCATCGACGCGGCCGTCAAGGCCGTCTCCGAGGACCTCCTCGCGACCGCCCGCCCGATCGACGAGAAGTCCGACATCGCCGCCGTGGCCGCGCTGTCCGCCCAGGACCAGCAGGTCGGCGAGCTCATCGCCGAGGCCATGGACAAGGTCGGCAAGGACGGTGTCATCACCGTCGAGGAGTCCAACACCTTCGGTCTGGAGCTGGACTTCACCGAGGGCATGGCCTTCGACAAGGGCTACCTGTCGCCGTACTTCGTGACGGACCAGGAGCGCATGGAGGCCGTCCTCGAGGACCCGTACATCCTCATCAACCAGGGCAAGATCTCCTCCATCGCGGACCTGCTGCCGCTGCTGGAGAAGGTCATCCAGGCCAACGCCTCCAAGCCGCTGCTGATCATCGCCGAGGACGTCGAGGGCGAGGCCCTGTCGACCCTGGTCGTCAACAAGATCCGCGGCACCTTCAACGCCGTCGCGGTGAAGGCTCCCGGCTTCGGCGACCGCCGCAAGGCGATGCTGCAGGACATGGCCGTCCTCACCGGCGCCACCGTCATCTCCGAGGAGGTCGGCCTCAAGCTCGACCAGGTCGGCCTGGACGTGCTCGGCTCCGCCCGCCGCGTCACCGTCACCAAGGACGACACCACGATCGTCGACGGTGCCGGCAACGCCGAGGAGCTGCAGGGCCGCGTCGCCCAGATCAAGGCCGAGATCGAGAACACGGACTCCGACTGGGACCGCGAGAAGCTCCAGGAGCGCCTCGCGAAGCTGGCCGGCGGCGTGTGCGTGATCAAGGTCGGCGCCGCCACCGAGGTGGAGCTGAAGGAGCGCAAGCACCGTCTGGAGGACGCCATCTCCGCGACCCGCGCCGCGGTCGAGGAGGGCATCGTCTCCGGTGGTGGCTCCGCCCTGGTCCACGCCGTCAAGGTCCTCGAGGGCAACCTCGGCAAGACCGGCGACGAGGCCACCGGTGTGTCGGTCGTCCGCAAGGCCGCCGTCGAGCCGCTGCGCTGGATCGCCGAGAACGCCGGCCTCGAGGGCTACGTGATCGTCTCCAAGGTCGCGGAGCTCGAGAAGGGCAGCGGCTACAACGCCGCCACCGGCGAGTACGGCGACCTGGTCAAGGCCGGCGTCATCGACCCGGTCAAGGTCACCCGCTCCGCCCTGGAGAACGCCGCCTCCATCGCCTCCCTCCTCCTGACGACCGAGACCCTGGTCGTCGAGAAGAAGGAAGAGGAGGAGCCGGCCGCCGGCCACGGCCACAGCCACGGTCACTCGCACTGACGACGCCAGGCTGACAGCCGCTGAGTGAGGGCCCGGCACTCCTGCACGATCCCGCAGGAGTGCCGGGCCCTCGCCGTGCCGCCCCGGCCACGCACCGGAGCCCGGTGCCCGGGGGTGCGGTGACGGCGTCGCGTCGACCCGTCACCGGGGAGCCATTACCGGGGAGCCGTCACACCAGCCCGCTCAGCGGCAGCACCCGCTCGGCGAGCCGCCCCCGCAGCCTCCCCCCGGTGACGTCGGCCTCCGCGAGCCAGTCGGCGGCGACCAGCCGGTCGACATGTGCGGCGACGTCCTCGGACCGCAGCCCGCAGAACACGGCGACCGCGTCCAGACCGAGACCTTCGCCCCCGGCGTCTTCGGCACAGCCGTCGATACGGCCGTCGGGCCGGCTGTGGGCGGCGGTGTACACGGCGAGGAGCCGGGTGGCGGCGGTCGGCTTCTTCTTGCGGATCTTCCGGTCGCCCACCACTTTCTGCGCCCACCCCGACAGCCGCGCCCGGGTGACCTTGCCGAAGAAGAACGGGCGCGGCTCACCGGGCAGCAGCGAGGGGACGGTGACCTGAGTGGGGTCCTCGGGCCGGGAGTCCAGCGCGTCGGCGACGGTGTCCTCCTCCGGCAGACGCAGCCAGCCGGCGTCGACGAGCTGCTGGAGCACCCGCTCGGCGTCGCTCTGCAGCCAGCCGTTGAGGTCCTGCCCGGTGACGTTCCCGGTGCCGGCGCGCGCGGACCGCAGGGTCAGCATCAGCACCGCGAGCCGCGCCTCGGACCCGGGGAGCGGGGCGTGGGTCCGGATGTGCTCCAGCACCCTGCGCGCGTGGGCCCCCTGACCCCGGGTCAGCAGCCGCTCGATCGCCGGACCGTCCCCGTCCGCCGTGACGCCGAGGCGGTTCGCGTTCATCTCACGGGTGGTCCGGGCGGCCGCCTCCGCCCGTTTCGCCTCCTCGAGCAGGGACGCGTCGTCGGTGACGGCGGCCCACGCGGTGAAGGCGCGTGCCTTGCGGTCGTGGAGCTCGGCGAGGAGGGCGAGATCGGGTTCGGGCCGCCGCTGGTACGCGCGGAACGCGTCCCCGAGTTCGACGAGCTCCTGCCGCAGCACGTCGGGCTGGAGGTCGTCCGGCACGATCCGCTGCGCGATCTTCCGCGACTGCCTCTTCTCCCGCCGGGGCGACGCCCCACGCGGCGCGGTGGTACGGGCCCGGGGCACCGGCGCGGGCCGGGCACCCGGGGAAGGGGCGCCGCCCGGGACACCGGAGGCGCCTGCCCCTGCGGAGGGGGCGCCGGTCGAGGGGGAGCCCGTGGCGGCCGGGGTGGCACCGGCGGGGGAGGCGCCCGTGACGGAGGGGACGCCGGCCGGAGGGTGACCCGTGGCCGAGGGTGCGAGGTCGGAGAACAGCACCGGCACACCGGCGCCCACCACCCCCCGCCCCGCCCCGGCGACGGCCGCCTGCCGCGCACCGCCCCGCGCCGCCCTGTCCCTACGCTCCCTGTCGGTCCCGTCGGCGAACAGTCCGCCCCGGTCACCCGTGTCCGCGCTCACCCGATGCCGCCCTCTCCCTCGCCGGCCTGCGACCACCCGCACCCTGCGGGCACAGCCACCTGACGTTATGCCGCGCAGGCCCCCGACCAGCACCGAACGAAGCTGGATCACACGTTCGGGTGACGACTCCGCCACGACGGCCGCAGCGGCCTGCCGGACGCCGTCTTCCACCCCACCTCCGGCACGGCCGCAGACCACCCGGGGCGGCCCCCACGCCGCTGTGCGGTCACGCGAGGCCGAACCACGGCAGGCACTCCGTCAGCCCCTCCGTCCCCACGGGAACCGACCGGTGCCGCCGCCACTGTTCCGCGGTGAGACGGAGCCTGCGCAGCACGGCGGGCTCGCCGCGTACGGAGTGGCGTTCGATGCCGTCCTCGCGGTAGCCGAGCTTGCGCGAGACCTTCAGCGAGGCCTCGTTGTCCGCGTACGCCCCGGAAACGGCGTGCTGTGCGCCGAGTCCGGCGAAGGCCAGGTGGAGGACGGCCGCGCGCATCTCGGTCCCCAGGCCCTGATGCTGAAAGTCCCTGCCCGGCCAGGAACCGGTGCCTACCTCCCGGCGGACCGCGAAGTCCCGGGCACCGATGCTCTGCGTGCCGACGACACCTCCGTCTCGCACGGCCACCAGGTTCAGCTCCCACTTCTCCGGCTGCCACTCACCCCAGCAGCGCCAGTGGTACTGCAGGGCACTCCGGGCACGCTGCTCGGGCCCGGCATCGGTCCACGCCACGGCGAACGGCTGCACCGCCGGGTCGTGCACACCACCGGCGGCCAGCGAAGCCAACGCGGCGAGGTCGTCCAGGTCCGGCAACCGCAGCTCCAGGCGCGGCGTGGTCAACCGCAGGCCCGCAAGCGGCCAGTGGGTCAGCAGGGTCATGACCAGGGATTCTTCTCACCCCGAGCCACCACGGCCACCGGTTTTCGTCGAGCTTCCCCGGCCCGGAGCGGGTTGCCCGCGGCCCGTCCCCCTCGCCCCCTCACCGCGGCCTACCGCGGCCCGTACTTCCGCCCCGTCCGTGAGGTGAGTCCGCCCAGCATCCCCCGCGGCACCAGCTTCGCCGCGCCCATCAGGGTCTTGTAGCGCGGGTCGGGGATCGACAGGGACTTGCCGCGGGAGAGGTCGGCGAGGGCCGCCGCCACGACCTTGTCGGCGTCCAGCCACATCCAGTTCGGGATGTTGTCCGTGCCCATCCCGGCCCGCTCGTGGAACTCCGTGCGCACGAAACCGGGGCACAGCGCCATCAGCCGTACGCCGCTGCCCGCCAGGTCCTTCGCCACGCCCTGCGTGAACTGCACGACCCACGCCTTGGAGGCCCCGTAGGTGCCGCGCGGGACGAAGGCCGCGACCGAGGCCACGTTGACCACGCCGCCGCGGCCCCGCGCCCGCATCGCCCCGGCCGCCGCCGAGGTCAGCCGCAGCACCGCCTCGCAGTGCACCTTGAGCATCGTCAGCTCGTCGGCCACGGAGACCTCGAGGAAACGGCCCTTGTTGCCGAAGCCGGCGTTGTTGACCAGCAGGTCGACGGGGTTCCTGCGGTCGTCCAGCCGGGCGGCCACCGCCTCGATGCCCGTGTCCGTCGCCAGGTCGGCCGTCAGCACCTCGGCCTCGACGCCGTGCCGGTCGTGCAGTTCGGTCGCCTGCTCGCGCAGCCGCTCGGTGTCGCGGGCCACCAGCACCAGGTCGTGCCCGTCGGCCGCCAGCCGCCGCGCGAACGCGGCGCCGATGCCAGCCGTCGATCCCGTAATCAATGCCGTTGTCATGACGCAAGGTTATGGGCCCGGGGCGGGCACGCCCGTTTCGCTCACCAGGACTGCCTCTCGTGAAGGAACCGTGCAGAAACCGCTGGTGAGGCAGGGTCAGTTCCCCTGTTCCGCCACATACTTCCGGGCCGTGGCCAGAGCCTTCGGGTGCAGGGCCCCGCCCGCCGCGAGCAGCCGGGGCAGCAGCTCCCGCTCCGTCGTCACCGCCCGGAACTGGAGCGCCACCGTCACCCCGTGGGCGGGCCGGTGCACGATCTCCACCGGGTCGCCCGTCCGTATCTCCCCGGGCTCGATCACCCGCAGGTACGCGCCCGGCGCGCCCTTGGCCGTGAAGCGCCTCACCCACCGCTGTTCACCCAGATGGCCCTGGAAGGTCCGGCAGGGGATCCGGCCGCTGGTGACCTCCAGGACCAGCTCGGGACCGACCCGCCAGCGCTCGCCGATCAGCGCGCCGGTGACGTCCACGCCCGACGTGGTGAGGTTCTCGCCGAACGACCCGTGCGGCAGCGGGCGGCCCAGCTCGCGTTCCCAGTCGTCCATGTCCTCGCGCGCCATGGCGTACACGGCCTGGTCGGTGCCGCCGTGATGGCGGGTGTCGCACACCGCGTCCCCGGCCAGCCCGCTCGCGCCGGTCCCCTTCGGCCCGGGCGCCGTCACCCGGACGGGTCCCTCGGCCGGCCTCTTGTCGATACCGGTGACGCCGTCGGGCTGGTCGGTGTACGGCACGGCCTTCGGACGGCCCAGATTGACTGACAGAAGCTTCATGGACGAAACGGTAGGGCAGGCCTCGTCAAAGCGGCGACGCATTATCCGGCGTCCGGCCAAAGGATCGCTTATCCTCGACGGTGTGATCGAGGCCCGTCATCTCCGCGTGCTGCGCGCCGTGGCATCCACCGGTTCCTTCTCCGCCGCGGGGCGCGAGCTGGGCTGCACCCAGCCCGCCGTCAGCCAGCAGATGAAGGCCCTGGAGGCATCCGTCGGCACCCCCCTGCTGGTGCGCACCGGCCGTGAGATGCGGCTGACCCAGGCCGGTGAGGCGCTGGTGCGACACGCGTCCGGGATCCTCGCCGGGCTGACCGCGGCCGAGGAGGAGGTCGCCGCCATCGCGGGCCTGCGGGCCGGGCGGGTCCGCCTGGTCTCCTTCCCCAGCGGCAGCTCCACCCTCGTCCCCACGGCGCTGGCCGCGCTGCGCGCCGCCCACCCCGGCACCCGGGTCTTCCTGGAGGAGGCCGAGCCGCCGAAGTCCGTGGAGCTGCTGCGCGAGGGCGACTGCGACGTGGCGCTCGCCTTCCGCTACGAAGGGGCGGCGGGTGCGGAGGAGTGGGACGACCTGGTCGTCCGGCCGCTGCTGACCGACCGCCTGGTGGCGCTGGTGCCCGAGCGGCACCGGCTCGCGAGTCCCGGGGCCGGAGGGGCCGTCGCCATCGGCGAGCTGGCCGCGGAGCCGTGGATCGCGGGCTGCCCGCGCTGCCGCGGCCAGCTGGTCGAGGTCTGTGAGGGCGCCGGCTTCACTCCCCGTATCGACTTCGCGACCGACGACTACCCGGCGGTCGTCGGTCTGGTCGGGGCGGGTCTCGGCGTGGCCGTCCTGCCCCAGCTCGCCGTCGAGTCCGTACGGCCCAGGGGGGTGCGCACGGTGACGCTGGAACCGGAGGTGCGGCGGGAGATCGTCGCGCTGACCCTGCCCGACCTGGCCCAGGTGCCGGCGGTGGCGGCGACGCTGGACGAGCTGGCGAGGGCCGCCGCCGGGCAGCCGGCGGTGCGCTGAGCGGCGGGACGCCGGGAAGCCCGGCTCGGAACACCCCCCGGTGTCGCTGTCGGTGATCTATCGCAAAAACGTTCCTTCAGTAACGCGGCAACGTCAGTGAGCCGCAGGTGCAGCGCCCCCGCCGACCGGTGCCGAGGGTGAGGCCGACGCCGTCACCAGGCGGTTGCGCGCCCGTCCCATGAGCTCCTCGCGCTCGTCCTCGGTCAGGCCGCCCCACACGCCGTACGGCTCGCGCACGGCCAGCGCGTGTGCCGCGCACTCGGCGCGGACCGGGCATCTCATGCAGACCTCTTTGGCCGAGTTCTCACGAGCGCTCCGGGCCGCACCGCGTTCGCCCTCCGGATGGAAGAAGAGGGAGCTGTCCACCCCGCGGCAGGCAGCCAGGAGCTGCCAGTCCCACAGGTCCGCGTTCGGTCCGGGAAGGCGGGAGAAATCTGCCATCGTGTGCCCCTTGTGGCCGATCTGGGTGGATCCGGTGTCCACGACCGTACAACTACGGTCTAAGGAGATGAAAATATGACTCATTGCGAATTTAGCCTCAGACACCAGTGAGATGGAAGAAAAGCGGCTAAATGGGGCATCGCTTGTGGGGAAAGGGCGTGGGTCCGCCGCGCATGTCGGCATCGTGAGCGTCCCCTCACATAGAGTGCCGAAGACGACACACAGCCCCGTAACTCTTTCGAGTGACCGTCGTTGAGAGTGCGGAGGCGGTTGAAGGAAAGGTGCTCGGGCGGGCGTCCGGGACGGTCGACCGCACAGGTGAGATTTCGTAACAGCCTGGAGGCTCAACGTGACGCGCATCAGCTGCGGAGGACGGCCATGACTTCCGTCCTCGTCTGCGACGACTCCCCGCTTGCCCGAGAGGCGCTCCGCCGCGCGGTCGCGACCGTGCCCGGCGTCGAGCGTGTGACGACGGCTGCCAACGGCGAGGAAGTACTCCGCCGCTGGGGTGCCGACCGCTCGGACCTGATTCTGATGGACGTGCGCATGCCCGGTCTGGGCGGCGTCGAGACCGTGCGCCGCCTGCTGTCCGCCGACCCCGGCGCGCGCATCATCATGCTCACCGTCGCCGAGGACCTGGACGGCGTGGCCCTCGCGGTCGCCGCCGGCGCCCGCGGCTACCTGCACAAGGACGCCTCGCGCGCCGAGCTGCGCGCCACGGTGACGCAGGCCCTCGCCGACCCGACCTGGCGGCTCGCCCCGCGCCGGCTGCGCTCCGCCGAGATGGGCGCCGCGCCCACGCTCACCGCACGGGAGATCCAGGTCCTGGAGGGCATGAGCCACGGCCGCTCCAACGCGGAGATCGGCCGCGAGCTGTTCCTCTCCGAGGACACCGTCAAAACGCACGCCCGGCGGCTCTTCAAGAAGCTCGGCGCCTCGGACCGGGCGCACGCGGTGGCGCTCGGCTTCCGGTGGGGCCTCGTCCGGTAGGAAACCCTGTGCGGTGGAGCCCCACAGGGCCCGGCGGAGGTGCGCGATTCCCCGCTTACCGCGAGGTGGGCGGGGGTGACAAGCCGACCCGCCGGGAGCCCGCTGCTCGTTTCGCCGCGGATGACGCATCCTTGAGGTGTGGAGTTCCTCGGGGACGAGTCGGTCGAGCGGAAGGGGAGGGCGCAGGGGATGAGTTCCGGCGCACCTGCTCATAACGCTTCGGTGCACAACAACGGGCACGGAGCCACGGATCGGACGGCCGCAAGGCACCATGGACCGATGCGTGACGACGAGGCGGCCCCCGGCCAAGGGACGGTCGGCGGGCTCGTGCACCGCGCCGTCGACGGGGACGAGCAGGCCACTCACGACCTGCTCGCCCATGTCCATCCCCTGGCGCTGCGCTACTGCCGGACACGTCTGTCCCGGCTGCCCGGCGACGCCCGGCACTTCGTCGAGGACCTCGCCCAGGAGGTCTGCGTCGCGGTGCTGCTCGCGCTGCCGCGCTACAAGGACACCGGACGCCCCTTCGAGGCGTTCGTCTTCGCCATCGCCGCCCACAAGGTCGCCGACCTCCAGCGCGCGGCGATGCGGCACCCCGGCTCGACGGCTGTCCCGTCCGACGAGATGCCCGAGCGGCCGGACGACTCGCTCGGCCCGGAGGAGCGGGCGCTGCTGAACAGCGATGCCGCCTGGGCCAAGAAACTGCTGGCCAACCTGCCCGAGAACCAGCGCGAGCTGCTCCTGCTGCGCATCGCCGTCGGGCTCACGGCCGAGGAGACCGGGCAGATGTTGGGAATGTCACCCGGGGCCGTCCGCGTCGCCCAGCACCGGGCGCTGAGCCGCCTGCGGGCCCTGGCGGAGCAGTAGTCCACCGGAGGGACGGGCGGACCGGCCCCCTCGTACAACCCCTCGTACAAAATGACGAACGGTGCGGGCTCTCATGATCGTGGAATGAGCCACCTCCGCTTCCCGTTAGCATGGACATCCGCACCGATCAAGGCCATTTGGGGAAGGTGTCATGACTGCCAACGTCGACGGAGTGCCCGAGAAATTCGCGACACTCGGGCTGACCTACGACGACGTGCTGCTGCTGCCGGGCGCATCAGAGGTGCTCCCCAACGCGGTCGACACCTCGTCCCGCATCTCCCGCAACGTCCGGGTCAACATTCCGCTGCTCTCGGCGGCGATGGACAAGGTGACCGAGTCCCGCATGGCGATCGCCATGGCCCGCCAGGGCGGCGTCGGTGTGCTGCACCGCAACCTCTCCATCGAGGACCAGGTCAACCAGGTCGACCTCGTCAAGAGGTCCGAGTCCGGCATGGTCACCGACCCGATCACGGTGCACCCGGAAGCCACGCTGGCCGAGGCGGACGCCCTGTGCGCCAAGTTCCGCATCAGCGGCGTCCCGGTCACCGACCCGGCCGGCAAGCTGCTCGGCATCGTCACCAACCGGGACATGGCCTTCGAGACCGACCGCGCGCGCCAGGTGCGCGAGGTCATGACGCCGATGCCGCTGGTCACCGGCAAGGTCGGTATCTCCGGTGTGGACGCCATGGAGCTGCTGCGCCGCCACAAGATCGAGAAGCTTCCCCTGGTCGACGACGAGGGCGTCCTCAAGGGCCTCATCACGGTCAAGGACTTCGTCAAGGCCGAGCAGTACCCCCACGCCGCCAAGGACTCCGAGGGCCGTCTGCTGGTCGGCGCCGCCGTCGGTGCCAGCCCCGAGGCGCTGGAGCGCGCCCAGGCCCTGGCCGCGGCGGGCGTGGACTTCCTGGTCGTCGACACCTCGCACGGCCACAACAGCAACGCCCTGAGCTGGATGTCGAAGATCAAGTCCAGTGTCGGCGTGGACGTGATCGGCGGCAACGTCGCCACCCGTGACGGCGCCCAGGCCCTGATCGACGCCGGCGTCGACGGCATCAAGGTCGGCGTCGGCCCCGGCTCGATCTGCACGACCCGCGTCGTCGCCGGCATCGGCGTCCCGCAGGTCACCGCCATCTACGAGGCGTCCCTCGCGGCCCGCGCGGCCGGTGTCCCGCTGATCGGCGACGGCGGCCTGCAGTACTCGGGCGACATCGGCAAGGCGCTGGCCGCCGGTGCCGACACGGTGATGCTCGGCAGCCTGCTCGCGGGCTGCGAGGAGTCCCCGGGCGAGCTGCAGTTCATCAACGGCAAGCAGTTCAAGTCGTACCGCGGCATGGGCTCGCTCGGCGCCATGCAGTCCCGCGGTCAGGGCAGGTCGTACTCGAAGGACCGCTACTTCCAGGCCGAGGTGGCCTCCGACGACAAGCTGGTGCCCGAGGGCATCGAGGGCCAGGTGCCCTACCGCGGCCCGCTGGCCAACGTGCTGCACCAGCTCGTCGGCGGCCTGCGCCAGACCATGGGGTACGTGGGGGCCGCGACGATCGCGGAGATGGAGTCGAAGGGCCGGTTCGTGCGGATCACCTCCGCCGGTCTCAAGGAGAGCCACCCGCACGACATCCAGATGACGGTCGAGGCGCCGAACTACAGCCGCAAGTAGTCACAGAGCCTTCCAGGGCGGTCCCGGACGCGTTCCGGGACCGCCCTCGCCGTGCCCGCAGGGCGCATCGGGGATACTGGAAGGCGCTGCAACGCATCAGGGAAAGGCCACAGACGTGACTGAGATCGAGATCGGGCGCGGCAAGCGCGGCCGCCGGGCGTACGCCTTCGACGACATCGCCGTCGTCCCCAGCCGCCGTACGCGGGACCCGAAGGAGGTCTCGATCGCCTGGCAGATCGACGCCTACCGCTTCGAGCTGCCCTTCCTGGCCGCTCCCATGGACTCGGTCGTCTCCCCGGCCACCGCCATCCGCATCGGCGAGCTGGGCGGCCTCGGCGTCCTGAACCTCGAGGGCCTGTGGACGCGGTACGAGGACCCGCAGCCGCTGCTCGACGAGATCGCCGGCCTGGACGCGGACACCGCGACCCGCCGCCTCCAGGAGATCTACGCCGCCCCCATCAAGGAGGAGCTGATCGGGCAGCGCATCAAGGAGGTCCGCGACTCCGGCGTGGTCACCGCCGCCGCGCTCTCCCCGCAGCGCACCGCCCAGTTCTCCAAGGCGGTCGTGGACGCCGGCGTCGACATCTTCGTCATCCGCGGCACCACCGTCTCGGCGGAGCACGTCTCCGGCGCGCACGAGCCGCTGAACCTGAAGCAGTTCATCTACGAGCTCGACGTGCCCGTCATCGTCGGCGGCTGCGCCACCTACACGGCCGCCCTGCACCTGATGCGCACCGGCGCGGCGGGCGTCCTCGTCGGCTTCGGCGGCGGCGCCGCGCACACCACGCGCAACGTGCTGGGCATCCAGGTGCCCATGGCGACGGCGGTGGCGGACGTGGCGGCGGCCCGCCGCGACTACATGGACGAGTCCGGCGGCCGGTACGTGCACGTGATCGCCGACGGCAGCGTCGGCTGGTCCGGTGACCTGCCCAAGGCCGTCGCCTGCGGCGCCGACGCGGTGATGATGGGCTCCCCGCTGGCCCGCGCGACCGACGCGCCGGGCAAGGGCAACCACTGGGGCATGGAGGCCGTCAACGAGGAGCTGCCGCGCGGCAAGAAGGTCGACCTCGGCACGGTCGGCACCCTCGAGGAGATCCTCACCGGCCCGTCCCACACCCCCGACGGCTCGATGAACTTCTTCGGCGCCCTGCGCCGCGCGATGGCCACGACGGGCTACAGCGAGCTGAAGGAGTTCCAGCGCGTGGAGGTCACCGTCGCGGACTCGCAGCACCGGCGGTAGTCACCCGGACGGCGTACCCGGCGTACAGGCGTCCCGAAGGGGCCCGGAGCGATCGCTCCGGGCCCCTTCGGGTGTCCGGAGGGCTGCTTCACAGCCGGTGCGCCGCCCCCGTGGGCGTGGCGCCCCGGGTGTCCAGCAGCAGCTGGGCCTTGACCGACAGGCCCTGGAGGTCGTAGGTGCGGTGCTGCTGGAGGAGGATCGTCAGGTCGGCTTCGGCGGCGGCCTCGTAGAGGGAGTCGGCGCGGGGGACGGGGCGGCCGGCGACGTTCCAGGACGGGACGTGCGGGTCGTGGTAGCTGACGGCGGCGCCCATCGACACCAGGCGGGTCGCGATCTCGTCGGCCGGAGCGGCCTGCTGGTCGGCGAGGTCGGCCTTGTAGGTGACGCCGAGGAGCAGGACGCGGGCGCCGCGCGCGGACTTGCCGTGCTCGTTGAGCAGGGCGGCGGCGCGCTGGACGACGTAGCGGGGCATCTGGTGGTTGACCTGCTGGGCCAGCTCCACCATGCGCAGGCTGTGCGGGGCCAGGCCGGTCAGGTCCTGGGGGACGGAGTGGCCGCCGACGCCGGGGCCGGGGCGGAACGCCTGGAAACCGAACGGCTTGGTCTCCGCGCAGCGGATGACGTCCCACAGGTCGACGCCGAGGTCGTTGCAGAGCACGGCCATCTCGTTGACCAGGGCGATGTTGACGTGCCGGAAATTGGTCTCCAGGAGCTGGACCGTCTCCGCCTCGCGGGGGCCGCGGGCGCGGACCACCTTGTCGGTGAGGCGGCCGTAGAAGGTGGCGGCCGACTCGGTGCAGGCCGGGGTGAGGCCGCCGATGACCTTCGGGGTGTTGGCCGGGGTGTGGTCGCGGTTGCCCGGGTCGACGCGGCTGGGGGAGTAGGCGAGGTGGAAGTCGCGTCCGGCGCGCAGTCCGGAGCCCTCCTCCAGGAGGGGGCGCAGGAACTCCTCCGTCGTCCCCGGCCGCACGGGCGACTCCAGGATCACCGTGGTGTGCGGGCGCATGTGGGCGGCCAGGGTGCGGGCCGCGGTCTCCACCTGGGTGAGGTCCAGGCCCCCGTCCGGGGCCGGCGGGGTGGGCGCGCAGATCACCGCGGTGCGTACCCGGCCCAGCTCGGCCGGGCCCGCCGCGGTCCGGAAGCCCCCCGAGAGCATCCGGCGCACCTCGGCGGGGGAGAGGGGGCCGGGTTCGGGGCCCGTCTTGTAGCCGAGCGTGGGGACGCCGGCGGTGACGGCGGCCTGGGCCAGGGGCAGGCCGTACGGGCCGAGTCCGATGACGGCGAGATCTGCGGGCATGGCGTGGGCCGTCCTTCCCAGTAACCGAAGCGGGACAGGTGCGCAAGCCCGGTGGACAGGACGGGCGAGCACAACGTCAGACTAGGAGTAAATATGACCGTTATGTGGGATTGGTCGGCCCGTATTCCGGTGAGTGTCGGCGGTGCCCGGCGGGAGGTTGTCCACAGGCCGGGGCGCGTGGTGGCTGAAGTCGGGCAACCCGGTCAGAATCTGGGCATGGGGGGTACACGGGACCGGGCTTCGCCCGACGGGTGCGGCCGACGCGACTGACAGCGGGAGGCAGCGGTGAGGACAGCGACACTCGGGCCGGCACAGCGCGCCGAGGCCCTGGCGGCCATGGCCGAGCGGGAACTGGACGTGCTGGTGGTCGGCGCGGGCGTGGTCGGCGCGGGCACCGCCCTGGACGCCGTGACACGTGGCCTGTCCACTGGTCTGGTCGAGGCGCGCGACTGGGCATCGGGCACCTCCAGCAGGTCCAGCAAGCTGATCCACGGCGGCCTGCGCTATCTGGAGATGCTCGACTTCGCACTCGTACGGGAGGCGCTGAAGGAGCGCGGGCTGCTGCTGGAGAGGCTCGCGCCGCATCTGGTGAAGCCGGTGCCCTTCCTGTACCCGCTGCGGCACAAGGGCTGGGAGCGGCTGTACGCGGGGTCGGGCGTGGCGCTGTACGACGCCATGTCGATGGCCCGCGGGCACGGCCGCGGCCTGCCCCTGCACCGCCACCTGAGCCGGCGTCACGCCCTGCGGGTCGCGCCCGCGTTGAAGAAGGAGGCGCTGGTCGGCGCGCTCCAGTACTACGACGCCCAGATGGACGACGCCCGTTTCGTGACCACCCTGGTGCGCACCGCGGCGGCGTACGGCGCCCCGGTCGCCAACCGGGCACGGGTGACCGGTTTCCTGCGCGAGGGCGAACGCGTGGTCGGCGCGCGCGTCCAGGACGTCGAGGGCGGCGGCGAGTACGAGATCCGCGCCAAGCAGGTGGTGAACGCGACCGGCGTGTGGACCGACGACACCCAGTCGATGGTGGGCGAGCGCGGACAGTTCCACGTCCGGGCCTCCAAGGGCATCCACCTGGTCGTCCCCAAGGACCGCATCCACTCCACCACCGGCCTGATCCTGCGCACCGAGAAGTCCGTGCTGTTCGTCATCCCCTGGGGCCGGCACTGGATCATCGGCACCACCGACACCGACTGGGACCTGGACAAGGCCCATCCGGCCGCCTCCAGCGCGGACATCGACTACCTGCTGGAACACGTCAACTCGGTGCTGGCGGTGCCCCTCACCCGCGACGACGTCGAAGGCGTGTACGCCGGACTGCGCCCGCTGCTGGCCGGCGAGTCCGACGCCACCAGCAAGCTGTCGCGCGAGCACACCGTCGCCCACCCGGTGCCCGGCCTGGTCGTCGTCGCGGGCGGCAAGTACACGACGTACCGGGTGATGGCCAAGGACGCGGTGGACGAGGCGGTGCACGGACTGGACCTGCGGGTCGCGGACTGCGTCACCGAGGAGACCCCGCTGCTCGGTGCCGAGGGCTACCACGCGATGTGGAACGCGCGGGCGCGGATCGCCGCGCGCACCGGCCTGCACGTGGTGCGCGTGGAGCACCTGCTCAACCGGTACGGCTCGCTGGCGGAGGAGGTGCTGGAACTCGTCGCCGCCGACCCCTCGCTCGGCGAGCCGCTGCACGCCGCCGACGACTACCTGCGCGCCGAGGTCGTCTACGCCGCCTCCCAC
Source organism: Streptomyces sp. NPDC006384 (assembly GCF_042870695.1). Lineage (NCBI taxonomy): Bacteria > Bacillati > Actinomycetota > Actinomycetes > Kitasatosporales > Streptomycetaceae > Streptomyces > Streptomyces sp. NPDC006384. The sequence goes on from NZ_JBIAHR010000014.1 coordinate 187,850, forward strand.
GAGGGCGCCCGCCACCTGGACGACGTACTGACCCGTCGCACCCGTATCTCCATCGAGACGTTCGACCGGGGCACGCGCAGCGCGCGCGAGGCCGCCGAGCTGATGGCGCCGGTGCTGGGCTGGGACGAGGACCGGATCGAACGGGAGGTCCAGCACTACGAGAAGCGGGTCGAGGCCGAGCGGGAGTCGCAGCGCCAGCCGGACGACCTGACGGCGGACGCGGCCCGGCTGGGGGCGCCCGACATCGTGCCGCGGTAGACGGCCGCGCGGGTGTGGCACCGCGAGGCGCGGCCGTGGCGCGGTGGTGTGCGGATGTGGGCGTGGCACGGTGAGGCTCGGGCGCGGCGCGGTGAGCTGTGGTGACGCGCGGTCAGGGAGTCCGCGAGCGCGCGTCCGTGGCCCGGCGGGTGCTCACCGGAAGGGACGCTTCCCCGGGCGGGTGCCCTGCCGGCCGGGAGACGGCCCGAGGGGCACCCTGGGCGTCGGGCGCTCGCCGGGTGAGAGACAATGAAGGCTCTGTCAGGGCGGGTTGCATGAGGGGACGCATGTCGGAGGCGGAGCGGGCGGGGTCATCCCGTACGGACAAGAGCGCACGTCTCCTCGCCGGGCGGTACCGGCTGGGAGACGTGCTCGGCCGCGGCGGCATGGGGACGGTGTGGCGCGCCGAGGACGAGACCCTGGGACGTACGGTCGCCGTCAAGGAGCTGCGGTTCCCGTCGAACATCGACGAGGAGGAGAAGCGGCGCCTGATCACGCGCACGCTGCGCGAGGCCAAGGCGATCGCGCGGATCCGCAACAACAGCGCCGTGACGGTCTACGACGTGGTCGAGGAGGACGACCGGCCGTGGATCGTGATGGAACTCGTCGAGGGCAAGTCGCTCGCCGAGGTCATCCGGGAGGACGGCCTGCTGGACCCGAAGCGCGCCGCCGAGGTCGGCCTCGCCGTCCTCGACGTGCTGCGCTCCGCGCACCGCGAGGGCATCCTGCACCGTGACGTGAAGCCGTCGAACGTCCTGATCGCCGAGGACGGCCGGGTCGTGCTCACCGACTTCGGCATCGCCCAGGTCGAGGGCGACCCGTCCATCACCTCCACCGGCATGCTCGTCGGCGCCCCCTCCTACATCTCCCCCGAGCGCGCCCGCGGCCACAAGCCCGGCCCGGCCGCCGACCTCTGGTCGCTCGGCGGCCTGCTGTACGCGGCGGTCGAGGGCACCCCGCCCTACGACAAGGGTTCCGCGATCGCCACGCTCACCGCGGTGATGACGGAGGAGCTGGAGGAGCCGAAGAACGCCGGCCCGCTGCGGGACGTCATCCACGGGCTGCTCACCAAGGACCCGGACCGGCGGCTCGATGACGCGGGCGCCCGCGCGATGCTGACCGAGGTGATCCACGCGCCCGCCGGAGGCGCGGCCGGGGCCGAGCCGCTGGAGGCCACCAAGGTCGTACCGCTGCCGGCCCAGTCGGACGAGCGGTCCCGGCGGGGCGGCGCCTCGTCCGGCACCGCGGGCAAGCGGGCCGAGGAGGCAGGGGAGCGGCTGCGCGGAGCGCTGCGTTCCGTGCGCAAGTCCGCCGCCGGCGCGGGTGCCGCGGCGGCAGCCTCCCGGACCGAGCCGGGCACGGGCGGCCGGGCCGGTTCGGGGTCCGCCTCCGCCGCCGCGCCCGTCGCCTCCGGCCCCGTCGGCTCCGGGGGTGCCGGTGCTTCCGGTGCTTCCGGTGCGCAGGCGGGCGGCCGGAGTTCCGGCTGGCCCGTCATGACACCGCCGGACCTGCCGTCCCGGCCCGTGCCCCGCGCGCCGCTCACCGACGTGGTGCCGAAGCGCACGCTGGTCGTCATCGCGGTGGTCGTCGCCCTCGCCGTGCTCGGCACCGTGCTCGCCCTCACCCTCGGCGGCGATGACGACGACGGCAGGAGCGCGGGCGGCTCCACCACGGCCACCGCCTCCGCCGGCGGCGGCAGCTCCGAGCAGGGCGAGTCCGACGGGAACCGGACCGACGGATCCGCCTCGGCGCCGGCGACGGACACCGCCACGGACGGCGCGAGCGCCTCCGCCTCCGCCGGCGGAGGCGAGAAGGAGAACGACGGCGCGGTCACCGTCCACCGGAGCGCCCAGGGCTACACCATCGGCCTGCCCGAGGGCTGGAAGCGCGCGTCCACGGGTTCCGCGGGCGACCGGTTCACCGGGCCCGGCGGGCAGAAGCTGCTGGTGGACTGGACATCCGAGCCCAAGGCCGACCCGGTCAAGGACTGGAACAACCAGGAGCGGTACATGGTCCGCTCCCAGTACAAGAAGATCCGTATCGAGAAGGTGGGCTACCGCGGCTGGAACGCGGCCGACTGGGAGTTCACCTACGTGGACGGCGGGACCACCTACCGGACCGTCGACCGGGGATTCGTCGTCGACGACCGCCAGGGCTACGCGCTCATGTACACGGCCAGGGCGGACGACTGGGACAGCGACCTGCGCCGGGACACCTGGCGCACCCTGACGAAGACCTTCACGCCCAAGTCCTGATCCCCGCCGCCCGGTTCGGACGGCCCGATATCCGGCATCCCCTCTTTGCGGGTTGCCTCCGGCACGTATCGTGAGTGGCTGCGGACCGTACGCAGCCGGAACGGACCGCGAGGGGAACGGAACTGACCGACCGGTACCGGGGACCGGACTGCCGGGGGAGGCAACGTGGACGACTACGCGGGTCGGATACTCGCCGACCGCTACCGCCTGCCGCTGCCGCCGTCCGACGAGTACGAGCTGACCGAGAGCCGGGCCTTCGACACCTACAGCGGTCAGGAGGTCATGGTCCGGCAGGTGCCGTTGCCCGAGGTCGTCGAGGCGGAGGTGCTCGACGCGGACGGACTGCCCGACGGCTTCGCGGCCCGTGACGCCGGTGCCGGACGCTCCGGAACCCGCCCGTCGGCGTCCCGCGGCGGTCCGCGCCGTCCGGCCGACCCGGTGGTCCGGCGTGCCGTCGAGGCCGCGCAGGCGGCGGCCGCCGTACCCGACCATCCGCGTCTCGACCAGGTCTTCGACGTCTTCGCCGAGGGCGGCTCCCTGTGGGTCGTCAGCGAACTGGTGGCCGCGAGGCCGCTGGCCGCGCTGCTCGCCGAGGAGCCGCTGACCCCGTACCGGGCAGCCGAGGTCGCCTCCGACGTCCTCATGGCGCTGCGGGTGCTGCACGGCCACGGCTGGGTGCACCGCAACATCACCGCCCGCACGGTCCTCGTCTGCGACGACGGGCGCGTGATGCTGACCGGCCTGGCGGTGGGGGCGGCCGAGGAAGCGCTGTGCGGGTACGACCCGGTCCCCGCCACGGAGGGCGAGGCGGACGGGGGCGAGGCGGCCTTCGGCGGTGCGCCGGACGGGGGCGGGACCGGGGCTTCCGGGAATCCCGGGCTTTCGGGGCTTTCCGGGCAAGGCGGTGCCGGGGCCGGTGCGTCGGGCGTCGGGCTTCCCGGGCCCGCTACGGGCGTGTCCGGCGGCGGTGACCCCGAGGCCGCGCGACGGGCCGCCATCGAGGCGCGCGGTGAACGCGGGCTCCCCGCGACCGGTCCCCACAGCCCCCGCGGGCTGCCCGCCGGATTCACCCCCGCGCCGCCCGGCACCGGCGGCGACATCCGGGCCGCCCGCGCCGGGGCCATCGCCGCCTACCGCGCCGGCGCCCGTGCCGCGGCCCGCGTCCAGGAGGCGCAGAACGGCCACGCGGCCCTGCCCGGCGCCCGCCCCGCCCCCGACGACACCACCGGCACCACCGGCGGCCGGATCCGCGCCGACGGCCCCGGCGCGTCGTCCGCGCCGCCCGGACAGATCACCGACCCCTACGGAGTCCGCACGGCCCCGTGGCACGGCGCCACCCCTCGCACGGCCGGCGCCCCGGGGCCCGGCACCGCGTCCCCGTCGGGCGACCGCACGCAGGCCCCCCGCCCCGCGGGCCCGGGGAGCCCGGCGGCCGACGCCCGGGACACCCCGGCTCCCGGTGCCGCCGCCCCGGGTGGCGGCCGCCCGGCCGCGGGTGGCTGGGACGGTCCGGCCGCCCGCCACCCCGTACGGCGCGGGCCGGCCACCGCTCTCGCCGCCGAGCGGGCGCGGCAGACCCGGATGGCCGTGGTCGGCCCGGTGACCGAACGCTGGGCACCGGAGCAGGCCGGGCCGGTGCACGAGAACTGGCAGCTGGCCGCGCCCATCGGCCCCGCGACCGACCTGTGGGCGTTGGGCGCGCTGCTCTTCCGCGCCGTACAGGGGCACGCGCCCTACCCGGAGGAGTCGACCGCCGAGCTGGTGCAGATCGTGTGCGCGGAGCCACCGGCGTTCGCCGAGGAGTGCGGGCCGCTGCGCCCGGTCGTGGAGTCGCTGCTGCGCCAGGACCCCACCGAGCGCATCGACTTCGAGGAACTGAGCGGCTGGCTGCGCTCCCTGGTACGGTCCGCGCCCGAGCCCGACGCGGGACTGCACGTCGTCCCGGCCCCGCCCGCCGACACCGGCCGGCTGCCCATCGTGCGCCGCCGGGGCGAGCTGGTGCGCAGGCGCCGGGCCACGCTGCCCGCACACCACGGACGGCACAAGAGGGCCCGCCGGGAACAGGAGCGCTCACCGCGCAGCCTCGGCCGGACCCTGCTCCTGCTGATCCTGCTCGCCCTGGCCGCCGCCATCGCGTACGCCGTGTTCCTCATGCCGAAGAGCGACACCGGCGGGTCCGGACCGACCGGCAGGACCGGGACCGCCGCCGAGGCGAGCCGGGCGCCGGCCGAACGGTCGCCCGGGGCCGGTGGCGAGCCCCGGCCCGGGCAGTCCTCCCCGAAGGCGTCAGCGGGCGGAGCCAGCCCCTCGGAGCCGGCCGGATCCGCCGGGACGCAGACCACCGTGCCCGGCGTCGCCGACGGGTTCGCGCTGCGCAAGGACCCGGAGGGCTTCCGCGTCGCCGTCGCCGAGGGCTGGACCCGCACCCCGCGCAACGGCAGCGGACAAGTCGTCTACTCCAAGGGCGACTTCGAGCTCGTCGTCGTGCCCGGCCGGGACGGCGCGGACGAGCACGGCACCGACCCGCTGGCCTACCAGCGCGACAGCGAACCCGAGTTGGCGCCCTACCGCGCCTCCAGCTGGGCCACCGCGGGCGGGCTGAAGCGCATCGACGTGGGCGGACGCGCCATGGCCGAGGGGCAGTTCACCTGGACCGGTGCCCAAGGAGGCGAGCGGTACGTGCGCAACCTCGCGATGCTCATCGACGGGCGCTACCACGTGGTGCAGGTACGCGGCCCCGAGACGGAGCGCGACGAGGTGACCCGGCTCTTCGAACAGGCCTCGGCGACCTACCAGTACACGGGCTGACGGCACTTGGGGCGGACGGGGGACCACGCGCGTGCCCGCCGGACGACGCGGTGACCGCCCCGGTGGTTGCCTCCCGGCGCGGGAAGCGACAACCGTCACAGAGCGGCCTCCGGGCCGCCCCACCCGTTCCCCGGACGGGATCCGGTCCCTAGTCTGACCTTGACAAGACCATTGCGGGGCAACGTGAATCAGATGCAGGGCCGGCTCGTGGCGGGCCGTTACCGGCTCGGCGAGTCCATCGGCAGCGGCGGCATGGGCCGGGTGTGGCGGGCCCACGACGAGGTGCTCCACCGCACCGTCGCCGTCAAGGAGTTGACCGCCGCGCTGTACGTCTCCGAGAGCGACCAGGCCGTTCTGCTGGCGCGCACCCGGAGCGAGGCGCGCGCGGCGGCGCGGATCAACCACTCGGCCGTCGTCACCGTGCACGACGTCCTCGAACACGACGGCCGGCCGTGGATCGTGATGGAGCTGGTCGAGGGCCGCTCCCTGGCCGACGCCGTCAAGGAGAACGGACGGGTCGAGCCGCGGGAGGCGGCCCGGGTCGGCCTGTGGGTGCTGCGCGCCCTGCGCGCCGCGCACACCGCCGGGGTCCTGCACCGCGACGTCAAGCCCGGCAACGTCCTGCTCGCCGACGACGGCCGGGTGCTGCTCACCGACTTCGGCATCGCCCAGATCGAGGGCGACAGCACCATCACCCGCACCGGCGAGGTCGTCGGCTCCGTCGACTACCTGGCGCCCGAGCGGGTGCGCGGCCACGATCCGGGACCCGCCTCCGACCTGTGGGCGCTCGGCGCGACGCTCTACACCGCGGTGGAGGGCAGGTCGCCGTTCCGCCGCACCTCGCCGCTGACCACCATGCAGGCGGTCGTCGAGGAGGAGGCCGACGACCCCCTGTACGCCGGCCCGCTCGCGCCCGTCATCAGCGCCCTGCTGCGCAAGGATCCGGCCGACCGGCCCGGCGTGACCGAGACCGAGCAGCTGCTCGCCGAGGCGGCCGAGGGCCGGCGCCCGGACGCGGCCCAGGCGTACGTCCCGACGCGGTACACGGGCACCGGACACGGCCCGGCCCGCCCGGCCGACCCGGGGCACTCCGGCACGGCGGCCGCGCAGACGCCGTACCCGCCCGTGAACGGACCCACCGCGAACGGCGGCACGCCCCCCATGGGCCACCCCCCGGCGGCCGGCGCGCCCGCCCGCCCGCGCCGCCGCCTGCGGACACTCGCCCTGGTGGTCGCGGTGGCCGCCCTGGTCGGCGGCGGCACCGCCGCGGTGCTGCAGACGCAGGACAAGGACGGGGGGACGGGACCCGGTGCCGCCGCGGGCCCGTCGCCCGGCCCCTCCGCCCCGGCGTCCGTCCCGGCGTCCCCCTCTGCCTCGGCGTCCTCCGGGGAGGAGAGTCCCACCGGGTCCGTCCCGGCCGGCTGGGAGCGCCATAACGACCCGCTGGGTTTCAGCCTCTCCCTGCCCCCGGGCTGGGAGCGGCAGGAGCTCGAGGGCGGCGGCACCCTGCGGCAGGTCGACTACACCCCCGACGGCGGCCACCACTTCGTACGCATAGCCGTGGACACCGCGCCCGACTTCGACGACCCCTACGCCCACCAGCTCGACCTGGAGCAGCAGCTCCAACGGCTCGTCGACTACCGGCGCCTGACGCTCGAACGCTCCACCTACCGCGACCGCGCCAGCGCCCGGTGGGAGTACACCTGGACGGCGTTGGCCAAGGACCCGCCCTACGTCGCCGGGCCGCGCCGCGCGGTCGAGGAGATGTACATGTCCCGGGACGGCGTCGAGTACGTCATCTACATGGCCGCGCCCGCGCAGGACTGGCCACAGGCGAGCGACCGCTTCGACGCCGTGCTGCGCAGCTGGCAGGAGAAGCCGGCCCCCTGACACCTGCCGCACGCATGTGCGAGAGCGGGCCGGCAGCGCCCGTGCGCCCGTCGGTTGTCGGCCATGCGCCGTCCGGCGCCCCGAGTCGGCGCGTTCGTGTGGGGCATGATGGGCGCATGATGACCGAGGGGGCGGGCGGGCGTGTCATCGCGGGCCGTTACCGGCTCCACGAGCGGCTCGGCCGCGGTGGCATGGGCATCGTGTGGCGGGCGACCGACCAGCTCCTCGGCCGGGAGGTGGCCGTCAAGGCGCTGCCCCGTGACGACACGCTCTCCGCGGCCGAGGCACGGCGGCGCCGCGAGCGCACTCTGCGGGAGGCGCGCGCGGTCGCCCAGTTGCGGCATCCGCACGTCATCGTCGTCCACGACGTCGTCGAGGACCAGGAACGGGCGTACATGGTCATGGAACTGGTCGACGGCGGCTCGCTCGCCGACCGGGTCCTCTCCCACGGTCCCGTCGACGCCCCCGAGGCCGCCCGGATCGGCGTCGCCCTGCTCGAGGCGCTGAGCACCGCGCACGCGGCCGGGATCCTGCACCGGGACGTGAAACCCTCCAACGTGCTGGTCGCCGACGACGGCCGGGTCGTCCTCACCGACTTCGGCGTCGCCCAGGTCGCGGGCTCCACCACGCTCACCGAGACCGGTACCTTCGTCGGCTCGCCCGAGTACACCGCCCCCGAGCGGATGTCCGGGGCCGGTGCCGGGCCGGAGTCCGACCTGTGGTCGCTGGGCGTGCTGCTGTGCGCGATCGTCAGCGGCGTCTCGCCCTTCCACCGCGACTCGCTGGGCGGCATCCTGCACGCCGTGGTCTCCGAGGAGATCCGGCCGCCCGAGCAGGCCGCGCCGCTCCTGCCCGTCGTACGGGGCCTGCTGGAACGCGATCCGGCACGGCGGATGGACGCCGCGGAGGCGGAACGGCTGCTCCGCGCCTACCTGGACACCGGCCGCACGCCCGCGCCGTACGGCACCGGCGGGCCGCGGTACTCCACGCGGGGCGTCCTCCTGGCGGCGCTGCTCGTCGCCGCGGCGGCCGGCGCGGGCGTCTCGGCGGTGCTGCTCGCGGACGACGGCGGCGACGGGGGCGGAGGCGGCGCGCCGACGGCCTCCGTGCCCGGCACACCGCCGTCGGCGTCCCCGCCCGCCTCCTCGCCGGGACTCGGGCCCGTGCCCTCCTCGGGCGCCCCCGGGGAGGGCACCGGGGTGCCCACCGCGACGGTGACCGTGACCCGGCAGGCGTCCGGGCCGGCGACGGCGCCGGGACCGGCGGACACGCCCCGGTAGGGGCCCGGACAGGGGAAGTGCGCCGGCGCGTCACGGGTTGGTGACCACGTTCCCCGGGCGGTGGATGCCGGGGGGCGTGACGCGATATGGATGGTTCATGAGTCACGACGGGGGACGCAGGGGCATGTCCGGCGAGCCGACGAGTTTCGAGCTGCAACCGCCGCGTCCGCGTCCGCATCCGCCTGCCGCGGTACCGCACCCCGGCAACCCGTACGCGGTCCCCGCCCAGGCCGCACCGGCCCCCGCGCCGGCTGCCGCGCACCCCGCGCCGGCCCCCGGGCAGCCCGTGCCGCCCTCCGCGCAGGACGCGCACCCCGCGCCGGCCCCCGCGCCGGCCCCCGCGCCGGCCCCCGCGCCGGCGCGCGCGGACGTCCGGGAGCCGGGCGCCGGACGGCTGATCGCGGGCCGGTACCGGCTGATCGCCAAGCTCGGACACGGCGGCATGGGCACCGTGTGGCGGGCGAAGGACGAGACCGTGGACCGCGAGGTCGCCGTCAAGGAACCCCGCGTACCCGACCACCTCCCCGAGCACGAGCGGGACAAGGTCTTCGAGCGGATGCGGCGCGAGGCGCGCGCCGCGGCCCGGCTCGACCACCCGGCCGTGGTCGGCGTGTACGACGTCGCGGTGGTGGACGGCCGGCCCTGGATCGTGATGGAGCTGGTACGGGGCCGTTCGCTGGGCGACGCGTTGCAGGAAGGCACGCTGGAGACGCGCGAGGCCGCCCGGATCGGCCTGGAGGTGCTCGGCGCGCTGGAGGCCGCGCACGCGGCGGGCGTCCTGCACCGGGACGTGAAACCGGACAACGTGCTGCTCGGCCGGTACGGCCGGGTCGTCCTCACCGACTTCGGCATCGCGCAGACCGAGGGCGAGACCAGACTGACCGACACCGGCGGTTTCGTCGGCTCGCCCGAGTACATCGCCCCGGAGCGGGTGCTGGGCCGGCGGCCCGGCCCGGCGAGCGACCTGTGGTCGCTGGGTGTGGTGCTGTACGCGGCGACGGAGGGCGTCTCGCCGTTCCGCCGCAGCAACACCCCGGCCACCCTCCAGTCGGTGCTCAACGCCGCGCCGGCGCCGCCCGCCGCCGCGCGGGGACCGCTCGCCGAGGTGATCACGGGCCTGCTGGACAAGGACCCGGAGCGCCGCCCGGACGCCGCCCGGGTACGTGCCCTGCTGGAGGCCGCCGCCGCCCCGCCCGCGCCGCAGCCCACCCGGGTGGTCACACGGACCGGCCCGGGCGGCCGGGGTGTGCGCCCGGGGCGCGGGGTGTGGATCACGCTCGGCGCGGTGGCCGTCGCCGCGGCGGTGGGGGCGTACCTGCTGGTCGCGGACCCGTTCGCGGGCCCGCTGCCGAAGGGCTGGGAGAAGCGGACGCTCGGCGGCAAGGCCGGCATGTCCGTCGCCGTGCCGTCCGCGTTCGTCCGGCAGAAGCACGAGGCGGACGAGGAGTGGGACGGCACCGACGAGACGTTCACGGACCCGAGCGGCGCGGTGACGGTCCAGGTGGACCGGGACATCAAGAAGGACGACAAGGACGGCAGGATCCCGGCCACCGCGGCGGCCGCGGCGTGGGCGGAGTGGGACACGCTCAAGGACGGCGACTACTCCCGGGACATCGCCGACGAGCCCGCGCCCAGGGGCGAGCCGGGCGAGACCGAGTACCGGGGCCGCAAGGCCGCCGAGAACGTCATCACCTACACGACGGAGGACCTCCAGAACCCCCGCCGACGCGAGCTGCACATCGTGTACTACCGGGCGGACGACGGCGACATGTACCGGCTGATGATCGACTACCCGCACAACGGCTACTTCGCCGACGAGGGCCGCGAGATCGCCCGGACGGTCATCGACAACTGGGAGGTCGACCGGCTCTGACCGCGGGCCCCGGCGGGCGGGCCCGTCCGCCCCGGGCAACGCGCTGATCAGCACGTTCGTTGCCAGCGATCGCTGGCGGCGTGTGAGTACTCCGTGAATCCTCGTTACCCACGGGTACACAAAGCCCGTCCGGCGTCATACGCTGCGGCTCATGACGGACGCGCAGGCCCCGGAGACCATCCGCACCAATCCCCTCGCCCCCGCGCCCGCGGGCGCCCGCACCGCGGCGGACGTGGTGACCCCGGAGCTGGTCGCCCAGCTCACCAAGGGCGTCGCCGGGTCCGGGCGGACCGCCAACCACACGCCGTTCACCGGCGAGAAGCTGGCCGACCTGCCCGAGTCGACGCCCGAGGACGTGGCAGGGGCCTTCGAACGGGCCCGCGCCGCCCAGACCGTGTGGGAGAGGACGCCGGTGCGGGAGCGCGCCGCCGTCCTGCTGCGCTTCCACGACCTGGTGCTGGAACGCCAGGCCGAGGTCCTCGACCTCATCCAGCTGGAGACCGGCAAGGCACGCCTGCACGCCCACGAGGAGGTCCAGGCCGTCGCCATCGCCGCCCGGCACTACGGCCGCCGCGCCGCCGCCTACCTGAGGCCGAAGCGGCACGCCGGCGCCGTCCCGGCGCTGACGAAGGTCACCGAACTGCGCCACCCGCGCGGTGTCGTCGGCCAGATAGCCCCCTGGAACTACCCGCTGGAGCTGTCCGTCGGCGACGCGCTCCCCGCCTTCGTCGCGGGCAACGCGGTCGTCATGAAGCCCGACACCGAGACCTGCCTGACCGCCCTGTGGGCACGCGACCTGCTCATCGAGGCCGGCCTGCCCGCCGAGGTCTTCCAGGTCGTCCTCGGCGAGGGCCCGGTCGTCGGCCCCGAGGTCGTCAGGCACGCCGACTACGTCTCCTTCACCGGCTCCACCCGCACCGGCCGCGAGGTCGCCCAGGGCGCCGCCGCCCGCCTGGTCGGCGTCTCCCTCGAACTCGGCGGCAAGAACGCCATGCTGGTCCTGGAGGACGCCGACATCGAGAAGGCCGCGGCGGGCGCCGTCCGCGCCTGCTTCTCCTCCGCCGGCCAACTGTGCATCTCCATCGAGCGGCTCTACGTCCACGAGTCGGTCGCCGACGCCTTCCTGGACCGCTTCGCCGCCCGCACGAAGGCGATGCGGCTCGGCACCTCCCTCGCCTACGGAGCCGACATGGGCTCGCTGGTGGGGGAGCGGCAGCTGGAGACCGTCCGGCGGCACGTCGAGGACGCCCTCGCGCACGGCGCGAAGCTGATCGCCGGCGGCGTCGCCCGCCCCGACGTCGGCCCGTACTTCTACGAGCCGACCATCCTCGAGGGCGTCACCGCCCCCATGACGGTGTGCACCGAGGAGACCTTCGGCCCGGTCGTCTCCGTCTACCGCTTCACCACCGAGGACGAGGCGGTCGAGCGCGCCAACTCCACGCCGTACGGCCTGAACTCCTCGGTGTGGACGAAGGACGCCCGGCGCGGCCGCGAGATCGCCGCCCGGCTGCGCACCGGCACCGTCAACATCAACGAGGGCTACGCGCCCGCCTACGGCAGCGTCCGGTCGCCGATGGGCGGCATGAAGGACTCCGGCCTCGGCCGCCGGCACGGCTCCGAGGGCATCCTCAAGTACACCGAGGCGCAGACCGTCGCCCACCAGCGGCTGCTGCCGATGGCGCCGTCGCTCGGCATGGACGACGAGAAGTACGCGGCGTTCATGAGCCGGAGCCTGCGGCTGATGAAGGCCCTCCGCTTCCGCTGAGCGCCTGAACAGCGGTCCCCAGTCCACCCGTTCTCGACGAGGAGAGCACGTGTCGCAGGAGAAGTCCGTCCGGGCCCGGGACGAGAACGCGGGCGAGAACGCGGTCGAGAAGGCGGGCGGGCACGGGCGCGAGGACGGGTACGACTACGACGTCGTCGTGGTGGGTTCCGGCTTCGGCGGCTCCGTGTCCGCCCTGCGTCTCACCGAGAAGGGCTACCGCGTCGGCGTACTGGAGGCCGGCCGCCGCTTCACCCGCGCGACGCTGCCGAAGAACTCCTGGGACCTGAAGAACTACCTCTGGGCCCCGAGGCTCGGCATGTTCGGCATCCAGCGCATCCATCTGCTCGGGAATGTCATGGTCCTGGCAGGCGCGGGCGTCGGCGGCGGCTCCCTCAACTACGCCAACACCCTCTACGTACCGCCGAAGCCCTTCTTCGAGGACCCCCAGTGGCGGGACATCACCGACTGGGAGGAGGAGCTGAGGCCGTACTACGACCAGGCCCGCCGCATGCTCGGCGTCCGCCTCAACCCGACGACGACCCCCTCCGACGTGCACCTGAAGGCCGCCGCCGAACGCATGGGCGTCGGCGACACCTTCCACATGGCGCCGGTCGGCGTCTTCTTCGGCGACGGCGAGGACGCCGACGGCACGGTGCGGGCGAAGCCGGGGGAGCGGGTGCCCGACCCGTACTTCGGCGGCGCGGGCCCCGACCGCAGGGCCTGCAACGAGTGCGGCGAGTGCATGACCGGCTGCCGGCACGGCGCGAAGAACACCCTCAACGAGAACTACCTGTACCTCGCCGAGAAGGCGGGCGCCGTCGTGCACCCGATGACGACGGTCGTCTCGGTCACCGAGGACTCGCGCGGCGGCTTCGCGGTGGCCACCCTCCCCACCCACCGCAGGAAGAGCGCCGGCCGCACCTTCACCGCCCGCCGCGTCGTCCTCGCCGCCGGTACCTACGGCACCCAGACCCTGCTGCACCGCATGAAGGCGGGCGGCCAACTGCCCCGCCTGTCCGACCGGCTCGGCGAGCTGACCCGCACCAACTCCGAGGCCCTGGTCGGCGCCCTGACCAGTGACCGCCGCTACCGCAGGGCCACCGGACAGCCACGGGCCGACTTCACGCGCGGCGTCGCCATCACGTCGTCCGTCCACCCGGACGCCGACACCCACATCGAGCCCGTCCGTTACGGCAAGGGCTCCAACTCGATGGGCAGCCTGTCCATCCTCCAGGTCCCCTACGCCGGCCCCGACGCCTCCGGCGCCTCCCGCGTCCTGGGCTTCCTCGGAAACGCGGCCCGGCACCCGCTGCAGGCGCTGCGCTCCCTGTCCAACCGCAGGTGGTCGGAGCGCACCATCATCGGCCTGGTGATGCAGTCGCTGGACAACTCCCTGACGACCTGTCTGAAACCGGGGGGCGTCGGCAGGGGCCTGCTCACCGCCCGCCAGGGCCACGGCTCGCCCAACCCCAAGCAGATAAAGGCGGCCACCGAGGGCGCCAGAGCCCTGGCCGCCGAGATCAACGGCTTCGCCGGTTCCAACGTCGGCGAGCTGATGGGCACCCCGCTCACCGCCCACTTCCTCGGCGGCTGCCCGATCGGCGCCTCCCGCGAGAGCGGCGTCATCGACCCCTACCACCGGCTCTACGGCCACCCCGGCATCTCCGTCGTCGACGGCGCCGCGGTCTCCGCCAACCTGGGCGTCAACCCGTCCCTGACCATCACGGCGCAGGCCGAGCGGGCGATGTCGTACTGGCCCAACAAGGGCGACGAGGACCCGCGTCCGGCGCAGGGCACGGCGTACCGGCGGCTGACGCCCGTCGAGCCGAAGTCACCGGCGGTCCCGGCGGAGGCGTTCGGCGCGCTGCGGCTGCCGTTCCTCGGGATACCGGCGGTGCCGCCGAAGAGGTAGCGGCACGCGGGCAAGGGAAAAGGACCTGCGCCCCCCTCCGAGCGCAGGTCCTTCCCGTTCTGTGGCGGGCCGTGCCGTCAGCCGTTACGCCTCGGCACCGGCCTTGCGGCGCCGGACGACGAACACCGCGCCGCCGCCGACGACGACCGCGAGACCGCCGGCGAGGCCGATCATCGGCAGTGCGGAGCTGGAACCGGTCTCGGCGAGGCTGCCGGTCGGCAGCTCGGAGACGTTGCCCTGCGGCCGCTTCACCGAGGGCTTGCCGCCCTTGCCGTCCGTGCCGTTCTTGTCGCTCGGCGTGGCGGTTCCCGGCGCGGGGTTGCCGGAGCCGGGCTTCAGGACCTGGAAGTCGTACTGTCCCCAACCCGTGGCGATGCACTCCTGGCCGTCGACGTTGTCCAGGTAGGCGCCGGCGGCGAAGGAGTAGGCGTCACCGGCCGGGGCCTTGGCGTCGATGCTGACCCGCAGATCGATGGAATCGCTCGCCTCGGCCTTCAGCTTCTCCAGGAAGTAGAAGTAGTCACCGGCCCACTCGTCGTTGCCGATGCGCTCCCACTTGCCGCTCTCCGGGTTCTTGAACTCGAGGTCGACGTGAGGGCTGAGGAACTTCGTCTCCTCGATCTCGTAGTTCTCCACCTCGGCGTAGAACGCGATCTCCTTGACCTCGGTCTTCGACTCGTTCGTGACGACGAGCTCGAACGGGTGGTAACCGTCGCCGGCCACGATCTTGCCGGGCAGGCCCTTGACGGTCGCGGACACCTTGGCGTCGTCGTAGTTCTCGTCGATCTCTTCGCAGAGCGGGACCTCCGGCTCCTCCGGCTCCTCCTCCTCGGGAGCGGAGGTGCTCGGCGCCGGGGACGTGGGAGTGGAGGTGGCGGTGCTGGACTGCGAGGCGTCGGGCTCCGCGGTCTCGGTGTCCGTCGCGCTCGGGGAGGCGGCGGGGGTGCTCGTCTCGGAGGCGGACGGGGAGGCGGCCGGCGTCCCGGACTGCGTCTCCTCCGGCGTCTTCCCGTCCGTGGACGTGCTGGTCGAGGCGGACGGGGACTGGGTCTCGGCGTAGGCGGCGGGGGCCGCGAGCAGCGCCAAGGGGGCTATCACTGCCGTGGCAGCCGCTGCTGCCATGGAGCGACGAAGCTTCATGAAGACCTCGGGAAGTCCGGCGTACCGCGTGTGCTCGGTACGTGAGCGAGTCAGGGAGGCCTCCGCGCGTGGTGGCGCGGGTCGGCCCTTGGTTCATCTGTTCGCGTGTTTGATCAGTGAACCCTGTGAATGGTTGTCCCGAACTCACAGAATTCTTATGTGGTCTGCGCCACAGGCATGCGAAGGGCCCCGCGGGGCCGGCGGGAGCCGCGGGGCCCTTCCCGGCCGGCGCCGACGTCAGGGCGGCACCGGCGCTTCGGGAGCGGCACGGGGAAGCGCCGCGAGTACGACAAGGTCGGGAATCAGGGGAGACGAGGGAGTCGGGAGAGACGAGGGAGTCGGGAGGGGAGCCCGGGCCCGGGGCTTCCCGTCGGCCGGCTCCGGGCGTCCCCGGAGCCGGCCGTTCTCTTGTGCGACCGGGCTGCTGTCCCCTGCCGTCCGGTCACCTCCCGGAGCGAGGTCCCACGACGTACGGCACGATGCGTACGTCTCATCGCTCCAGCGAGCCACGCGTGGTTCTGTGTCGGGCCCGTCCCTGGCTGGCACGGACACCGGGACCAACGAAGCGTCCCGCGTGGCGGTCACGCGCCGTACGGGTGAGAGCGCGCCCGAACTCAGATACGACCCCGGCACAGCTCCAGCAGCGTCATCGCCAGCGCCGTGCCCGGCTTGCCCAGCGCCTCGCTGTAGTGGCCGAGGACGTCCATCTCGCGGGAGAGGTTCACGCGCCGGCCGCCGGAGGTGATCCGCGCCTCCTGGATGACGGCGGACACGGCCATCCGTTCCTGGATCAGGCCGATGATCCGGTCGTCCAGCGCGTCGATGCGTTCACGGGCACCGGTGATCAGGTCGGCGGCCTCGGTCGTGCGGGCACCGGTCTTGTCTGCCGTGGTGACGGTCATGTCGGGAGCTCCTCGCCGGAGAGTGGGTGGCGGTGCCCCGGAGCCGGCAGGACCGGAAACGACAGGCGCCCCGGACCTTGTCGGCCCGGGGCGCCTGGGAAGTCGCTTGTCAGTTGCTCAAGCAGCACGACCATGGCAGCCGGTGGGCCGGTTGCCATAGGTAAAGACGAAGGTCGGGTGCGTGAGCATGCGCCCAGTATGCCCCGGCGGCGGACGGTGTCCAAGCCGGTTCGGATGGTGAGACGAGACGCTGGGGCGGGGCCCGCGGTCCGGGCCCGGGACGGACGTGGGGCAGGCCCGCGGAAGCGGGAAGCAGGATGCGGGACGGCGTGAGGAGCGGGATGCGGGACGGCGTGAGGCAGCCCACGGGGCCGGGCGCAGAGCGGGTGCGAGGGCGGCCCGCGGGGCGCCCCGCGGGGGCGGGACGCCGGGGCGGGACGTTCTCTCCGCCCGTCTCGGTAGAATCGGAAGTACAAGACCCCCGCCCGACCGCCGGAAGGCACCCCGTGTCATCAGCGACTCCCGCTGCCGCCGCCCCCGACACCGTCCTGGTCGTCGACTTCGGTGCGCAGTACGCCCAGCTCATCGCCCGTCGCGTCCGCGAGGCGCGGGTCTACAGCGAGATCGTGCCGAGCTCCATGCCGGTCGAGGAGATGCTCGCCAAGAACCCGGCGGCCATCATCCTCTCCGGTGGCCCCTCGTCGGTTTACGAGCCCGGCGCCCCGACCGTCGACCGCTCCCTCTTCGAGGCCGGCGTCCCCGTCTTCGGCATGTGCTACGGCTTCCAGCTGATGGCGCAGACCCTCGGCGGCACCGTCGACAACTCCGGCGCCCGCGAGTACGGCCGTACGGAACTGCACGTCTCCAAGAACTCCTCCACCCTCTTCGAGGGCACCCCCGCCGAGCAGGCCGTGTGGATGTCGCACGGCGACGCCTGCTCCGCCGCCCCCGAGGGCTTCACCGTCACCGGCTCCACGGACGTCGTCCCGGTCGCCGCCTTCGAGAACGACGAGAAGAAGCTCTACGGCGTCCAGTACCACCCCGAGGTGATGCACTCCACGCACGGACAGCAGGTGCTGGAGCACTTCCTGTACCGCGGCGCGGGCCTGACCCCCGACTGGACCACGGGCAACGTGATCGAGGAGCAGGTCGCGGCCATCCGCGAGCAGGTCGGCGACAAGCGCGCCATCTGCGGCCTGTCCGGCGGCGTGGACTCCGCCGTCGCCGCCGCCCTCGTCCAGAAGGCCATCGGCTCCCAGCTGACCTGCGTCTACGTCGACCACGGCCTGATGCGCAAGGGCGAGACCGAGCAGGTCGAGAAGGACTTCGTCGCCGCGACCGGCGTCCAGCTGAAGGTCGTCGACGCGCAGGAGCGCTTCCTGAACGCGCTCAAGGGGGTCACCGACCCCGAGGAGAAGCGGAAGATCATCGGCCGCGAGTTCATCCGCGTCTTCGAGCAGGCCCAGGCCGAGATCATCGCCGACGAGGGCCCGGCCGTGGAGTTCCTCGTCCAGGGCACCCTCTACCCGGACGTCGTCGAGTCCGGCGGCGGCACCGGCGCGGCCAACATCAAGTCCCACCACAACGTGGGCGGCCTGCCCGAGGACCTCGAGTTCAAGCTCATCGAGCCGCTGCGCAAGCTGTTCAAGGACGAGGTCCGCATGGTCGGCCAGGAGCTCGGCCTGCCCGAGGAGATCGTCCAGCGCCAGCCCTTCCCCGGTCCGGGCCTCGGCATCCGCATCGTCGGCGAGGTCACCAAGGAGCGGCTCGACCTGCTCCGCGAGGCCGACGCCATCGCCCGCGAGGAGCTGACGGCGGCCGGCCTCGACCGCGACATCTGGCAGTGCCCCGTGGTGCTGCTCGCCGACGTCCGCTCCGTCGGCGTCCAGGGCGACGGCCGCACCTACGGTCACCCGATCGTGCTGCGCCCGGTCTCCTCCGAGGACGCGATGACGGCCGACTGGTCGCGCCTGCCGTACGAGGTCCTCGCCAAGATCTCCACCCGCATCACCAACGAGGTCGAGGACGTCAACCGTGTCGTCCTCGACGTCACCTCGAAGCCGCCGGGCACCATCGAGTGGGAGTAGTCCCGACGGTCACGTCCGCCTGAGAGTGCGCACCGGCTCTCCGGGCTTCCAGACCTGGACGACGAGATACCTGTCGTCCTCGACGTAGGTCCGCACGACCTCCGTCAGCTCGGTGCGGAAGAGGTGGAACGGCTGCGGCGGTTCCACCTCTTTCACGTATCCGCCCTTGGTCTCCGGGTCGTCGACCTCGATCGCCCGTCCGCAGATCCTGACGTCGCCCCCGCCCATCCCGGTGCCCTCACCGGGGTTGGCCTGGAGCGCGAAGCGCGGGTCGCGGCGCAGGTCGAGCGCTTTGAGCGAGCCGGGCATCATGCCGAACCACAGCTCGCCGCCGAGGAAACGGACCTCCAGCCCCGAGGTGCGGGGCGACCCGTCCCGGCGCAGGGTCGCCAGTGTGTGATGCGTGTACGCCCCGAAACGCGCCTCGACGAGAGCGGCGAGTCCGGGGTCGGCGGCCTTGAAGGAGGCCCAGTCGGCGGTGTCCGCAGCATTCGGTGTCATACGGCCAGTCTGCGGCCGGGCCGGCGCCCTCCGCAGCGGATCACACCACCGGGCCGGCGCGGAGTGCCGGGTCAACGCAGCGGTCCGCGCGTCACCCGTGCTGGGCAGAGGAGGCCGGGGACGCCGGGCGCGCAGGGCGTGGCGTAAGGCACAATTCGCTTCCGTACCAAGGGACTTACGAGTGCCGGCGCGAGGTGCGCCGCAGGTGTCTGGGCAGGCTTCGGGAAGGCGGGCGTCGGGCGTGGCGGTGCAGGAGGCGAGACACGGGAGCGGTCCGGGTCGGGGTGGGCACGGGGCCGGGTACGGGGCGCCGCACGAGGGCGGCTGCACCTGCGGGGACTGCCCGCACGGCGCCCGTGAGGGGCACCGCCGGGCGGTCGCCGCGTTCCTGCGCAGGCGGGACGAGTTCGCGGCCGGCCAGGGACTGCCGGCCGCGGTGGCCCACTCGGCCTCGGCCTCCCGGCAGTGGGTCTCCGAGGAGCTGACCCAGTCCGCGGAGGCCGTCGCCGAACGCGGCCGGGCCGAGGGCGAGGCGTGGCTCGCGGGACTGGGGCGCCGCACGACGGCCGCCGCGTGGGCGGCGGTCGTGGCGCTGCTGCTCGCGCAGTCCCTCACGGCGGTCGGCGCCGGCTGGTCGGCCGCCCGCACCGCCGGACTGGCGGCGGCCGTGGTCGTGGCCGGCGCGCTCACGGCCGCGTCCTGGTTCCACCGGGCGCGCGGCGGAGCGCTCGCCCCCGTCATCGGCGAGGACAACCGCCTGTCCACGTCCCGGACCGTGGCCGCGGCCTGGGTGCTCTTCGTCGCCTACGCGGTGCTCGTCCTGGCCGGGCAGCTGGCCGCGGCCTCGGGGCACGAGCGGCGGGACGCCCTGATCTCCGGGCTCGGCCTCGCCCGCGGTGCCGGAGCGGTGACCGTGCTGGCGGTGGTGTGCGGGATCGCGGTGCTGGTACGCCGGGTGGTCGGGCTGCGGGTGCGGGGACAGCGCCTGCAGAAGGTGCGCGCCGACCGGCCCCGTGCGGCCGACCTGCTGACCGACGACGCGGGACGCGGGACGTTCGCCGACATCCAGTACGTCGTGATCAGCACGGTCGCCCTGGCCTTCGCGGCGGTACGGCTGGCCCGGCGGCCCGAGCAGCTGCCCGACCTGCCCTGGGGGCTCGCCGTGGTCGTGCTGGTCTCGGCGGCGACCTACCTGGCCGGAAAGTACGCGGAGGGCGGCCGGCCCGTGATCCTCTCCGTGGTCCGGGCGCGGGAGGCCGGTGACCTGGACGCCCCGATCCGCACCGGCGACGACATCGAGATCCGCGGCGCCGGCTTCGTCCCGCCCGGCGCGCAGCGCGCGGACCGCCTGTCGCGCATGGTCGTCCGCATCGGCACCGTCCACGTCCACGTGCCGCTGGTCCCCGTGCCCGGCGGCTTCAGCAACCCGACGGACGCCCTGCTGACCGTGCCGGTGCCGGCGGACGTGGAGCCGGGGCGGGTGGAGGTCCAGGTGGTCACGAGCGCGGGCGCGGAGACGAACCGGTACGCGATCGACGTGACGGACTGAGCACCCTGCGCGCCTGTGCCCTGCGCGCCGTCAGCCGTCGGCCGTGCGCATCAGCCGGTGCCGGTCGGTCCGGTGCCGGTCGGTCCGGTGCCGGTCGGTCCGGTGCCGGTGTGCGCGGTGCCGGTGTGCGCGGTGCCGGTGTGTCCGGTGCGGTCAGCCGGTGAGGTCCGCCCGGGTGTCGTCCGCCTCCGCGCCCGTCTTCGCGCCCGTCTCCGTCTCCGTCCGTCGAAGCCTGCTCCGGCGCCGGTGCACCGACCCGGCCACGGTCCCGACCACGCCGGCCAGGCAGAGACCGCCGGTGACGACGGGGAAGATCACGAACCACGGGATGTCCCACAGACCACCCCCGTCACCGGCGTAGAGCACGCCCGCCAGGGTCAGGAAGACGCCGGCGACCAGCCGGCCGGGCTGGAAGCTATGACGCAGCACGGGCCACCTCCGCCTGTCCGAGGCCGACCTGGAGATCGAGGACGAGGGTGCCGGCGCTTTCGGCGCCGGTGGCGGGGGACAGGGTGACGTCCTGGCGCTTGCCGGGTGCCACGTCCACGTCCTTCGCGTCGTCACCGGGCAGCTGGATGTCGCCGACGCCCACCTCCGCGCTGAGCCGCACGGTCACGTCCTGCGGCACGACGACCCGTATTCGGCCCACGCCCACATCGGCCCGGGTGGTCACCGTCTGCCCCTCCGCGAGCTCCAGCCGGGACAGGTCGAGGGTGCCGGTGCCCGTACCGATGTCGTACCCCTGACGGACCTCGGACACCGTGGCGGGCTTCCAGGTGGTCCGTACCCAGTCGGTGGCCGCCTTCTCGGGCAGGGCGGCCGAGCCGGCGAGCAGACCCGCCGTCACGATCGCCAGGAAGACCGAACCGGCTCCGGTGCGGCCCAGGAACGCGCTGACGGCGATGCCGACGCCGAAGACCGCCAGCGCGCAGGCCAGGCCGGTCTGCAGGCTTGTGCCGAGCGAGTGCTCGTCCCACATCAGCCGGGTGCCGAGGAAACCGGCGAGCAGGGCGAGCGTGAAGATCAGACCGCCGATGCCGTGGACGCCGTGCGACCGCCGCAGCGGGACGAACGGGGAGGCCGGAACGTCCCGGTCGCGGTAGGCACCGCGCCCGATGTTGGCAGCCGCAGCCACGTCCCGGTCGCGGGAGTCCCGGGGACCCCACAGATACCCCGTCCCGCCGATGTGGGTGCCGTCCTTGACTATGGGCTCGCGCCACCAGGAGGGATAGGTGACGGAGGCCGGCGGCGCCTTGGCCTCGGGCGGGGCGTCGGCGACGGCCTGGGCGGCGAGCGGGTCGGGGCCCGGGGCACCGCGGTGGCGCGACCAGTAACCCGCCCCCGCGAGGAGGAGGGAGAGTATGACGGCGAAGCTGAGCACACCGCCGTTGTGCAGCATGCTCAGGAACACCCCGCAGCCGACCAGGGCGAACAGCACGGCCGCCAGCGCCTGACCGTCGACCCGGCCGGTCAGCAGCTTGCGCACCTCGTTCTCCTCCTCGTCGTCGTAGGGGACGAAGAGCCAGGCGAAGCCGTAGAAGATCAGGCCGAGGCCACCGGTCGCGGCGAGCACCGCAAGAGTGATGCGGAAGATCACCGGGTCCATGTCGCACTGGCGCCCGAGCCCGGCGCACACCCCGGCGAGCGACTTGTGCCGCCGGTCGCGCCGGAACCCGTGGGGCGGCTGCGCGACGCCCGGGGCGTCGTCCTGGACGTCCGCGCCGGCACCACCCGGGGCCCCTGCGGCCCGGGCGGCGGCCGAGGCGGGCCCGGTGTCCTGCGGGCCGGCGCCCCCGGGCGGACGCGGACCGGGCCCGGAACCGGGTCCCGGGCCCGTCGCGGCGTGCTCGTGCTCTGTCATGGATCCATGGTGACGGGCGCGATGTCACGGCGGCAGCCGGTACGACCCTGGTCGGACCCTGATATCGGCCCCGAGCCCACGCCCGGGAAACGTTCGAGGCCCGCCCCGGCCGAAGATCAGGGGAGCCCTAGGGACAGACCCTGATGCCGCCCCTCGGCCGGCCGTGTGACCATCAGTGGCATGCCGGACGCCGCAGCACCACCGCTCCTCGACCCGCGGCCGCCGCGCAAGCTCTACCGCAGCAGCGACGGACGCTGGCTCGGTGGCGTGGCGCGGGGGCTCGCCGGACATCTCGGGCTGCCCGTCGTCTGGGTACGGCTCGTCTTCGCCGGCCTGTTCATGGCCGACGGCCTCGGCGCGCTGCTGTACGCGGCCTTCTGGTTCTTCGTACCGCTCGGGGTCGGCGGGGTCGACGCGCAGAAGCCGCCGACCCTGGTCACGGCCGAGACCTCTCCCGACGGCCGCCGCAGACTCGTCGCCCGCAAGCCGGACAAGGGGCAGATCGTCGCCCTGCTCCTCATGGTCGTCGTCGCCCTGGTCTTCGTGGGCAACGTGGACCTCGGCAACGGCGCCCGGGCCTACCTGTGGCCTCTCGTGCTCGTCGGCGCCGGCGTCGCCCTCGTCTGGCGTCAGGCGGACAACGCCCGCCGCGCCCGCTGGGCCGAGGTCGGACGCGACCGGCGCACCGTCACCCTGCTCCGCACGGTCGGCGGCGTCCTGCTGGTGACGGCCGGTGTCACCGGGATCGTCGTCCTGCAGGGCTCGGCCGCCCACCTGGGATCCGTGCTGCAGGCCGCGCTCGCCGTCCTCGTCGGCATCACGCTCCTCGCAGGCCCCTACCTGGTGCGCATGACACAGGACCTCTCCGAGGAGCGGCTGATGCGCATCCGGGCCCAGGAGCGTGCCGAGGTCGCCGCCCACGTCCACGACTCGGTGCTGCACACCCTCACCCTGATCCAGCGCAACGCGGAGAACGCGGGCGAGGTGCGCCGCCTCGCCCGCGCCCAGGAACGCGACCTGCGCGCCTGGCTCTACAAGCCCGAGGGCAACGGCAAGGACGAGGACGACGAGCCCACCACCCTCGCCGAGGCCGTCAGACGCAACGCCGCGGAGGTCGAGGACAATCACGGCGTGCCCATCGAGGTCGTGGTCGTCGGCGACTGCCCGCTCGACGAGAGGATCGGCGCACAGATGCAGGCGGCCCGCGAAGCCATGGTGAACGCCGCCAAGTACGGTGGCGAGGGTGGCGCGGTACAGGTCTACGCCGAGGTCGAGGGCAGGACGGTCTTCGTGTCCGTCAGGGACCGCGGCCCCGGCTTCGACCTCGACTCGATACCCGCCGACCGCATGGGCGTCAGAGAATCGATCATCGGCCGCATGGAGCGCAACGGCGGCACGGCGCGGCTGCGCGCGGTGCCGGACGGCGGCACGGAGGTCGAGCTGGAGATGGAGAGGGCGGAGGAGACGTCATGAGTGACCCCACCGAGGGCAACGCAACGGCGGGACCGGCTGACGGCGGCGCGGAGGAGCGCCGGGTGCGGGTGGTCCTCGTCGACGACCACCGCATGTTCCGCACCGGTGTCCAGGCCGAGATCGGCCAGACCGCGCAGACCGGCGTGGAGGTCGTCGGCGAGGCCGCCGACGTCGACCAGGCCGTCACCGTCATCACCGCGACCCGGCCCGAGGTGGTCCTCCTCGACGTCCACCTCCCGGGCGGCGGCGGCGTCGAAGTCCTGCGCCGCTGCGCCCCCTTGATGGCCGACACCGAACGGCCCGTCCGCTTCCTCGCCCTGTCCGTCTCGGACGCGGCGGAGGACGTCATCGGCGTGATCCGCGGCGGCGCGCGCGGCTACGTCACCAAGACGATCACCGGCACGGACCTGATCGACTCGATCTTCCGCGTCCAGGAGGGGGACGCGGTCTTCTCCCCGCGCCTGGCCGGCTTCGTCCTGGACGCCTTCGCCTCCACCGACGCCCCGCCGGTCGACGAGGACATGGACCGCCTCACCCAGCGCGAGCGCGAGGTCCTGCGCCTGATCGCCCGCGGTTACGCGTACAAGGAGATCGCCAAGCAGCTGTACATCTCCGTCAAGACGGTCGAGTCCCACGTCTCCGCGGTCCTCCGCAAACTCCAGCTCTCCAACCGCCACGAACTGACGCGGTGGGCGACGGCACGCCGGCTGGTGTGACGACGCCGCCGAGCCCTGCGGCGACTCCGGGGTTCTCTCCCCGCCCACGTCCGCTCGTGGTCGCCCACGTCCGCGGTGAGCATGCCCAGCCGGAGTAGACAGGCCCTTCCACGGGGCTCAGTACGAGCTGGGCGAGGTCACGGCCAATGCAGTTGCCTTTGAGCTACAGAGATCGTTGCGCCGCGTGTGACGGGGTGGGGTGCGGGGCAACGGGTGCGGATCGGGATCCTGACGAAGGTATTCACCGCCGAGCTGGTGGACGCAGCGACAGCCAAGCACGACCGGGCCGAGCGGCGCCGCCGTCTTCTGCCAGCTCGGCTGGTCGTGTACTTCGTCCTGGCCCTGTGTCTGTTTGCCCGGGATTCGTATGAGGGGGTGCTGCGGGTGCTGACCAGCGGTATCCCGGGCAGCCGAGCCCTCGTGGGGGGGTGAACCGGTCATCCTTGTGCCGGGCTCGCGCCCGTCTCGGCGAGGACGTCTTGGAGACCGTGTTCCGACAGGTGGCTGGCCCGCTCGCGACTCCGGCCACGCCCGGCGCATGGTGGCGAGGTCTGCGGCTCCTCGCCCTGGATGGCACCCAGTTCGATCTCCCGGATTCGACGAGCAATGGTGACACCTTTGACGGCCCCTCCACCACCGGCGGCGTCCCCTTCGG